>JADGRE010000023.1 GCA_017881185.1 Pseudomonadota bacterium | reverse complement strand
ATGGAAGTCTGGGACCACGAGCAATGCCGGTCGCGCGCCGCGTGCACGACACAATACGAGCGCGTCCTCGACCTCGCGTTCGAACGCGGGCGACACGTCATGGATGGATACGTGCACCGACACCCGGCGTAGATAGCAGCTTCTGGGGCCGCTTGCTCGTGTCGAGTCAGGCGTGCTCGCCGCGCGCCTTCAGCAACTCTGCATACAGCCCAAACACCTGCTCGAAGTGCCCACGCACGCTCGGCACTCGCTCGGCCACGCTGCGCAAGGCTCCGGCGCGCAGTTGCGCAGGATCGCGGCCCAGCGCCCGCTCGATCGCGGCGGCGCAGGCCTGCGCGTCTCCGGCGCGGTACTGCTCGCCGGCGCCGGAATCCACGAGCTCGGCGGCGCCGCCTGCATCCGGTACGACTGCCGGCAGGCCGGTGCTCATGGCTTCCGCCAGCCCGAGCCCAAAGGTTTCGAACGGGCAGCCATGCACGAGCAAGTCGGCGCTCGCGAGGCCACGTGCCAGCTGCGCGCGGTCCGACACGAAGCCTGCGAAGCGCACGTCGGCGCGACCTGCACAACGGCGTTGTAGGGCCTCGCGCTCCGGTCCGTCGCCGAAGAGCACGAGCACGGCGTCGTGGCGCTCGCGCACCTGCATGAACGCGTCGAGCACCACGTCCCACTGTTTCTCCACCGCGAAGCGACCGATGCCCACCAGCAACTTGGCGTCTTTGGGCGCACCCACGAGCCATCGAGCGCGCTCGGTCCGGTCGGCGGCCGCCGCGCTGAACTGTTCGCGGTCCACGCCGAAGGGTACGTGCACCACGTTCGGCACGCCGTGACTACGCAGCTTCTCCAGTTGCCAGCGCGCGGCGACCAGCGTCGCGTCACAGCGTGCAGCGATGCCACGCACCGCCGCCCACAGCGGCGAAAGCGCCAGGTCGGTCGCACGCGCCGGCAAGCGCTGCCAGAGGCGCGGCCGCAGGTAGGTGTCGATGAAATCGGCATGCCACACGAAGGTGCGCACCCCAAAGCCCGAGTGCGGCACAGACAAGCCAGCCAGCGCAGCGAGATACGGTGAATGCAGCTCGAGCACGTCGGGTCGTTCGGCGCGCACCTGCCTTCGCACCTCGGGGATGCGGTACAGCAACTGGTAGGTCGGGTCGTACGGCAGCGAAGGTCCACGCACGGAATGCAGCCGTGAGCTGCCTGTGCCGCCAGCGCCCACTGTGCCGCTTTCGCCCAGTGCCGTATCGGCATCCGCAGGTCCGGGCGCGATCACGACGTGATCGTGTCCAAGCGCCCGCGCTGCCTCGGCTTTGGCCGTGAGGTAGCTGCGCACGCCGCCGCCGCGTTGCGAGTAGAACTCTGTGATATCGACGACTTTCATGCCGGGTGGCCGAGATAACACGCGCCTGCGGCGTGGGAAACCGTGCGCGGTGAACAAGCCGCGCGACCTGCGCGTCGTGTCATCACGAGCAGCAGATCGGCGCCGCACCCACAGGCACGCTTGTTGCTGTAACGATTGAACAGCGCCACACTTGAGCGCCCAGAGGTCATGGCGATGCCGCGCAACGCTTCAGTCTTCCGCGTGATGGCTTGTGTGCTTGCGTTGGCGTTGCCGATCGCGGCGCAGCCTGCGGTTGCCAACGCGGGCAGCGGTGCAAGCCCGAGCGCCGCGGTGCTCGCTGGCGGCATGGACTCGGACATGCAACCGGCGCCGGGCCTGAGCGTGCAGTGGGGCCGCGCGGTCGTGATGCTCGACACGCCGGTCGACCAAGTCACCGCCGTGGTCCAAGACTACGCGGGCTATCAAACCTTCCTGCCGAACTTCGAGGCCTCTCGCGTGCTGTCGCGTCGCGACGCCTCTGCGCTGGTCTACGTGCAGCTGAGCGTGCTCAACGGTGCGCGTACGCTGTGGGCCGAGCTCAAGCTGCGCGCGCATCCGGGTGAAGGCAGCACGCGCGTGGTCGAAGCCAAGATGCTCAAGGGCAACGTCAGCCACTTCGAAGCCATCTGGGAAGTCACTGCCCTCGACGCGCAACACACCCTGGTCGCGTTTCAGATCCTGGTCGATCCGAGCCTGCCGTTGCCTGCCAGCTTGCTCAGCGAAGAGAACGCCAAGAGCGCCCGCAAGACGCTGCGCGCGCTGCGTAACCTGCTCGCGCAGCGCAAGGCCACCGCGGGCTGAGGCCGGCACCGCTTCCAGAGGGTTCTTGCCAGCGCAGGTCCAGGTCCCCTAACGTGGGCGGCCATGGCCAACCAACTGTTTGCGCGCAAGCCCATCAAGCTCATCCTCGAGGAGATGGCGGGCGAAAACCGCCTGCGCCGCGTGCTCGGGCCAGTGACGCTGTCCAGCCTCGGCATCGGCGCGATCATCGGCACCGGCATCTTCGTGCTCACGGGCGTGGCCGCGCACGACAAGACGGGCCCTGCGCTGATGCTCTCGTACGTGGTCGCTGGCGTGACCTGCATCTTCGCCGCGCTCTGTTACGCGGAGTTCGCAGCAATGGTGCCTGTGGCCGGCTCGGCCTATACCTACGCCTACGCCACGCTCGGTGAACTCTTCGCCTGGATCATCGGCTGGGACCTCATCCTCGAGTATGCGGTCGGCTCCGCAACCGTGGCGCACGGCTGGTCGCACTACTTCCAGAATTTCATCGGGCTCTTCGGCATGCACATCCCGGCCGTGCTGCGCAGCGCGCCGTTCGATTATGATCCGCATACGGGGGTACTCGCTCCGAACGGTCACATCGTGGATCTTCCGGCGGTGGTGGTGGCCCTTGGCGTCACCGTGATCCTGGTGAAGGGCATCAAAGAGAGCGCGAACTTCAACACTGCGATGGTGATCTTGAAGTTGGCCATCGTGCTCTTCGTGATCTTCGCCGGCATCCCGCACGTGAACCCGGCGAACTGGAGGCCGTTCGCGCCCTTCGGCATGGGCGGCATCTCGTTCTTCGGTCACACGCTGATGGGACAGACCGGCAAGGGTGGCGAGCCGCTGGGCATGATGGCCGGCGCCGCGACCATCTTCTTCGCGTACATCGGTTTCGACTCGGTTTCCACGCACGCGGAAGAAGCCAAGAACCCGCAGCGCGACGTGCCGATCGGCATCCTCTCGTCGCTCTTGATCTGCACCGTGCTCTACATCGCCGTGTCGGCGGTCATCACCGGCATGGTGCCGTACGACAAGATCGACATCGACGCGCCCATCCCGAGCGCGTTCGCTTCGGTCGGCATGCCCTGGGCGCAGTTCTTGATCTCGCTTGGCGCGCTCGCGGGCATCACCTCGGTGCTGCTCGTGCTCATGCTCAGTCAGCCCCGCGTGATGCTGGCGATGGCACGCGATGGCCTTGTGCCGCGTGAGTTCTTCAGCGCCGTGCACGAGAAGTTCCGCACGCCGTGGAAGTCGTCGATGCTCACCGGCGGTTTCGTCGCGCTGCTTGGCGGGTTTCTGCCGCTGCGCATTCTCGCGGAGCTCGTGAACATCGGCACGCTGCTGGCGTTCGTGATCGTGTGCGGCGCCGTGCTGATCCTGCGCAAGACGCACCCCGAGCTGCCGCGGCCGTTCCGCTGCCCGATGGTTCCGGTGGTGCCGGTGCTCGGCATTCTGTCGTGCCTGGTACTGATGTTCTCGCTGCCGGCGGAGAACTGGTGGCGGCTGGTGATCTGGCTGCTGATCGGCTTCGTGATCTACTTCGGTTACGGCCGGCATCACAGCGTGATGCGCCGTTTGCAGCCGTAGTGAAGCAGGCCAGTGCGGGCTATTCCGCAGCAGACGCGGGCTTGCGTGAGCGCAGCCAGGCGATGATGCCGGGCGATACCGACGCGGCGATGACTATCAAGATCACCAGCTCGATGTGCTTGCCGAGCGGCGTCTGACCCACGAAGTAACCGAGCAAGGTCATCGAGAAGATCCACGCGACGTTGCCCATCACGTTGAAGGTCGCGAAGCGGCGGTAGGGCATCTGGCCCACGCCGGCGACCACGGGGACGAAGGTGCGCAGCACGGGCATGAAGCGCGCCATGATGATGGCCTTGCCACCGTGACGGTCGTAGAACGCCTTGGCTGCGGCCGCGTGCTCAGGCCGGAAGATGCGCGAGCGTGGCCGGTTGAACAGCATCGGTCCAGCCTTCAAGCCGACGAGGTACGAGACCGCGTCGCCGCAGATCGCGCAGGGAATGAGCAGCAGGTTCAACCACAGCAAGCTCAGCTTGCCCGTGGTCGCCGCATACAGACCGGCGGTCACGAGTAGCGAGTCGCCAGGCAAGAAGAACACCATCGCGCCCGTTTCCATGAAGATGATCAGCATCAGCACGGGGTAACCGAGCTGCGCGATGTAGGCGGGGTCGCGGATGAAGTGAATGAGCCACTGGAGGAGCTGCATAAGGCGCGCGACCTTAGCACGGAGGTCCGGCGAGGGCACGAGTGGCCGTCAGCCTACGGGTCCACATGGCGCAGGGCCTCCGGCGTAGACCCGGGGCCCCGTGGCCCCGCGGTCCCGCACACAGCCGGCCTGGCTCAGGGGGCCTTCACGCCAGCGTCGCCCTTGCAGTTGGCTTCGTCCGAGGCATCGGTGCAATCGGGCAGGCCGTCGCACACGTTCTTCACGGAGATCGACGCCCCGCCGAGCTTGCACTGGAAGGTGCACGTGGCCTCGTCGCTGCCGTCGGCGCAGTCGGGCGTGCCGTCGCACTGCTTGGCAGTTGGGTAGGTCGACTTGCCGTCGGCGCAGCTGAGGCAGATGTTCGACTCGTCGCCGTTGTCCTTGCAGTCCATCACGCCGTTGCAGAGCTTGTCGATGGTGAGAATCTCGCCGGTCGCGCACTGGAAGGTGCTCATCTGGTTGGTGTTCGGCGAACAGTTGTCGAGCTCGTTCTTCAGCGTGCTCGGGAAGATGCCGCACCGGGTCTCGATCGGGTCGGGCATGCCGCCGTCGGCGTTGGTCATCGACGCCCGCCGTGAGTTGATCACGTAATCGCATTTGGCGAGCTTCACCGGGTCGCATGCAGCTGCCGTGACGCAGGCTTTCTGGTCTCCCAGGTATTTCTCGATGCATGCGGCTGTGGACACCACGTCGGCCGCGTGGTTGTCGAACGCCAGCATCGAGCACTTGGCCTGCTCCATCGAGAACGCGCAGGAAGAGTCCTTGCCGGTCTTGCTGCACTTGCAGATCTCGGTCTGCAGTGTGCCGTAGGCGTTGGTGATTGCTCCGCCCATCTTTGGGGCATTGCTGGGCGCCGCTGCGTCCGCGCTTGCTGGCGAGCTACCCGGGCACAGCGCATGGTCGCCCTGCTTCGTGCAGTCGAGGTCGATGGTGGTGAACGCGTGGGCGCTGATCTTGCCGCCCTTCAGCTTCACGGCCTCGACGATCTTGATCTTGAAGGTGGTGTCGCAGAGCTTCACGCACACGTCGGGATCGATGGTGTAGTGCAGCGTGAAGGTTTGCGTGGTGGCGCTGGCATCGCCTCGCGTTCCGCCGTCGCCGCCGTTGCCCGCGCCGGCGCCCGCGTCTGCGACCATGACCGGCACTTCGAAGTGCTGACTGGTGTCGCCGAACTGGATCAAGCTCGTGGTGACTGGGTCGCCCGCGCGTGGATCATCGACATCGAACGATAGCAACGCGGTATCGCCAGGTTGCACTGGCCCGCCGGGCGCGGGCGTGAGCGTCACGTCGCTTGCGCTGGCAGGAGGCAGCAGGCTGTCTTTCAGGCTACCGCCCGCGAAGCTCACAGCGCGGGTGAGCTCGAGCGCTGCGCCCGCGGTGGTGCTGCCTGTCCCAGTGCCGGCGATGGTGCTCTTGCTGTTCTTGCCGAAGCAACCCGTGAGCGCTGCGCTGCCCAGCAGCGCAAGTACGACCGTGAGCCAAGACGTCTGCCGCATGCCAATCACCTCGTGGGCGCTCGAACGGGCCCCATTGGCATGCTAGCCGACGCTCCGCACCGCGTCATGGTGGGTGGTTGTCGGCAGACGGCCACGGGCGCGTGCTCACGGCCGCCTTGACTAGTCAGGTCGCGTGGGGAAAGGTCGTCCAGCCAGCAGCTCCGCTGGCGCGCATCGCGAACGCGAAACCTCATGCAGCCCTGGCTCGAGCGTGTTCGAAGTGGCAAGCCCCTCGGCGACGAGGACGCACTGTGGCTTGCGCAAGTGCAGGGCGTGTTGCCGCTGGCTGACGAGCAGCCCGGGGAAGCACCGGTGCCGTCGGCCGGCATGCCACTGCCCACGCTGGCGCAGCTGATGGCGGCGGCAGCCGAGCTGCGCGATCTGCACCACGGGCGCACGCTCAGCTTCTCGCCCAAGGTCTTCCTGCCGCTCACGAACTTGTGTCGCAACCGCTGCGACTACTGCTCGTTCCGCAAGTCACCCGGCGACGCTGGCGAGTGGACGATGACCCACGACGATCTGCAGCAGTGGATCGCTCGCGCCAGCACGCAGGGTTGCGTCGAAGCCCTGTTCTGCCTCGGCGACAAGCCGGAGGGCGCGTTCTCCGCGTACCGCAACACGCTCTCGGTGCTGGGCCACGACAGCACCGTCGACTACCTGTGTTGGGGTGCCGAGCTGGCGCTGCAACACGGTCTGCTGCCGCATACCAACGCGGGCGTGCTCAGCCGCGAGGACATGCAGCGCTTGCAGCCGCTGAACGTGAGTCTGGGACTGATGCTCGAGAACATCAGCCCCCGCCTGTGCGACAAGGGCATGCCGCATCACCGCGCGCCCGACAAGCGGCCGGCGCGCCGCATGCAGATGATCGAAGAAGCGGGCGAGCTTTCCATTCCGTTCACCACCGGCATCCTGATCGGCATCGGCGAGACGCGACGCGAGCGCGTGGAGAGCCTGCTCGCCATTCGCGAGGCGCAGCTTCGCCATGGCCACATTCAGGAAGTGATCGTGCAGAACTTCACGCCGCGACCCGGTGTGGTGATGGAGCAGCAGAGCGAGCAGCCGGATGCCGAAATGGCGCACGCGGTGGCGATGGCGCGCTTGATCTTGCCACCGGAAGTGAGCGTGCAAGCACCGCCGAACTTGAATCCGGCGCGCACGCAGCTCTTGCTGTCGTCAGGCATCAACGACTTCGGCGGCATCTCGCCCGTCACGCCCGACTACATCAATCCGCGCCACCCTTGGCCGCATCTGCAGCGGCTCGAGGAGACCTGCGCGCAGCTCGGTTTCACGCTGCGGCCGCGTCTACCCATCTACGAGCGGTACGTGGATGCGCCTGGTGCGTTGCACCCGAGCTTGCGTGAGCCCACGTTGCGCGCGCTCGCGCGCTTGCGGGCGGTCGCCAGCCTGGGCGAGCTCGCCGGCCGCCACGCGCTGCAAGGCGGGCCTGCCGCGGAGCAGCACGCACTTGGAGGAAGCGCATGAGCGTGTCCATCGAGCAAAGCTTGCAGAGCGTGAATCGTGAGGTGCGCCGCATTCTCGAGGCGTGCTTGCAGGGTGCTCAACTGTCGGTCGCGGACGCTGTCGCGTTGTGCGAGGTGAACGGCGCCGATCTGCGCGCGTTGCTCGCCACGGCCGACCTGCTGCGCAAGCAGCAGGCCGGTGACGTGGTCGCCTACGTGGTCAATCGCAACATCAACTTCACCAACCTGTGCGTGAAGGCCTGCAAGTTCTGCGCGTTCTCGCGCACCACGCGCTCCGAGGAAGGCTACTACCTCGACACCGAGGAGATCGTGCGTCGTGCACTGCAAGCCGAGGCCATGGGCGCCACCGAAGTGTGCATTCAAGCGGGCTTGCCGCCGCGCGCGCAGCCCACGCTGTACCTCGATCTGTTGCGCGCGGTGAAGGCTGCGGCGCCTGCGTTGCACGTGCACGCCTTCTCGCCCGAAGAGGTGAAGTACGGCGCCGAGCTCATGGGCCTGCCGGTGCGCGCGTACCTGCAAGAGTTGAAGGCCGCGGGCATAGGCTCGCTACCGGGTACCTCCGCCGAGATCCTGGACGACGCCGTGCGCAAGCGTCTGGCGGGCGGCCGCATCACGAGCCGCGAGTGGATCGAGGTCATCAGCAGCGCGCATGCGCTCGGCATTCCCACCACCGCCACGCTCATGTACGGCCACATCGAGAGCCACGAGCAACGCATGCGTCACCTGGATCTGCTGCGCTCCATGCAGGCCGAGACTGGTGGCTTCAGCGAGTTCGTCCCACTGTCGTTCGTGCACAGCGAGGCCCCGCTGCACATGAAGCAAATGCTTCCCGACGTGCGCCCTGGGCCCACGGGCAACGACGTCATGCGTCTCATCGCACTCAGTCGACTGATGCTCGGCGCCTCGTTCAAGAACGTTCAGACCTCTTGGGTGAAAGAGGGCGTGCGTCAGGCGCAATGGCTGCTCGACTGTGGCGCCAACGATCTCGGCGGCACGCTGATGAACGAGAGCATCTCCACCTCCGCGGGCGCGCAGCATGGCCAGCTGATGCGGCCCGCGGAATTGCGCCGCGTGATCCGTGACGCGGGTCGGGTGCCGGTGGAGCGCAACACGCGCTACGAGGTCGTGCGCAGCTTCGGCAGCGATCCCGCGACCGATCCGGAGCATCCGCTCGATCGCGTGCAAGACCCCGAGACCGTGTTCGGCAGCTACGCGCAGCTCACGCGCAAGGCGCGGCAGAACGCGGCGCGTATCGAGAGCGCGGCCAGCAGCTGAGGCGCGTTGCGCAGCTCATTCTGGCGCGTTCTCCAGCTCCGCCGGCGTGTCTACGTCGAAGGCCAGTCGAGCGTTGTGCACCACCTGCACGCGCAGCCCCAGCGCCTGCGCGCGGCGCTGGTGTTCGGCGAAGCTGTCCGGGTGCCCGAAGCTCGTCGGATGCTGATGCTGCAGCTGCACGACCAGTGCATTGGTGCAGCGCCCCGTCTGATCGGCGGCCAGCACGAGGTCGGCGTCGGTCGCTGCCGACAGCAGCAACTGCACATCCGCTGTCTGGATGCGCGGCAGGTCGGCCATCACCACCAGCGCCAGCGCCGCGCCCTGCGAGTGCAAGTTGTCGAGCGCCGCGTCGACCACGCGTCCGAGCGAACGGGGCTCGTGTCGGCTGTCGCGCAGCACGCGTGCACCCAAGCGCTGGCTGAGCTCGATCACTTCGTCGCCATCGGTCGCCACGAGCACCCCGGCCAGCTCCGGTGTGCGTAGCAACACGTCGACCACGTGCTCGAACATCGTACGCGCGAGCGCCGCACGGCTGTGCGCATCAAGCGTGTTTTGCAGGCGCGACTTGCCGCGCGCGAAGCTCTTCACGGGCACCACCGCCCAGGCAGCGGGTTGCGGGTCGCCGCTCATGGCTGCACGAGCCGGCTTTCGCAGAGCTCGAGCACGGCTCGCGCAAGGGTCAGGCTGTGCTCGCGCGTGTGCATCACCGTCGCCGTGCCGAGCACGGGCAGGGTGCGGACGCTGGCTTCGTCGCCGGCTTCCACCACGAGCCCGTGCAGTAAGTCGCCGTAGTGCGCAGCGATCGCGGCAGGCGTTGCCTCTGCGCGACTGAGCGTTTGCAGCATGCGCACGAGCGGTCCCTTCACGGCTTGGCCGTGCACGATCGGGCTCACGGCGAACACGGGCTTCGCCCGCACGCGCTCGTACACGCCAGGTAACGCCAGGATCGGATCGATCGACACGTACGGATTGGACGGGCCCACGATCACGACGTCGGCTGCTTCGATCGCGCGCAACACCGCCTGCGTGGGTCGTGCGCGGCCGCGGAACCAAATGCGCCGCACGTCCGGCACCGCCCGCGCGCGCACGAGCCAGTGCTGGAAGCTGAGCGTTCCGTCATCGGTGTCGATCATGGTCTCGCAGCGCTCGTCACTCATCGGCAAGAGCTTGGCGCGCACACCCAGGCCGTGGCAGAGCTTGCTCGTGATGTCGGTGAGGCTCGTGCCCTCGCGCAGCCACTGCGAGCGCATGAGATGCGTGCCAAGATCGCGATCGCCGAGCTGGAACCAGGTCTCGCCGCCGTACTGTTGCACCATGGACAGCGTTGCGAAGCTCTCGGTCGCCAGGCCCCAGCCGCGCGCAACGTCGCCGAGATCCGCGAGCGCGTACATCACGGTGTCGAGGTCGGGCGAGATCGAAAGACCCCAGTGGGTGAAGTCGTCGCCCGTGTTCACGATCATCGTGAGCCGCTCGGGGTCGAGTGCACGCGATAGGCCGTGCGCCAGGCGCGCACCGCCCACGCCACCGGAGAGATAGACCACGCGCGCCAAGGTCATGGGTACACGCTCATAGGTACAAATCCCCCTTCACGGGTCTGCACACGTTGCCTGCCGCGACATCCTGCGTTGCAAAGCGTAGCCCGCGTACGTGCACGGCGGCTCGGCCTTCGTCGGCCTGCCCGGCCACCAGATCGCAAACCGCTGCGAGCTGATCGGCCGGCGCGGTGATCGTCGCCTCGAGTATGCGTCCGTCGAGGTCACGGCGACCG
Source organism: Pseudomonadota bacterium (assembly GCA_017881185.1). Taxonomy (GTDB): domain Bacteria; phylum Myxococcota_A; class Polyangia; order Polyangiales; family JAFGIB01; genus JADGRF01. The sequence goes on along the minus strand of JADGRE010000023.1, from coordinate 32,398 downwards.
CGCTGGTCGAAGAGCGCCGGAAAGCCCGCAAGCCCAATCGCTTGCCCCACGGTTCCAGCGCGAAACGGCCGCCCGAACGAATCGCTGATCACGACGCCGACGCGCGCACCGAAGGCTGCCTGCAGTTGGTCGCGCAACTTGCGTGCGGAGGCGTCCGGGTCGGCTGGCAAGCGCAGGATCCACGGTCCCGTTCCAGCTGTCGCGCGTTTGGGTCGCGCGTTGCTCTGGTCGATGCCTGCGTTGGCACTCACGTGGCCACCGCGGTGGCGCACGATGAGCACGTCGGCGGCCTTGCGGGACACCTGCTCGCTTTCCCACAAGATGACTTCCACTAGCCGCGGGTCCTTGCCGGTCTCTTGCGCCAGCGCGATGGCTTGCCGCGATGGCGTTACGCTTGCGAGATCCACGTAGCGGTCCTCCGCTTTGGAAACCACCTTGGAAGTGACCACCAGAACGTCGTGCTCCGCGAGCGTGAGGCCTTGGGTTCGCAGTGCGGCTGCGAGCAGCGCGCCGAGGTCGTCGCCCGGTTCCACACGGGGCAGGGCGCTGACGGCGGTGAGCGACAAGCTGCCCGCGCAGCTGACCGCCGCGTGCGACTGCGTCTGTGCCACCTCACCATTCATTGGCTCACCATGGTTCCGATGGTTGCGCGCCGGAACCTGCGGCGCAAGGCAACGCGCCCGTTGCGGCGTGCCGGCGCATGCGTTGTAATAGGCAGCAGCATCGAGCTTCGGTGCACCCCTTGGAGGCCTCATGGCGATCCGCAATCCGCGTTGGCGTGCCCACGCGGCTCTTGGCTTGTTGACTGCACTCGGCTGCGCGCTGCTTTCACCACTGGCGCGACCCAGCGTCGCACGTGCGCAAGAGGCCGCTTCGGCGCCGACTGCTGCGCCGGCTCCAGGCGACGAGGAGAAAGCCCGCGCGCACTTCCGTCTCGGCCGCGCCCACTACGACAACGGCGACTTCGCACAAGCTGCAGTCGAGTTCGAGGAGGCATACCGCATCTCGCAGCGAGCGGCGCTCCTGTACAACATCTACCTCGCCTACCGCGACGCGAACGACACGCCGCACGCGGCCACCGCGCTGCGCAACTACCTGACGCTCGAGAAGGACGTCGAGAACCGCGGCCAGCTCGAAGCGCGCTTGTCCGCGCTGGAGCGCAGCTTGGCGGATGGCACGGCCTCGCGACCCGCGGCCGTGCAGCCTGCTGCGCAACCCGATGCCCAGGCCGCCGCGCAATCGACTGCCGCGCCGGCCGTACAGCCGGAAGCCCAAGCTGCGCCGGCCGCCGCGACGGCTGCCACCGCACCCGAGAAGAAGCGCAGCCAGGTCTTGCCGCTCGTGCTCATCGGCACCGGTGGCGCGATGATCGTCGGTTCGCTGGTGGTGGATGTGATGGTGAGCGGCAAGAAGAGTGACCTCACCAAGCTGTGCCCGAACCAGGACTGCGGCAGTCCGAGCGATGCGGACTACGCGAGCAAGCAGAAGAAGGTCTCGGACCTGCAGAGCAGCGGCAAGTCGCTCGCGCTGGTCAGCGACATCCTGCTCTTCGGCGGACTCGCGGCTGCAGGCACGGGTGCCGTGCTGTTCATCATGAACATGGGCAAGGGTGGCGAGAGCAGTGCGCCGCCCCCGGCCACCACCGCGTCGCTCATGTGCCTGCCGGGCGTCTGCGGCGGCTCGGTGCGCACGACCTTCTGATCGCGCTCCGCTCGTTGCAGGCCGCGCCCTGTGCGCCCGCCCGCCTCACACGCCGGTGAGCCGGATGCCGACGCCCTGGCCCTTGTACTTCTTGGTCAGGTGCAGGAGCACCGGCGTCAGGGACTCGAGCGCGACGGCGTTGGCGAGCGGACCCGCGTGGAACGCTCGCACGCCCAGATCACGGATGACACCCAGGGCCACTTCGACTGCGGCGTCGTCATCGCCGCAGGCGAGCACGTCGCAGTCGATGGCGTGGTCCGGATCGCCAAGGTGACTGGAGCTCACATGCTGCAGCGCCGCCACGACCTTCGCACTCGGACCCAGGATCGCACGTGCTTCGAGCGCAGCGGCTTGGCCTTTGGGCAAGTGCACGGTGCGCACGTTCGGTGGCACGAGTGGCACGGTGATATCGATGATGATCCGGCTCGCGAGATCAGCTTTGAGACTCTCGACGGTCTGCGCGTGTGCGGCATACGGCACGCTCAGCACGACGAGCTCGGCTTGGCGCACTGCCCAGGCGTTGTCGCCACCTTCGATGGCTCCGGCACCGGTGGCGCGTAGCTCGACCGCCTTGGCGCTCGCACGCTCGGCTTCGCGCGAGCCGATGTAGACCTGGTGCCCGGCCTTCGCCCAGCGCAGCGCCATGCCGCGCCCCTCTTTGCCCGTCCCGCCGACCACCGCAATCTTCATGGTTGACTCCCGAGCTGGTCGCCCCGCCAGTCACTACACATACCACTGCCGATCGACTCCGCGGCGCGAAAAGCACAAGCTCGAAGGTCTCGAGCTTGTGCTTTTCCAAATCTAGATTCAGTGTGCAATACACTGTATTTATTGAGTAATTTCGTATAACGATCGACGCGAGTCGAGTCCGCAGCAGGCGCTTGCCGACGCTCGCTCCGTGCGCGCCTCGGTGGTTGAAACGCGCGCGCACGTTGGCAGCGGCGCGCTGCGGAAAGTGTGCTGTCGGGCATACTCCGGCGTTACTATGCAGATACGACGCACGTTGTCTGTGAGTGATCACGCATGACTCAGAAGCAAGACACCGACTCGGTCGAAACCCAGGAATGGCTCGACGCACTCGACGCGGTCATCGAGCGCGTGGGCGTCGAGCGCGGCCACTTCCTGATCGAAGCGCTGATCGACAAGGCACGCCGCGCCGGCGCCAACTTGCCGTTCAAGGCCACCACCGCCTACCTCAACACGATCCATCGCAGCGACGAGGCGCGCAATCCGGGCGATCAAGAGCTCGAGTATCGCGTGCGATCCTTCGTGCGCTGGAATGCGCTCGCGATGGTGGTGCGTGCCAACGCGCGCTTCCCTGGTTTGGGCGGCCACATCTCCACCTTCGCGTCGAGCGCGACGCTCTACGATGTCGGCTGGAACCACTTCTTCAAGGGTGCCGACCACCCCGACGGCGGCGACCTCGTGTACTTCCAGGGTCACTCGTCGCCGGGTGTCTACGCGCGGGCGTTTCTCGAAGGTCGGCTGACCGAGGCCGACCTCGACAACTTCCGTCGGGAGACCGGCGGGCACGGGCTGTCCTCGTACCCGCACCCGTGGCTGATGCCGAAGTTCTGGCAGTTCCCCACGGTGTCGATGGGCCTCGGCTCCATGATGGCCATCTACCAAGCGCGCTTCATGCGCTACCTGCAGAACCGCGGCCTCATCCCGGCGAGCAAGGCCAGGGTCTGGGCGTTTCTGGGTGACGGCGAAATGGACGAACCCGAGTCGCTGGGCGCCATCTCGCTCGCGGCGCGCGAGAAGCTCGACAACCTCACCTTCGTGATCAACTGCAACTTGCAGCGGCTCGACGGGCCGGTGCGCGGTAACGGCAAGATCATCCAGGAGCTCGAGGGCGTGTTCCGCGGTGCCGGCTGGAAGGTCTTCAAGGTGATCTGGGGCGACGGCTGGGACCACCTGTTCGCCAAGGACAAGAACGGCGTGCTGCTCAAGCGCGCCGAGGAAGTGGTCGACGGCGACTTTCAGAACTACGCGGCGCGCGACGGTGCCTGGACGCGCGAGCACTTCTTCGGGCGCTACCCGGAGCTGCTGCGCATGGTGGCGAACCTGACCGACGCCGACATCAAGCGGCTCAACCGTGGCGGTCACGATCCCCAGAAAGTGTACGCGGCGTACCACGCGGCCGTGCACACCGAGGGCTTCCCCACCTGCATCCTCGCCAAGACCGTGAAGGGCTATGGCACGGGCGAAGAAGGCGAGGGCAAGAACCCCACGCACCAGCTGAAGAAGCTTGGCGCGGGCGCCATCAAGGCCTTCCGCGATCGCTATCGCGTACCCATCAGTGACGAGCAGATCGCCGAGACGCCGTTCTACAAGCCGGAAGAGAACAGCCGCGAGATGCAGTACCTGCGGCAACGCCGGCAGGCGCTCGGCGGCGCGGTGCCTGAACGGCGCGAGCGTGCGCCCGCGCTCGAGGTGCCGCCGTTGTCGGCGTTCGACGCGTTGCTCAAGAGCACGGGCGACCGCGAGATCTCCACCACCATGGCGTACGTCCGGATCTTGACCGCCCTCACGCGCGACAAGGAATTCGGCAAGCACGTGGTGCCGATCATCCCGGACGAAGCGCGCACCTTCGGCATGGAGGGCTTGTTCCGTCAGCTGGGCATCTACGCGTCGCAGGGGCAGCTCTACGAGCCGGTCGACTCCGACGAGGTGATGTACTACCGCGAGGACAAGCAAGGGCAGATCCTCGAAGAGGGCATCTGCGAAGCGGGCGCGATGGCGTCGTTCATCGCGGCGGGTGCGGCGTACGCGAACTACGGCGTGCACATGGTGCCGTTCTACGCGTTCTATTCGATGTTCGGCTTCCAGCGCGTGGGTGACTTCATCTGGGCCGCTGCCGACAGCCGCGCACGTGGCTTTCTGATCGGCGCTACTGCCGGCCGCACCACGCTGGCAGGCGAGGGCTTGCAGCACCTCGATGGCCACAGCCACGTGTTGGCGAGCACCGTCCCCACGTGCCGCGCCTACGACCCGACCTACGCGTACGAGCTCGCTGTCATCGTGCAAGATGGTCTGCGCCGGATGTACGCACAGGACGAAGCCATCTTCTACTACGTGACGGTGATGAACGAGCCGTACACGATGCCGGCGCTGCCGCCAGGCGTGGAGGCAGGCATCATACAGGGCATGTACCTGCTGCAGCCCGGAGCGGCGGGTAGCAGCCCGCGTGTGCAGCTGCTCGGCAGCGGCACCATCCTGCGCGAAGTGCTCGAAGCCGCGGAGTTGTTGCGCAAGGACTATGGCGTGCAGGCCGACGTGTGGAGCGTGACCAGCTTCACCGAGCTGCGACGTCAAGGAGACGCCTGCCGTCGCAAGCAGCTGCTCGATCCCAACGCGGCGGCCGAAGCCACATACGTGGAGCAGTGCCTCGCCGGGCACGCTGGCCCCGTGGTCGCCGCGACGGACTACGTGAAGATGTACGCCGAGCAGATCCGCCCGTTCGTACCGCGCAACTACCTCACGCTGGGCACCGACGGCTTCGGCCGCAGCGACACGCGCGAGGGCTTGCGCAGCTTCTTCGAGGTCGATCGTCAACATGTGGTGGTCGCAGCACTGCGTGCGCTGTGCGACGAGGGCAGCGTGCCCAAGGCCCAGCTCGAAGCGGCGATCAAAGCTTTCGGTCTCGATCCGAACAAGCCGCACCCCGCCACCGTTTGATCCGAAGCGCGATCCACGCTCATGGCCGACCAACCCATCAAAGTACCGAACATCGGCGACGCCCACGATGTGGACGTGGTCGAGGTGCTGGTGCAAGCGGGTGCGCGCGTGGAGCGCGAGCAAGCGCTGATCGTGCTGGAGAGCGACAAGGCGTCGATGGAGATCCCATCGCCGCGCGCCGGCGTGGTGCGCAAGCTCTCGGTGGCGGTGGGCGACAAGGTCTCAGAGGGCTCGGAGATTCTGGTTCTCGATACCGACGACGGCACGCCGGTCGTGAACGCTCCCGCCGTGCAGCCGTCCGCCGCAGCGCCGGTTGCTGTGCCCGCCGCAGCGCCGGTTGCTGTGCCCGCCGCTGTGCCCGCCGCGCCGTCCGTGCCGCCATCAGCTGCAGACGACCTGGTGGTGCCCGCGTTGCCGCGGCCGCCCGGAGCCGAGCGCGGTCAGTCCCGCACCATTCCGCCTGCACCTCCGGTCACAGTCAGCATGTCGGCTAAGATCGAGCGCTCGCTGCCGTATGCGAGCCCGGCCGTGCGGGCCGTGGCGCGTGAGCTCGGCGTGGACTTGGCACAGGTGCCCGGCAGCGGCGAGCGTGGGCGCATCACCAAGCAAGACGTGCAGGGCTTCGTGAAGCATGCGCTGAGCGTCGCGGGCAAAGCCGCTGGCAGCGGCGGCGCGTTCGCCTTGCCGGAAGCACCCGAGATCGACTTCACGCAGTTCGGCGAGATCTCGGTTCAGCCGCTCACCAAGATTCAGCGCGTGTCCGGCAAGAACCTGCACCGCTCGTGGATCACCATTCCGCACGTCACGCAGTTCGACGAGGCCGACATCACCGAGCTCGAGGACTTCCGCAAGAAGCTGCGCGGCGACGACCCGAGCTCCAAGCTCACGCTCGTGACCTTCTTCATGAAGGCGCTGGTCGTGGCGCTCAAGGCGATGCCGCGCTTCAACTCGTCGCTCGACAAGAGCGGCGAGAACTTGATCCTCAAGCGCTACTTCCACATCGGAGTCGCCGTCGACACCCCCAACGGCCTGATGGTTCCGGTGATTCGCGACGTCGACATCAAGGGCCTCTCAGAGCTGGCCAAGGAGTTGGCCGAGATCAGTGAACGCGCGCGCGGCCGGCGCCTGGGCCCCGCCGACTTGCAGGGTGCCTCCATGACCATCTCGAGCCTCGGTGGCATCGGTGGCACCGCGTTCACCCCGATCATCAATCCGCCCGAGGTCGCCGTGCTGGGCGTGTCCCGCGCTGCCTGGAAGCCCGTGTATCAAGCTGGGGCGTTCGTGCCGCGGCTGATGTGCCCGCTGTCGCTGTCCTACGACCACCGAGTCGTCGATGGCGCCGATGCCGCGCGCTTCACCACGCGCCTGCGCGAGATCCTCAGCGACATCCGCCAGATGCTGCTGTAGGGCCGTGAGCCCCACTGGGCGGCTCGGATGGCGCGCCGCAAGAGCCTGTGCTGCTGCTGTGGCAGTGGCCCGAGCGCTATGCTCTAATCCGACCCGGTTCGAAGCTGCTCGGCCCGGGTGGCCCAGCTCGTTTCCCGGCGCGTCCCGGCGCCTCTGCGGCGCCAGCGCTCGCAACTGTCAGGAGCCAAGTCATGCACCTGCGTAACTCACAACTCAGCTCGCTACTGATCGCAACCGCGTTGTTCCTGGGCCTCAGTACGGGCGTCGCGCTCGCAGAGGCTGGCAAGCCCGCCCCTGTCGCCGCGCCCGCTCCGGCAGCGGCGCCTGCCACCCCGGCAGCGACGCCTGCGGCCGAGCCAGCTGCGGCCACCCCGGCCGCCGCGCCCTCCGCCGCTGCGCCCGCTCCGGCAGCGGCGCCTGCCGCCGTGGCTGCACCGGCCCCCACTGCTGCACCTGCCATTGCGAGCTCGGCGCCCACGCCCGGGCAGAACCCGCCGCCTGCGCCGTACCCGATGCTCGGCGGTCAGTCCGAGGCGCCCATCGAGAAGGGTGAGTGGAATCCGTGGGATCACCCCGCGCCCGGTCGCTACGGCCACGAGGGCTTCTTCATGCGGCTCACGCTCGGCTTCGGTGGCGGCAATGTCAGCAGCCACTACACGCGTTTCTCGGGTGCCGGCCTGGGCATGGGTCTGGCGCTCGGCGGCTCGATCGTCGAGAACCTCGCGCTGCACGTCGACTTCCAGCGCACCATGCTGCTGGGTCCTTCGCAGAAGCCCGCGCAGCCCGCGGAGCACGTGGACAGCATCTCGCTGTCGTCGATGGGCTTGGGGCTCACTTATTACATCATGCCGGTGAACATCTACCTCTCCGGTTCGGCGGGCCTCGGCACGACCACATTCGAAGACAACTCCGGTCAGCAGTATGGCGATTCCTACGCCGGCTTCGTCATGAACCTCATGGCCGGCAAGGAGTGGTGGGTCGGCTACGACTGGGGTGTGGGCGTGGCCGCGCAGTTCCTGCTCATGACGCTGAAGAACGACTACGACGGTCGACTGGTGTCGAGCGCCGTCAATCTGCTGTTCACCGCGACCTACAACTGAATCACGAGTCGATTGCAGATGTAAGCGTAAGCGCTACGTTGGTAAGTGTAGGGCTTACGACATCGCAATCGATTCGAGTTGTATGCGCGCATGAGGCGTGCTCAGCCGCGCACCAGCCACCTGAGCCAGGCGCGCGCTCGCCGCTGCTTCAGCGCGCTACGCCGTCTTCGTCGACGCTGAAGAGCAGGCAGCCTTCGGCTTGCGCCGTGCTCGGGTCCTTGCTCCAGAAGGTCGCGTTCAGCGTGCAGGTGTCGTCGGCGGCGCTCACGCCGTAGCGCAGCTCGCGGTCGGTGTTGTTGCGGTAGTCGCACTGGAAGCGGAAGCCTTCGCCGGGCGCAAGCTGCAGCGGTTGTGCGGCCAGATCGAGCCGGGCGTGGCTCGGGTCGTCGCTGCGCCAGACCAGCTCGCCGTCGTGCTGGCCGCCGACACGCCAGACCGCGAAGCTCGTGCCGAAGCGCTGGGTGCGGCGCACCAGGCTCGAGATGCTCACGTCTTCGTGCAGCGCGCATTCGCCAAGGTGCGAGCTCTCGCCGCCGGGTGGCGTGTAGATGGTGAAGTTGCTGAAGCTCGCGGTGCGCGCGAGGAACTGAACCGCGCTCGGGTCGACGACGTGAAAGGAGAGCTTCGCCTTCGCGGGCACGGGCTCGCTGGACTCGTTTACGTAGTGGTATTCGACCGCGAGCTTCTGCCCGCCGTGGAACACCTTGCCGACGCCGCTCGGGAAACGCTCGTCGTGGTAGCGACCTTGCGTTGCCACGACATCGCTAAGCTCTTCGCCGAAGGCTTCGCCTGCGCGCGTGCACGGCACGCTGGCACCGATGTCCATGATGGATGCGGTCTCGCTGTCGGGTCGCGCGGCGCTGACTACGAGGTCGTCGCCGTAGCGCGAGAGCGCGCTCTCGATGCGATTGACGTAATAGGTGTCTTCGGCGCTGCCGGGCAAGGCGACGACTTCGCACATGCGCACATCGTCACCCGGCTCGATGCGCATGCCCGCGGTCTCCACCTGGAAGCCACGTGCGGGCAGTGCTAGCGACACGCTCTGCGTCAGCTCGGCGACGTGATCGTTCGCTTGGGCGGCGAGCTCGCGGCCGGTCTGCGAGGCACAGCCGGCGGCGACAGCCAGGAGACAGGTGATGACGAGCGACTTCAACATGAGAGCGCAAGGACCCGGATGCAGCAGGAGCGAAGGGCCCGCCTGTGGGCCGCAGACGTAACGGCAAGGATAGCTCGGCGCAAGACGCAGATGCCAACCCGTGCGGGGTTTTTGGCCGTTACTGAAGGGGTGCTCAGTAGGGCACCTTGTTTTCGAGGGCCTTCCAGGCAGTGAGCGGCCGCTCGCTGCCGGGTAGCTCGATCTGCAGGGTCGGGATCTTGCGCGCGGGAACCGGCAGCTCGAGCTCCCGGTAGAGCTCGGCGTCATCGAAGCCGGCGGCCGCGGCGTCGTGCCGCGTGGTGGCGAAGTACACGCGATCGATGCGCGCCCAGTAGATGGCACAAAGGCACAGCGGGCACGGCTCGGTGCTCGCGTAGAGGGTCGTGCCCGGCAAGCGATAATCGCCGATGGCGGTGCAGGCTGCGCGGATCGCAACCACCTCGGCGTGTGCCGTGGGGTCGAGCGTCGCAGTGACACGGTTTTGCCCACAGGCGAGGATCTCCCCGTCGCGCACGATCACGGCGCCGAACGGGCCACCGCCATTGCACACGCTGTGTTCGGCCTCGTCGACGGCGATGCGCAGGAAGCTCTCGTGCATGTCGGTCCCGCGTGATCTCAGGTGAGTAGCGCGAGCAAGTCGTCGCGCGTGAGCCCAAAGGCCGCTTGCGCGCCGTGCGTTGCAGCTGCTGCGAGGGCGCGCTTCTTGTCTTGCAATGCCAGCATGCGCTCTTCGACCGTCGACTCTGCGACCAGGCGGTGTACGAGCACCGGGCGTTCTTGACCGATGCGATGCGCGCGATCCGCGGCCTGGTCTTCGACGGCGGGGTTCCACCACGGATCGAGCAGGAAGACGTTGTCGGCAGCCGTGAGGTTGAGTCCGGTGCCGCCAGCTTTGAGCGATACCAGCATCACGCGCGGACCGGTATCGCTCTGGAATTCTGCGACCACGCCGGCGCGGTCTTTGGTGCTGCCGTCCAGGCGAGTGAAGCCGATGTTGGCGGCGCGCAAGAGCGGCTCGACGCGGTCGAGCAAGCTCGTCCATTGCGAGAACACCAGCGCCTTGTGATCTTCGGCGAGCACATTGCCCAGGAGATCCATCAGCAAGTCGAGCTTGGCGGAGGACTCCGCCGTTTGGCCGGGCAGCAAGCCGGAGTGACAGCACGCCTGGCGTAGACGCAACAGCGCCTCGAGCGCTGCCAGCACGTTGCCACCTTCCTGCAGCTGTTCCACCACGTCCTTGCGCGTCGCCGCCATGATCGCGTCGTAGATCTCGCGCTCGCGTTCGCCGAGGGTGCAGCGCACGACCACGTCGGTGCGCGGCGGCAGCTCGCGTGCGACCTCGCGCTTCAAGCGCCGCAACATGAACGGGCGAATGCGCTGTCGCAGGCGGTCGACCATGCGCGGGTCGCCTTCACTGATCGGCTTCGCGTAACGCTCCTGAAAGTCTTGCCGTCCACCGAGCAAGCCGGGGTTGCCGAAGTGGAACTGACTCCACAGCTCGTCGAGACGGTTCTCGACCGGCGTGCCCGTCAGCGTCATGCGGAAGCGCGCTTGCAGCCCGAATGCGGCACGCGCCACCTGGCTGTCGGCGTTCTTGATGTTCTGGGCTTCGTCGAGGATGACGGTGTCCCAGTGCTGCTCGTCGAGCACGGCTTCGTCGAGCCGCAAGATGGCATACGTGGTCAGCGTGATGTCGGCCTTGGGATCGAGCGCACGGTTGGGGCCGTGGTAGGTGTGCACGCGCAGCGCCGGCCGGAAGCGTGCAATCTCCGCAGCCCAGTTGTGCATCACGCTGGCTGGCGCCACCACGAGACACGGCGACTTCACCACGCACAGCGCTTGCAGCGTCTTTCCAAGGCCCATGTCGTCAGCAAGCATCGCGCCCAGATTGGCGCTCGACAGGAACGCCAGCCAGTTCACGCCGTCGCGTTGGTAGTCGCGCAGCTGCGCGGTCAAGTCGCTCGGAAGCTCGGCTGCGGCGATGCTGCTGAAGTCGGACGCCAGCGCGCGCAGGCGATCCCATTTCGGCGGGGGCGGCGCGTCCAGCGCTTCGCACAAGCGGGCGAGGTCGGGCAGCGCGCAGCTCGGCAACGCACCGTTGTTGGTCTTGGCCGCCATCAAGTCGGCCAGTAGGTGCCCGGCGCGTGCGAGCACTTCTGCCGGCAGTGGCGCGTAGCCGCCTTCGAGCAGTGGGACCAGGGCGTCGCCGCGTTGCCAGGCTTCGAGCACGGCTTCGGCGGATGCATGCCGCTCGCCGGACTCGGTGCGCGTGGTGAACCCGAGATCCAGACGCTCGCCGCCGAGATCGAAGCGCGGCTGCAGTGGCGCCGCCACGAAGCAGGCATCGAGCCCCTTGCCTTGTACGGTGATGTTGCCGAAGCGACGGATCTTCTCCGCCATGTCGAGCGACGCCAGGCCGACGAAGCGCGCCGTGTGTCCGACCTCGAGTCCGACCCGCAGCGTCAGCTCGTCGAGCAGCTTGCGTTCCTTGGCTTCGTTGCGCAGCGGCAGTGCGCCGCCGAGGTAGTGCAGCTTGCCACCGTCGACGCGTGCGGCGGGCGGGTCGCCGTACACGAGCAGCGGCAGAATCGCCAGCGCGCCGTCGGTCCACTCGGTTTGCACGAGCAGGCGCGGCTGCATGGGCGTCGCGCTCGGCAAGAGCTGACTCGTGATCTCGACCGGCAGGCGCTCGCGCAGCGCCGGGATGATGCGACCGACCAGATCGGCGACTTGGCCGAACGGATACACGCGGCCCTTGCGCAGCTCGTCGACGTCACGCCCCGACAGATCCAGCTCGCCCACGGGGCGCAGCTCGCCGGAATGCATGACCGCACCGTTGTCGAAGATCTCGCTGATCTTCGGATCCTGCTCGGCAAACAGTCGAAAGCCTTCCGGATGATCTTCGACGCGCACGCGCACCACGGGTCGCGCCGCACCCATCTTCACTCGCCTGCCGTCGAAGGTGACATCGATGCACTCGCCGAGCGCCGACAACACGCGTTGGATGAGCGGGCGTGGAATCTTGCCCGACACCACCGGGCCGAGCGCGACGTCGACCGCCATGTCGGCCGGGCTCGCTTGCACGTCGTCATCGCCGTCGCGCTTCTTCCAAGCGGACAGGCGTGTATCGAGCGCGACCAAGCTGCCACCGCGCACGAGGAAGCGCTCGATGGTGAGCGCGCCTTCTTTGCGGCCCAGCCGATACGCAAGCTTCACCGCCGGCGCAGTCATGGCTGTCAGGGGCTGCCCATCGTCTTGCGCCTTGCGTACCGCGATGATGGCGGCAGCGACGTGAATGCAAGCCGCGTCCTCGCTCGGGCATTCGCACGACCAGTCGAGATGCGCCGGCGACAACACGACGCGCGGCGAGCTCATGCCGCCCTTGGTCACGATGCGCACTTCGACCTCGTCGTTGTGCGTGCGCTTGCCGTCGACGCTGCCGGTGCGGGTCAGTTGCTCGGCACGCAGCCACACGCCGCTCGCGCACTGCTGGCGGATGGCATCGAACAGCTCTTGCATGGGCTCTGACACGGGGTCGCGAATTGTAGCACGTGCAGCGGCCTCCCCGGTGGATAACCTCTGCCCTTTGCGCCCTTCATGGCGCGCGGACGGTTTCGGTCGGTTCCGCGGCGCAGGAGGGGTACAAGAGGTGACGCGCGCGCCGAGTCTCGAAGCGCTGCAGGTCGCGCTCCCACAGCCGCTCGAGATCCGGGACGCTCGCGCCGGCCAACAAGGCGTGCAGCGTGGCGGCATTGCCCAGCATCTCGCCCAGACTGTGCGCGGCGAACTCACTGGGCGCACACGCCTCGATCGCGCGCGCGATCGTCAGGCCGGTACGCACGGGCGCGAGCGTGTCGGCGTTGGTTAGCTCGACGCGCACGCCGTGACACAGCGTGCCCGCGTAGCGGTCCGCCGTGGGCGTGAAGTCAACGGGCATGAAGCGCACGCCGAGCAGCCCGCGCGCCGAGAGCGCGTTCGCGAGCTGTTCGCCATCGAGCCACGGTGCGCCGACGATCGAGAAAGGCTCCGGCGTGCCACGCCCCACCGACAGGTTGGTGCTCTCGAGCAGGCCGGTGGCAGGGTAAAGCAGGGCAGCCTGCGCGCTGCGCAAGTTCGGCGACGGCCCCCACCAGTGCAGCCCCGTCTGCTCGAAGCGCAGCTCGCGCCGATAGTTCTGCATCGGCACCACGGTGAGGTGCGCGCCGATGTGACGCTCGTCATTCAAGAGTAGCGCGACTTCGCCTGCGGTCATGCCATGCATGACGGGCAGTGGATGGTAGTTCACGAAGCTCTCGGTGTCGGGGTCGAGCATCGGTCCGTCCACGCGGTCGGCGCCGAGCGGGTTCGGTCGGTCGAGCACCACCACTTCGGTGCCACTCTTGGCGGCTGCTTCGAGCAGCTGTCGCAGGCTCGACAGGTAAGTGAAGTAGCGCGTGCCGACGTCCTGAAGATCGAAGAGCACCGCGTCGACGCTCTGCAGCATCTGCGCAGTGGGATGGCGTGTCTTGCCGTAAAGCGAATACACCGGCAGTCCTGTCGCGGCGTCGGTGGAGTCGTCGACCGTGCCCTCGAGTTGGTTGTCTTGCCCATGCTCGGGCGCGAACAGCTCGACGAGCTTCAGGTTGCCGGCTGCCGCCAGCACGTCCGCGCTGCGAGCTCCGTCGCGCGCGCGGCTGGCGGCGTTGCACAGCAAGCCGATCCGCTTGTCGACCAGCGACGCGAAAGCATCCTTGCGCAACACGTCGATGCCGCTCTGCACCGTGCCTTCGAAGGCCTTGCAGCTCGCTGGGTAGGGGCGCCGGGCGTGCTTCAAGGCAGCGGCGTCCGCGATGGCGCCGCCGAGCTGGATCACGTGGCCTTTGCCATCGGGGTGCACGCGATTGCTCAGCAGGATCACGAAGAGATCCTGCTCGGGGTCGATCCACAGCGAGGTGCCCGTGTAGCCTCCGTGCCCGAAGGCGCGATGCGAGAGCTGGTGTCCGCGCAAGCCGGAGTAGTCGCTGCGCTCGTCCCAACCGTAACTGCGCGTGACCTCGCCGACGAAATGCGGCTCGATCATCGTCGCCACCGTCTGCGTGTGCAGCACGCGCGCGCCCTCGAGCGCGCCGCCAGAAAGCAGCATGCGCGCGTAGCGTGCGAGGTCTTGCGCGGTGGAGAACGCGCCCGCGTTGCCCGCCACGCCGCCCAGACACAGCGCACGCGGGTCGTGCACGTCGCCGCGAATCACAGCCTCGGTCGCCGCGCGCGGATCGATGCGGTTGCGCACGGCGTCGGGCACTTCGGTTGGTGCGATGCGTGCGCGCCAGCTCTCGGGTGGGACGAAGCGCGTGTCGCGCATGCCGAGCGGCTCGAATAGCTCACGCGAAGCAAGCTCGTTCAGCGCGTTGCCGCTCACGCGTTCGATCAGCGCGCCGAGCAAGATGTAGCCGAGGTCGCTGTACGCGAAGCGCTGACCGGGCGCCGACTTCAGCCGCAACGCGCCGATCTTGGCTAGCGCGGCTTCCTTGCCGTGCTCGTAGTCGCTCAGCGGATCCTCCGCCGGCAAGCCGCTTTCATGCAGGAGCAAGTCAGCCACGCGGATACGTTGCTGCTGGGCCCCGCGCAGCTGCGGCAAGTAGTCGGCGGCGGGTGCGTCGAGCTTGACCTCTCCGCGCTCGACCAGACGCATTAGCAAAGTCGCGGTGACCACCGGCTTCGTCAGCGAAGCCAGGTCGAAGATGGTGTCGACGCTCATCGGCTCGGGTGCGGGTACGAGCGCGCGTTGACCGTAAGCCTTGAGGAACACGAGCCCGTCCGCGTGACCCACCGCGACCACGGCTCCGGGCAGCTTGTGCGCAGCGATCGCGCTCTCGACCAGCGCATCGATCTCCGGCATGGACGCTGGATTCACTGGCTGACGAACGCTGTCTGCAACGTTATGTTGCAGATCGATCTTCCCTGGCGGGCTCGGTAGGGCTTGCGACCGGTGTTGCGGCCCAGCGGCCTGCGGCGTGCCTGTAGCCGGTTGTGCGCTGCTGCCCCCCGCGCACGCGCTGAGCAAGCACGCGGCCGAGCACCAGCAACAGGCGATTTGCGCTCGTCTCGACCCCAACGACCACGACATGCTCATGAGCATAGCAGCCGGCCACGGTCGCGAAGGCCTGCCACAACCTGCAGCATCCGTGGGATAATGCGCACTCATGGGCGTCATCGATTCGGTCGTCGGCAAGCTGTTTGGCTCGATGTCGCTCGCCGCACATGCGGCGGCTCGGCCACCCACAGTGCTCGTGGTCAGTGATTTCGCGGGCACCCCGCAGGGCCCTGCGTTTTTCGCGCGAAGCTCCGCGAAAGATCGACTCGAACGGCTCCACTCGGACAATCAGGGACAGCCCCTAGGTCGGCACGACGGCGCTCCCTGTCAACGCGTGCGAGGCGTTGACTGCGGCGCGCAGCACGGCCGTGCGGCGTGCCCCGAGCGTGCGCCCGAGCTCGCTGCGCTGTGGCTGCGCCAGCCCACTCAACCTCGGTAGGGCAGCGCGGGTCAAGTCCAGGTCTCGCAGCTGCCCGAGGGCTCGCTGCAGCGCGTCGCCCTGGCGCGCGAACCGGCGCTCGGCCTTCGATGCGTGCTCCGAGAGCAGATCGATCGTGTAGCGCAGCCGGCGCAGCGCGGTCCGATACGCATGCCTGCGCTGGGCCGCGGCGTCGAGCGCCACGGCCCGGCGCGCCGCGCGGCGCGTGGCTGCGTCGATCATGCGCGCAGCGAAGTGCTTGCACCGTTCGCTGTGCGCAGGCTCGCGCTCGAGCATGGCCGTCACGCGCGCGTCGATCTTCGCTGCGATCGGGCGCGTGCTGCGCGCGCGTGGGCCAGGCGTCGTGGCAAGGGCGCTCCAGGTTTCAATTGCGGCGGCGGGGGTTTCGATGGCACGCAGCACGTCGGCCACCACGTCGCGGTCACGGTGGCGGCTGGTTCGTGCGTGCTCGCGCTTGAGCACGCGCTCGATCGGCTGCACCTCGGCCCGGCCAAAGGCGCGCCTGCAGAAACGCAGCGCGACGCCTAGCTTGCGCAGAACGACACGGTAGTCGTGCAGCGCCTCCACGCTGCCCGATCGGTCCACAGCAGCTGCCGCGTCGGTCAGCTGCTGCAGCAGCCCATGGAGCAGCTGTCGAAGCAGTGTCTCGCTATGTGCCATGCCCGCTCCAAGGTGACGCGCGCCGCGCAGCCGCCGTCAGGCGCCGAGCGCCGGCAGCTCGAGCTCGAAATCTCCGGCTTGCAGGAACGCCGCTTCTTCTTGCAGGTCCGCTTGCGTCAGTGGATGCGCCTCGAGCCAGCCAGGTGGGAAGCGCACCTCGAGCGAGCGCCGAGCGCCGACCACGCTGACCTCGGGCACGCCCGTGCGACTGCGGTGCAGCAACACGGCGAGCCGCAGCAAGACTGCGACCTGTTCGACGCGACGCGCGCTCGCCGGCAGCGTCTTCCACAGGCTCCCCGGGAACTTTCTGCGGTGCGCGCGCACCAAGACCGCCAGCATGCGCTGCTCTTGTCGCGAGAACCCCGGCATGTCGGAGTTCTCGAGCACGTAGGCCCCGTGCTTGTGGTAGTGGCTGTGCGCGATGTCGAGGCCGATCTCGTGCAGCCGTGCGGCCCACGAGCCCAGCTCCACCGACCGTTGCAGCGGCAGGCGCCAGACGTCGGCGACCTGCGGCAAGAGGTGCAAGAGCGTGGCCTCGACGCGCTGCGCCTGCTCCTTGTCGACGTGATAGCGTTCCATCAGCGCATCGACCGTCGCGCTGCGCACATCCTTGTGCAGCACGCGGCCGAGCAAGTCGTTGAGCACGCCTTCGCGCAGCGCACTGTCGCTCACCGCCATCTCGTCGATCTCGAGGCTCTCGAAGATGGCCGAGAGCACCGCCACGCCGCCGGGAAACACGGCGGCCCGCGACTGCGACAGGCCGGGCAGCTTCAAGCGATCGATGGCACCTGCATCCGCGATCTCTGCGCGCAGCTTCTTCAAGGATGCGCGCGTAATGCCGCGCTGGCTGAACCCCGCCTCGCGCACCACGCGAGCCACGGTACGCGCCGTGCCCGATGCGCCGATCGCGACCTGCCAGCCCAGGCGCCGGAAGCGTTTCTCGACACGCTCCAGCTC
Organism: Pseudomonadota bacterium; assembly: GCA_017881185.1. Taxonomy (GTDB): domain Bacteria; phylum Myxococcota_A; class Polyangia; order Polyangiales; family JAFGIB01; genus JADGRF01. The sequence goes on along the minus strand of JADGRE010000023.1, from coordinate 15,227 downwards.
TTGCAATGCCGTCACTTCCGCGCGCCGAAAGCGCTTGGGCGTGATCTTGCCGTCGTCGAAGTGGCGCTTCGTCAAGGTGACGCAGCCGATGTACAGGCTCTCGAGATCGAGGGGCTCAAAGTGTTGGCCGATCACCAGCTCGGTGCTGCCGCCGCCGATGTCGACCACCAGGCGACGCTCGTCCTTGGGGCCGAGGCCGTGCGCCACACCCGAGTAGATCAAGCGTGCTTCTTCGATGCCGCTGATGATCTCGATGGGTTGTCCGAGCGCCTGCTCGGCCTTCTCCAGGAATTCCTCGGCGTTTCGGGCCACGCGCAGCGTGTTGGTGCCGACCACACGCACGCACTCCTGCGGCAGCGCTCGGACGCGCTGGCCCATGCGCTCGAGGCAGGCCAGTGCGCGCAGCTGCGCATCCGCCGCGAGCCGCCGCGCGCTGTCGAGGCCAGCCCCGAGCTGCACCATCTCCTTCATGCGGTCGACGAGCACGAGCTGGCCATCGACCACGCGTGCCACGACCATGTGGAAGCTGTTGGAACCGAGATCGATGGCGGCGAGCGTCTGCGTGGCGGGCCGGTTCGAGGGTGCTTGGGTCATCGGAGGGAGCGCAGTACGGCGGGAGGTAGCAGCCAGATCAAGCGGCCCGCGCCGGCCGCCGGTCGCTCGTCGAAGCGCACCAGGCCCGCGCCGCCTTTTTGCAGCTCGACGAAGCTACGCGCTGAGCCCGTCAGACACCAGCTCATGAAGGCGCCGAGCTGAGGCTCGTGCCCGACGATGGCCAGCGTCGCCGTGGCGGCCCGTCGCCCCAGGGCCCGCGCCAGCGCGGCGGGCTCGGCCTCGGGCAAGAGCGCCGCGCTGCGGCCGTGCTTCAGCTCGGCGTAGGCCTCGCGCACGATCTCGGCGGTCTGAACCGCGCGCAGCAAGGGGCTGCTGATCAGCTCCGTCACGGCGGGCGCCAGCTCGTGCAGGCCGCGCGCGACCTCTTGCATGCGCGTGCGCCCCTTGCGCGTGAGCGGGCGATCGGGGTCGAGCACGCCCCGGCTAGCCGCTTTGTCGCGGTCCATCGCGATGCCGTGGCGCACGATCAGCACGTCCATCGGTCACTCCTCGCGCCAGCTTCCGCCCACGGTCATCAAGTGTTCCTGAGAGTTGAACGGCGCCTCGCCGCTGGCCGGAACGCGGCGTCGATACGAGCCATCGGGGAGCAGTTGCCAGCACATCGCCGTGTCGCGCAGCGACACGCCCAGGATGCTGTCGCGCACTCTGGCACGCAGCTTGGGATCTTTCACCGGAACGAGTACCTCGACGCGGCCGTCGAGGTTGCGTGGCATCATGTCGGGGCTGCCGATCAGCAACTCGTCGTCGCCACCGTTGGCGAAGTAGTAGAGCCGAGCGTGCTCCAGGAAGCGGCCCACGACCGAGGTCACCACGATGTTGTCGCTCAGGCCTGGGACTCCAGGGCGCAGGCAGCACGTGCCGCGAACCTGTAGTTGCACCGTCACGCCCGCGGCGGACGCCTGGTACAGGGCGTCGATGATCTGATCATCCGAGAGCGAGTTGCACTTCCAGGCGATGAGTCCGCCGCCGCTGGCTTTGTGCTGCTCGACCTCGCGCTCGATCAGCCGCAGCACGCGCGAACGCATCGACGCGGGCGCGACCACCAGCTGGTTGTAGTCTGTCTTCGCCGAGTAGCCGGTCAGGCCGTTGAACAGGTCGAGCACATCGCGGGCGATATCGAGGTTGCAGGTCAACAGGCCAATGTCCGTGTAGACCCGACTGGTCACGGGATTGTAGTTCCCGGTCGAAAGATGCACGTACAACCGAATGTCCGTGCCCTCGCGTCGCACGACCAGCGTCATCTTCGCGTGGGTCTTGAGCCCGACGATGCCGTGCACCACGTGCACGCCCGCCTGTTCCAGCTCGTGTGCCCAACGCATGTTGTTCTCTTCGTCGAAGCGCGCCTTGAGCTCGACCAGCGCCGCGACCTGCTTCTCGTTCTCGCGCGCGGCCTTCAGGAAGCCAACCACGGGCGAGGCCGGGCCCAGGCGGTACAGCGTTTGCTTGATGGCCAGGACGTCTGGGTCGCGTGCGGCGGTCGAGAGGAACTCGAGCACCGTGTCGAAGGAGTCGTACGGGTGGTACAGCACGACGTCCTTGCGAGCGATGAGCTTGAAGATGTCCTCTTTCTGCGGTGCAGGGTGCCGTGCCACGGGAACGAACGGCGGGTACTTGAGCTGGGGAAGATCCAGCGAGCTGAGCTGGGCCAGATCGGCCAGACCGAGCGGCCCGGACGTCACATATACCTGATACGGCGCGAGCTCGAGGTTCACCGTGAGAATGTCGCGGATGCGGTCGGGCATCTGGCCGCCGATCTCGAGGCGCACCACGCGTCCGAAGTGACGGCGGTCGACGACATCGGACACTGCGGCGAGCAGATCACCGGCCTCGTCTTCGCCAATCTCGGTGTCGGCGTCGCGCGTCACGCGAAACGGATACGACGCCACCACCTCCATCTTGGGGAAGAGCAAGTCGAGGTTCTCCGCGATCACTTCTTCGAGCCAAACGAAGTTCGAGCCGGTGATGTTCTGAAGCCCGAGCGCCTCGTCGCTGTCCGCCTTCTCCTCGTCGGGGATGCGCACTAGGCGCGGCAGGTTCACCGGCGCTCTGAGCCTGGCGAACCTCTCGGTCTGATCGGTGCCGCGCACGACCACCGCGAGGTTCATCGACAAATTGGAGATGTGCGGGAACGGGTGGCCGGGATCGAACGCCAGCGGCGTGAGGGCGGGGAAGATGAATTCCTTGAAGTGTCGGCGCAGCACTTTGCGCTGCTTCTTCTTCAGCTCCGCGAAGCGCAGGATGCAGACGCCCGCTTCGCGCAGCTTGGCGTTCAAGTCGTCGGTCCAAAACGCGGTACAACGTTCGAGTGTAGGCAAGAGATCGCGACGGATCGCGGCCAGCTGCTCGCCGGGCGTGCGCCCGTCCGACGAGCGCTCGGCCGCGGCTGCGGCCATCTGGGCGCGCAGCCCCGAGACGCGGATCATGAAGAACTCGTCGAGGTTGCTTCCGTAGATGGAGAGGAAGCGCACACGTTCCAGCAGCGGCTGGCTTTCGTCGAAGGCTTCGGCGAGCACGCGCCGATTGAAGCGCAGCCAGCTCAGCTCCCGGTTGATGAAACGTGACGCCGGATCGCCGGTGTCCTTTCCCTCACCCTTGGCTGCAGGAATTACCGAGGAGTGCGAGGTCATGTCCGGTCCCGGGATGTTGTCGCCCATGCTATGCGCGGACGAAACGAGATGGCTGTGGCTGTCGAATGGCGCTTGCGTGACAAATTGGCCTCGCTGGCCGCTTTGCGGGCGCAATCACTCCCAACTGGCACAAACTTAGGGTACGCGCTTCGATCGGGGCCGCGCCAGCCATCGGACGGGGCCGGGTGCCGCAGCGACCGGCGGCGAGAATCGCGGCCCAGTGTATGGGCAGGGCGGCACACCACGCACCCGTGGGCTCCGCTTGCTGGCCGCCAAGTTTGGGCACGCTGCGCCGCTGCGCTGGCCGTGGACTTGGCCGATACTCGGGCTGGGCGTCGGGATGCCCAGCAAACGGGAGCAAGACCATGTTCGAAGCCGTTGAGCTCGGGCACAAGATCGACAAGGCCACCTACAAGCGCAAGCTGCCCAAGCTGCGCGAGGCGCTGCTCGACGCGCAGGCCGAGTTGCGCGAACGCGGCAGCTTCCCCGTGCTGATCCTGATCTCGGGTGTCGACGGGGCAGGCAAGGGCGAGACCGTCAACTTGCTCAACGAGTGGATGGACCCGCGCCACATCCGCACGCACGCGTTCGGTGAGGCCACCAGCGAAGAGCAGCAGCGCCCGCCGATGTATCGCTTCTGGCGTGCGCTGCCCCCGAAGGGCACCATCGGCATCCTGTTCGGCTCCTGGTATACGCAGCCGATCGTCGATCGCGTGATGCGCTGCAGCGACGCTGCGGCGCTGGATCAGTCGATCGCCGAAATCAACCGCTTCGAGAAGATGCTGGTCGACGAGGGTGCGCTGGTCCTCAAGTTCTGGTTCCACCTGTCCAAGCCGAAGCAGCGGAAGCGCCTGCGCGAGCTGGAGAAGGACCCCGCCCTGCGCTGGCGTGTCACCAAGGCCGACTGGAAGCACTTCGCGAACTACGATCGCTTCCGCCGCTGGTCGGAGCACACCCTGCGCGAGACCAGCACCGGCCACGCGCCGTGGACCATCATCGAGGGCGCAGATCCCGAGTATCGCAGCCTCACGGCCGGCGCAACCTTGCTGGCCGCCCTGCGCAGGCGCCTCGATGGCCCGACGGCGAAGCCGGCGCCGGTGGAAACCACACCGATCGTGCCGCCTCTCGACGGCATCCGCGTGCTCGACCGTCTCGACCTCACGCGCAAGGTCGCAAAGTCCGAGTACGAAAGGCGCCTGGAGCACGCGCAGGGACGGCTCAACAAGCTGTTTCGCAGCAAGCCGCTGTGCGAGCGTACGGTGATCGCGGTGTTCGAGGGCAACGACGCCGCGGGCAAAGGCGGAGCCATCCGCCGCGTGACCCAGGCGCTCGACGCACGTTGGTACGACACCGTGCCGGTCGCGGCACCCACCGAGGAGGAGCGCGCCCAGCCCTATCTGTGGCGCTTCTGTCGCCAGCTGCCGGGTCGGGGCCGCATGACCATCTTCGATCGCTCCTGGTACGGACGGGTGCTGGTCGAGCGCGTCGAGGGCTTCTGCTCCGAGGTCGACTGGATGCGCGCCTACGGCGAGATCAACGACTTCGAGGAACAGCTCGCCCGCAGCGGCGCGATCGTCGTCAAGTTCTGGCTGGCCATCTCGAAGTCGGAACAAGAGAAGCGCTTCGAGTTGCGCCAGAGGGTCAAGTACAAGCGCTTCAAGATCACGGCCGAAGACTGGCGCAATCGCAAGAAGTGGAATGCCTACTCCGAAGCGGTGGACGACATGGTCGAGCGCACCAGCACCCAGCACGCGCCGTGGACACTGGTAGAAGCGAACGACAAGTACCACGCGCGCCTCAAGGTGCTCGACACGCTGATCGCTGCGATCGAGAGCCGCAGCTGACTGTGTTGCGTTGCGTTCGGCATGGACAGGCGGATCGGTGCGAAGCGCGTGGTGCTGGGGCCGGGCTGCACGCGGGTCGCCTTTGCCCGGGCGAGCATCACCAAGCACGGCGGGCGCGTGGCCAACGTACACGTCCGCGCCTGGCAGGCCGACGAGCAGCAGCCGATTGCTGCCCCCCATGCCCATTTCCTGCTGAAAACGGAGGAACGTTGAGCCCGGTCAATGAGTGGCCACTTTGGGGGCTTGATCTCAGTGCAGACTTGGTACAGCTTCCCACATGTGGGACAGAGCAGCGCTGTTCGCTGCGCGCAGGAGGTTTCGTCCATGCAGGAAGTAGGCAGCGACACGTTACCGCGCGACGAAGTGACGGGTCTCGCGGCGTTCGACGACCTCGACCCGGTCAGCACCGTCAGCACGCTGAACATCATGCCGGACCCTCCGGCTGCGATGCCGCGTGTGTTCTCACCGCCGCCGCGTCCCGCGGGAAGCGTTGCGGTTCCTCCGCCGGCCTATGCGGCTCGCCCCAGTGGCACGCTGCCACCGCCAGGACTTGCCGCGCGCACGTTCAGCCGCCCACCCGAAGTCGCTCCGCTCGCAGCGCCGCCAATGGCGGCACGCGCGGCCGATGACACCGAGCTCGTCGAGCTGCCGGACGACGTGGAACAAGCACCAGAGTCCTACGAATCGTACGACGCCCACGGTGCTGCGGGCAGTGACGGCGGCTGGGCAGACGACGCTGCCACGCGCGTGCAGGCCTCCGTGTTGCACGGCGCGGGTGCTGCGCCTGCCGCCGACTTGCAGATGGATTGGGACGACGAAGAGCTGCCGACTCAGATGCGCGGTGAAGCTGGCATGCAGATGATCGGCGAAGACCTCTCCACCTCCGCCTTCGAGCCAGTGTCGACTTCGTTCCCGTCGGGTCGGCCCTCGCCGTTTCCAAGCGCCCACACTCAGGAAGCGCTCGCCTACGCGCCGGTGGGGTCGATGCCGCCGTCAGCTGCACTGCCGAGCATGCGCTCAGGCGTGCCTTCGCCGTTCGTGCGTGCGCCCGAGCAGGACACTGCGTGGGGCCAAGATCTACGTGGCGACCGGCCGCAGTGGCTCTGGATTGCGCTGGGTGCCGCGGCCATCGTCGGCCTGGGCATCGCCGCCCGAGGTTGGCTCTCCACGCCAGCGCCGGGCCTGGTCACGTTGACCACTGTGCCGGTCGATGCGCGCGTGCTCATCGACGGCAAGGCCGTGGCCGCCAGCTCGAGCCCGTTCTCTGCGACGGATCTCGCGCCAGGCGTGACGCACGAGCTGCTGGTGCAGAAAGACGGCTTCGTCGAGCAGCGCACGCCGTTCACGCTCGCTGCTGGCGAGGCCAAGTCCTTGCCGGAGATCAAGCTGGTCGCGCGCGAGTCCGGCTTCGCGATCGATTCGACGCCACCGGGCGCCGATGTGCTCGTGGACGGCCAGTCCGTGGGTCAGGTGACGCCGGCGCGTGTGACGCACGTGGCTCCGGGTCTGCACAAGCTGCAGCTGACGCACACCGGCTATCAGACCTACGAGCTGCAAGCGTTCGTGGCCGACAGCGCCGTGCTCGAGCTGCCCCCGGCGCAGCTGTTGGCTGCAAGCGCTCCGGCTGCAAAGGCTGTGAAGCCGGCCGAATCTGCTGCGAGTGCCGAGCCCGCCGCTGGCAAACCCGTCGCCGCCGAGCACCACCATCATCACCACGCGGCGGCTGCTGCGCCCTCGCATTTCAACGCGCGTCCGGCCCCGGTCGCGGCACCCAGGGTCGCGGCTGCGCCGCGCGCCGCTGCGCCTGCGCCAGCAGCTGCTTCAGGCAGCAAGGGGACGCTGCGCGTCAACAGCCGCCCGTGGTCGCAGGTGTTCGTCGATGGCAAGTTGCTCGGCAACACGCCACAGATGGCCATCCAACTGTCGCCGGGCAACCACAACGTGAAGCTCATCAATCAGCCGATGGGCCTGACCAAGACCTTCAGCGTCAGCGTGAAGGCCGGTCAGACGGTCACCAAGGTGCTCAACCTCATCGAGTAGCCGGCCGCTGCCGCGACGGTGCATCCGCTTCGGCGGAGGCGCCGAACTTGATCCCCTGTGCCAGCGGTAGCTGCGTCCCGTAGTTGATTGTGTTGGTCGTGCGGCGCATGTAGCTCTTCCACGCGTCCGAGCCGGACTCACGCCCGCCACCGGTGGCTTTCTCGCCACCGAACGCGCCGCCGATCTCGGCGCCGCTGGGGCCTATGTTCACGTTGGCGATCCCGCAGTCGCTACCGGCAGCTGACAGGAACAGTTCTGCTTCGCGCAGCTCGCGCGTGAAGATGCACGAGGCCAGCCCTTGCGGAACGGCATTGTGCAGCACGATCGCATCCGCAAGCTCGCGGTAGTCGAGCACGTAAAGTAGGGGGGCAAAGGTCTCCTCGCAGACCACTGGCGTCTGCGCAGGCATGCGCACGATCGCAGGCTGCATGTAGGCAGCCGAGGGATAGCGATCCTGCAGCGTGCGGCGGCCGCCCACCAGCAGACTGCCGCCTTGTTGCACGGCTTGCTGCAACGCAGTCTGCATGTGGTTTGCCGCTGCTTCGTCGATGAGCGGGCCAACGAGCGTGTCCGGGTCCAGCGGTGAGCCGATACGCAAGCTGCTGTAAGCTGCAATCAAGCGCAGCAGGAGCGCGTCGCGCACGCTCTGCTGCACCAGTAGCCGTCGCAGGCTCGTGCAGCGCTGGCCGGCCGTGCCCACTGCGCTGAACACGATGGCGCGCACCGCCAGCTCGAGGTCCGCGCTCGCCGTCACGATCATGGCGTTGTTGCCCCCGAGCTCGAGCAAGCCGCGGCCGAAGCGTGCCGCCACCACGGGCGACAGCGCACGGCCCATGCGGCAGCTGCCGGTGGCGCTCACGAGAGGCACGCGGCTGTCGGCGGCGAGGGCTTCGCCCACGTTGCGGCCGCCGACCAACACTTGGCTCACATGCTCGGGCCAGTCCGGCAACTGTCCGATCGCGCGTTGCCAGAGCGCCTGGCACGCCAACGCAGTGATCGGCGTCTTTTCCGAAGGCTTCCAGAGGACCGGGTCGCCGCACACCACGGCCAGCGCGAAGTTCCACGCCCAGACCGCCACCGGAAAGTTGAACGCGGTGATGACCGCCACCGGCCCGAGCGGATGCCACTGTTCCATCATGCGGTGCTGCGGCCGCTCGGATGCAATGGTCAAACCGTAGAGCTGGCGAGACAAGCCCACTGCGAAGTCGCAGATGTCGATCATCTCCTGCACTTCGCCCAGGCCCTCTGGGAGGATCTTGCCGCTCTCGACGGTTACGAGCTGGCCGAGACTGGCCTTGTGGGAGCGCAGTGTCTCCCCGAACAGCCGAATTGCTTCGCCGCGTCTGGGGGCGGGCAGCACACGCAGCTGGCGAAAACAGGCGTCCGCTTGCGTCAGCGCGCGCTCGATCTGCGCGGCATCGGCCGTGCGAACGCTGCCGAGGCTCGAGCCGTCGACCGGTGTCCGCACGGCGAGATCTCCGCCGCCAACAGCGGCAAGGTCGACCCCGAGGGTCGTGAGCAGCGGGTGAATGTCCATGACGCCTCCTTGGGTGCGGTCGCGTGGGGTCGAGTCGCGTGGGGTCGAGTCGGCCTGTGCGCTTCAGCCGTAGTACTGACCGAAACGATTGCCGAGGAAGGTGGCGAGCGAGACGTCTTCTTGCTTCACGAAACCCGCCTTGGGCAGCTTGCCCTCGCGATGCAGGTCGAGCATCGCGCACAGCGCAGCGGCGGTCGTGATCTGGATCGCCGACAGCTCGTGGTCGCCGACTTTGCCGTGATAGACCTTCTTCGTGTAGGTCTCTTGCACGAGCCGCCCGTTCCGCGTTCCGCTCACCGTCACGAAGATCAGCACCACGTCTTGCGTGGTTACGGGAACTGCGTGCTCCAGCACGTCCTGGAACAGCTTGCGTCGTTCGCACAAGCGCAGGTCGTTGCACAGGAAGCGGATCAGCTCGCAGTGCCCGGGATAGCGGATGGTCTTGTAGTTGAGGAAGTCGACCTTGCCGGCCAGGGTCTCCCACAGCGTGCCGAGGCCGCCCGAGGTGTTGAACGCCTCGTAGGTGGCGCCGTCGAGCGAGAACTCCTCGAGCCCTTCGAGTGGCAACACCTCGCGCACTGCGCCGTCGTGGATGACGTGGCACGGATTGCAGTACTCGTTGATGAGGCCGGCCGTGCTCCAGGTGAGGTTGTACTTCAGTGCGTTGCTCGGAAATAAGGGCAGTGCGCCCACGCGCATGCGCACGCGGTTGAGCTTGTCGAAGCGCTTGGCCAGATCGCTCGCGGCGATGGAAATGAAGCCTGGGGCGAGGCCACACTGTGGGATGAACACGGTGTCGGCGCCCACTGCGAGCTCGCGCACGCGTCGCGCAGTGGCCACGTCCTCGGTCAGATCGAAGTAGTGCACTCCCGCCTCGCGCGCGACCTCGGCGATGGCCACATTCAAGAAGAAAGGGCACGCGCTCAGCACGGCGTCGATGCCGGACAGGGCCTTGCGTAGCTCCGAGCGGTCGGTCACGTCGAGCGGCAGCTTGTGCACGCCCGCGGGCATGCCGGCCAAGCGCGTCTCGTCGCGCTCGGCGACCGTCAGCGTGTAGTCCTGCATGCGGCCGAGCAGCTCGGCAATCGCCACACCGATGTTACCAGCGCCAAGCAACAGCACGTTGGTCATGCGTACAGCTTAGCGTGCAGCTGCAGGCGCAGCGAGATCACAGCGTGAGTGTCATGCGGTAGATCAGCAGTGCACGTACGGGCGAGTAGTACGCGTGCTGACCATAGTAGGCGTCCCCGGGGCGCATCAGGAACGTGAGGAATAGTAGGTCGTCGCGCTTCACGAGGCCCAGACGCGTCATGGCGTTGAAGCCGAACGCCCACTCGGTTTGATGCACCCCAGCGCGCGGCAGGAACATGGCTTGCAGGTAGGGTCCGATGCCGCCCCAGTTGCGGTGCTTGAAGAGCAGCATGTTCTCGAAACGACCGACCACGCCAGCGTCGTGGATGTCTGCGTAGAACCAGTCGTACGATCGCGGCTTGCAGTCTTCCAGGCGCGCAGCGACCAGTGACGTGAACACCATGTGGTCGTTGAAGGGCGCGTACAGCTGCGCGTGAGCCTCGGCGTAACCGAAGCGATCGGTGTCGGGGCCCATGCCGAACACCGGATCACGCGCTCTGCGCGCCGCGCTGTCGCACAGGCTGCAGTACTCGCCGTGTGTACCGGGAGCGAAGCTCAGGTTTCGCCAGGTCGCGCGGTAGCCGAGGTTGCCGCCAACCTCCAGGAACAGCACCCGCAGCTGCGCGAACACCTCGCTCTGCCCCAGCGCGTACGAGACGAGCGTGCTGGCACCGATGGTGGCGTCGTTTGCCGCGCCGTAGATCGGGCTGCGGTGCTGGAGCGTCAAGCGCCCGCCGGTACCGAAGTAGTCCATCAACAGGAAGTCGCCTGTTGGTGAGCGGTCGAGCATGTAGTCGCGCGGCTGGTCCGCGTGCGCAGCGGCGGCTGCTGCCAGCACGAGGGCGATGCCGATCAGCAGGGCCAGGCCACGACGCATGCGCGCACGATACCCGATCAGTTGACCGAGATCAGTCGTGTTGGTCGTTCGTACGCTAAGGTCGATCGCGGGCGTTGTGTTTGCCGGCGATCTTAGTGGGCGGGACAGGGATCGAACCTGCGACTGGCGCCGTGTAAAGGCGCAACTCTACCGCTGAGTTACCCGCCCGAAAACAGCATCATACGGCACTGTTTTCGCAAAGCTGAGTGCACCTGTGCTTACTGCTGTGCGCCGGGCGCATCTACTGTGGGGGTGGGGACCTCGGGGCGGGTGGGCTCGACTTCGTCGGGCTCGGGTTCGCCGTGGCCTCGGTGCGTGATGAGCTTGCCGTTGACGTATTCCATGGGAGCAATGCGCTTGCCGAAGATGGCCTCGGGGTCGCTCAGGCACAGCGCTTCGCGCAATGCCTCGTCGGCGTGTTCGATCAGCACGATGCGGGTGGCGTTGAGCACGCGGCGCGGGATCTCGCGCAGGTCCTTGCGGTTGTCCTTGGGGATGAGCAGCGTGTCGATGCCGGCGCGGTGCGCAGCCAGGGCTTTTTCCTTGAGGCCGCCGATCGGCATGATGCGCCCACGCAGCGTGATCTCGCCGGTCATCGCGACGTTGCGGCGCACCGGTATGCGCATGAGCGCGCTTGCGATGCTGGTGGCCATCGTGACGCCCGCGCTCGGGCCGTCTTTGGGCACGAACTCGGGGAAGTGGATGTGAAAGTCGTTGTTGCCGTAGAAGTCCTTCGGCAAGCCTAGCAAGCGTTCGCGCGAGCGGATGTAGCTCATCGCGGCCTGCGCCGACTCCTGCATGCCTTTCTCGAGCAGGCCGGTGATCAGTAGTTTGCCCTTGCCAGGCACCACTGCGACCTCGCACTCCAAGATCGCACCGCCGTAGCTCGTGTACGCGAGGCCGTTGGTAAGACCGATGGTGTCCTTGCCACGTGCGCTCTCCGGTCGGAACTTGGGCACGCCCAGGTACTTGGGAATGCTCTTGGCGACGACGCGGTACTTCTCTTTCTTGTCGGTGTTGACGACCTTGCGGGCGATCTTGCGGCACACCGAGCCCAGCTCGCGTTCCAGGTTACGCACGCCGGATTCTTTGGTGTAGTGGTGGATCACCGCGCGAATCGCGTTCTCGGTGATCTCCATGTCCACGTCTTGCAGGCCGGCCTCTTCACGCTGGCGCGGGATGAGGTAGCGCACTGCGATGTTGAGCTTCTCGAACTCGGTGTAGCCGCTGAGCTGGATGATCTCCATGCGGTCTTGCAGTGGCGCCGGAATGCCCGACAGCGAGTTGGCCGTGGTGATGAACATCACGTTGGACAAGTCGTAGTCGAGGTCGAGGTAGTGGTCGTTGAAGTTGTGGTTCTGCTCGGGGTCGAGCACCTCGAGCAGGGCCGAGGCGGGATCGCCACGGAAGTCGGACGACATCTTGTCGACCTCGTCGAGCAAGAACACCGGATTGCTGGTGCCGGACTTGCGCAGCGACTGAATCAAGCGGCCGGGCAACGCGCCGATGTACGTGCGCCGATGGCCGCGGATCTCGGCCTCGTCGCGCACACCACCGAGCGACAAGCGCACGAACTTGCGGCCGGTCGCACGTGCGATGGACTTGGCGAGCGAGGTCTTGCCGACACCGGGCGGGCCCACGAGACACAGCACGGGGCCGCGCAGCTTGCCGACCAAGCCTTGCACCGCGAGATACTCGAGGATGCGTTCCTTGACCTTCTTCAAGCCGTAGTGATCTTCGTTCAAGATCTTCTCGGCGAGATCGATGTCGTAGTTCTCTTCGCTCTTGTCGAACCAGGGAAGGGCGAGCACCCAGTCGATGTAGTTGCGCACGACGGTCGCTTCCGCGCTCATCGGCTGCATCATCTTCAGCTTCTTCAGCTCTTTGCGCAGCTTGTCGGCGGCTTCGTCGGGCAGCTTCTTGGCTTTGATCTTCTCTTCGAGCTCGGTCAGCTCGGAGCGGAACTCGTCGCGCTCGCCAAGCTCCTTCTGGATCGCCTGCATCTGCTCGTTGAGGTAGTACTCCTTCTGAGTACGCTCCATCTGCTTCTTCACGCGCGTGCGGATCTTCTTCTCGACCTGAAGAATCTCGATCTCCGCGCTCATCAGCTCGTACAAGCGATTGAGGCGTTTACTCGGATCGGCGGTCTCGAGAATCTCTTGGCGGTCGGTGAGCTTCACCGACGACAGGTGCACGACGATGGTATCGGCCAAGCGCGCGGGGTCCTCGATGGTCTGCACCGAGACCAGCATCTCCGGTGGGATGCGCTTGTTCAGCTTCACGTAGGCTTCGAACGTGGCCTGCACCGAGCGCATCAGCGCCTCGAGCTCGACACTGCTGCCGACAGGCTCTTCGACCACGCTCACTTCGCACAGGAAGAAGCCATCGTTCGGGATGAAGCGCTCGATGCGCGCGCGCCGCTTGCCTTCGACGAGCACCTTCACGGTGCCGTCAGGCAGTCGCAGCAGCTGGATGATGGTGCCGACCGTGCCCATCGCGAAGATGTCGTCTGCGGCCGGGTCGTTGGTCTTGGCCTGGCGCTGAGCCGCCAGCAGGATTTCTTTGTCATGGTTCATCGCCTCCTCGAGGGCGGCGATAGACTTTTCACGCCCCACAAACAGCGGGACCACCATGTGTGGGAACACGATGATGTCGCGCAGCGGGAGGAGCGGGAGGACTTTTCCTTTGGGTCGTTCGGGCATCGGTGCGGAGTTGTCGTTCCGGTTGAAGAACATCGGAAGCCTTTGACTGCTGATTGCGAGCTCGGAGGCAGCACGCTACCTAGACCCTAAAGCATACCCCAATTTCCGGCCGGGTGACGGGGCCGGGACGCAGCGGGCGGGCTGCACGGGCTGCCGCTGGCAGTTTGCCGAGAGCCGCAGCAGTGCTGGGGAGCGTCCCCACTTGGGGTCAGATCCAGCGGGGCCGGATGCCCGCAGCCAGTCGACCCGCCCAGCCCAGCTACGCGAGCTCGGCTTCTTTGTTCTCGTACACGGTCAGGGGCGACTCGCCCTTTTCGATGACGTCGGAGGTGATGACCACCTCTTTGATACCCGGGCGCGAGGGCACGTCGTACATGATTTCTAGCATGGCGTGCTCCAGGATGGCACGCAGGCCGCGGGCACCGGCGTTGCGCAGCAGCGCCTGGGCGGCCACTGCTTTGAGCGCATCTTCCTGGAACTTCAGTTTCACGCCGTCCATTTCGAGAAGGCGCTGGAACTGTTTGACCAGCGCGTTCTTCGGCTTGGTCAGGATGTCCATGAGCGCGGCTTCGTTCAGCTCGTGCAGCGTGGCGATCACCGGCAAGCGGCCGATGAATTCGGGGATCATGCCGAACTTGAGCAGATCTTCTGGCTGCACTTGCTCGAGCAGCTGGCCGATCTGCTTCTCCTTGCGCGACGGGTTGTCGGCGCCGAAGCCCAGGCTGCGCCTGCCGGTGCGGCGCTCGATGATGTGGTCGAGGCCCACGAAGGCGCCGCCGCAGATGAACAGGATGTTGGTGGTGTCGACCTGCAGGAAGTCTTGCTGTGGGTGCTTGCGGCCGCCCTTGGGCGGCACGTTGGCGACGGTGCCTTCGATGATCTTGAGCAGCGCCTGCTGCACGCCTTCGCCGCTGACGTCGCGCGTGATGCTGGGGTTGTCGCCTTTGCGCGCGACCTTGTCGATCTCGTCGATGTACACGATGCCGCGCTGCGTGCGCTCGACGTCGTGGTCGGCGTTCTGGAGCAGCTGCACGATGATGTTCTCGACGTCTTCGCCGACGTAGCCCGCTTCCGTAAGCGTGGTGGCGTCGGCGATGGCGAAGGGCACGTTGAGAATGCGCGCGAGCGTCTGCGCGAGCAGGGTCTTGCCCGAACCGGTGGGGCCGAGCAGCAGGATGTTCGACTTCTGCAGCTCGACGTCGTCGCTCTGCACGCGCGACTCGATGCGCTTGTAGTGGTTGTGCACCGCCACGGCGAGGATCTTCTTGGCGCGCTCTTGGCCAATGACGTACTCGTCGAGCACGACCTTGATCTCACGCGGCTTCGGCAGCGGGCCACCGGCGGCGAACGTGTCTTCGCGATCGACTTCTTCCGCGATGATGTCGTTGCACAGGCCGATGCACTCATCGCAGATGTAGACCGTCGGGCCCGCGATGAGCTTCTTCACTTCCTTCTGGGACTTGCCGCAGAAGGAGCATTGCAGATTCCCGTGACTGTCTTCCCGGCGTCGGTCAACCACGATGAGCTCTCACTTAGCTGAAAGTATAGCCAGGCACTCTGGCGATCGCCAACCCCCCCGCAAACCAGGCGGCAAGTGCCGGGCACCAGCCCTACGGAGTGGGGACTGGGCGGGCGCCGAACCTGCCAGGGAGACGCTTGCCTACTTGTTGCGCGACTTGATGTCGGTGGGTTGGTCTTTGGCGTCGCGGCCGGCGATGATGGTGTCGATGATGCCGTAGCTGCGCGCGTCTTCGGCCGACAAGAACTTGTCGCGCTCGGTGTCCGCCTTGATCTGCTCGGCCGGCTTGCCGGTGTGGCGTTCCATGATCTTGTTCATGCGATCGCGCAGGAACA
>JADGRE010000303.1 GCA_017881185.1 Pseudomonadota bacterium | reverse complement strand
GGTGCTGCTTGCCCGCCGCGATCCACGCCTGCAGGCGCTCCTTGATGCGCTCTTTGGGGCCGATCAGCGCGACGTCGTCCACGAGCTGATCGGGCACGGCCGCTGCAGCCTCTTCCTTCTTGCCGGCCAGGTACAAGTCCTGAATCTTGATTGCGGCATCGCCGTAGCCGAGCTGCGTGGCGTAGGCGGTGTAGAAGTTCTTGCCGCGCGCGCCCATGCCGCCGATGTAGAGCGCCATGCCGGGCTTCACGAGGTTGCGACACGCGCTCACGTCGTCGCCCATCACCACGCCCACGAAGGGCGCGATGTCGAAGTCCGCGAGACTCTTGCCGCCGCCCGCCTTGGCGAGGCCCTCTTGTACCGGCGCTGCAAAGATCTCCGGCTTCTCGGGGTTCAGCCAGATCGGGAAGAAGCCATCGGTCAGCTCGGCGCTCATCGCCACGGCCTTGTGCTGCAGGCTCGCGGTGTAGATCGAGATCTTGTTCTCGCAGTGCAAGATGCTCTTGAGCGGCTTGCCGAGGCCCGTCGAGTCTTCGCCGCGGTACGGGTAGTGGTAGTGGTAGCCGTCGTACTGCAGCGGCTCCTTGCGCTCGAACACTTTGCGCATGATCTCGATGTATTCGCGCAAGCGTGACAAGGGCTTCGCATACGAAGCGCCGTACCACCCTTCCACGACCTGCGGCCCCGAGGGCCCGAGGCCCACAATGAAGCGCCCGCCCGACAGCTGGTCCAGCGACATCGCCGTCATCGCTGCCATGGTCGGCGTGCGCGCAGGCATCTGCAAAATGGCGGTGCCGACTTTGATCTTGGTGGTGTTGGCGAGGATCCACGCGGACACGCTCACGGCGTCGGAGCCGTAGGCCTCGGAGGTCCACACCGAATCGAAGCCGAGACGCTCGGCCTCGTGCACCAGAGGCATGGGCAAGGTGAGCTTGCGCCCGGAATACCCGACGACCAATCCCAGCTTCATTGCGCGCTCCCTGTGTGTGTCGGCGATGAGCCCGCCCGACCCGCTGCGTATAACACGACACCCCGCAGGAGAAGACCCCGTGCGCCCACGGGGATCGTCCTGCACACTCGCAGGCACCCACCGTGAGCCATCTCGTGACCGACCCCGCGACCCACCCCGATGCGGCCAGCTGCGATCTGCCCGAGCGCAGAGCCGGTGCAGCACCCGAGCGGCTGCTGGTCGATGTCGACTCCGAGCAGCAAGCCGCACGCTTGCGCTTGGTTGCCGCCGGGCTCGCGCTCGCCAGCGGAGTCTGGCTGGTGTGGGTCGCACAACCGCTGTGGCTGCGTGGCGTGGGCGTGGTGGCCTGCGCGTTCGCCGCCCTGTGGGCACGCCGGAACGTCAAGCAAGCGGCGGCACACGCGGCGCAGCCCGAGGCCTACCTCGAGCTCGGCGAAGATCACCTCGCGTTGGTCGACGGGCCGAGCACGCGCAGCCTTCCGCTCGCCAGCATTGCCGCGGTGGAACTCGACGACGATCGCTTGGTGGTCGTGCTGCGTCTGCACGGCGGGGAGCCCTGGCTGCTCGAACCGCGCTACCGCGGGATTGGCCTGCGCGAGCTTGCGCAGCGGGTACACCGGGCGGTGCAGGCCCAGCGGGAGGGTGCGTCTCGCTGAATCATGGTTACAATGGCTGGCAATGGCCGAACGCGACCACGGCGGGACGGGTGTAATCACCCGCACTCACTCCGAGACGGAGCGCAAGCTCAAGAAGCCGCCGCGCTACAAGGTGCTCGTGCACAACGACGACTACACCACACGCGAGTTCGTGGTCGACGTGCTGCGGGGCATCTTTCACAAACCGGAGCCTGAGGCTGTGCAGATCATGCTGCACGTGCACCAGAACGGCGTGGGCGTGGCCGGCGTGTACACTTACGAGGTCGCCGAGATGAAAGTGCGCCAGGTCGACGCTCTGTCCCAGGAGCGCGAGTTCCCACTGATGCTCACGATCGAACCGCAAGACGACGAGTAAGCCAATGGCCAACGCCGGACCCGTGATCGCCAAGGAACTGCAAGAAGCGCTGCGTCGCGCAGTCGCGGAAGCGGAGCGTCAGCGCCACGAGTTCGTCACCCTCGAGCAC
Source organism: Pseudomonadota bacterium (assembly GCA_017881185.1). Classification (GTDB taxonomy): domain Bacteria; phylum Myxococcota_A; class Polyangia; order Polyangiales; family JAFGIB01; genus JADGRF01. Next base: position 3,071 of record JADGRE010000303.1, on the reverse strand, counting down.
TTGCTGCTCGGCTTGCTCGACGACCCCACCGTCATCGATCTACTGCGCAGCTGCGGTGCCGACCTCAAGCGCCTGCGCACCAACCTTACCGAGTTCCTCGACTCGAACATGGAGAAGCTGCCGGCCGAGGTCGAAGTGCAGGTGCAGCAGACGCTGGGCGTGCGGCGTGTGCTGCAACGCGCGGCCATCCACGTGGTGTCGTCAGACCAAGACGTGATTCGCGGCGCGGCCGTGATCGTGCAGATGTTCCACGAGGAAGAGTCGTACGCGGTCTACCTGCTGCAGAAGGAGGGCCTCACCTCGTTCGCGCTCAAGCGCTACGTGGCGCACGGCATCCGTCCCGAAGGCCTGCCGGGTGAAGACGAGGAGGCCAGTGGCGGCGGCGGTGCCACCGACGGCGAAGAGGAAGAAGGCGACTTCCGCGGCGACCCGCTGGCCGCCTTCACAACCGACCTCAACGAAGAAGCGGCCCAGGGCCGCATCGATCCGCTCATCGGCCGCAAGAGCGAGCTCGAACGCACCATGCAGGTGCTCTGCCGGCGTCGCAAGAACAACCCCATCTACGTGGGCGAGTCCGGCGTCGGCAAGACCGCCATCGCCGAAGGGCTCGCGCTCGCCATCCACGACGGTAACGTGCCCGAGGTCCTGAAAGACGCGCGCGTCTACTCGCTCGACATGGGCGCATTGCTCGCCGGCACGAAGTTCCGCGGTCAGTTCGAAGAGCGACTGAAGGGCGTGATCAAGCGCCTGGAAGCGCTCGAGCATTCCATCCTGTTCATCGACGAGATCCACACCATCGTCGGTGCCGGCGCAACCAGCGGCGGCTCGATGGACGCCTCGAACATCCTCAAGCCCGCGCTCAGCTCGGGCAAGGTGCGTTGCATCGGCTCGACCACCTACCAGGAATACAAGCACATCGAGAAAGACCGCGCGCTGGCGCGGCGCTTCCAGAAGATCGAAGTGGGAGAGCCCTCGATCAGCGAGGCCATCGAGATTCTCAAGGGCCTGGCGCCCCGCTACGAAGAGCACCACAAGGTCAAGTACGACGCCGACGCCGTCGACGCTGCGGTGAACCTCGCCGCCAAGCACATCAACGAGCGCTTCCTGCCCGACAAGGCCATCGACGTGCTCGACGAAACCGGCGCGCTCGATCGCCTGCGCCCAGAAGCCCAGCGCACGCATCGCGTCACCACCGGGGACGTCGAGACCGTCGTCAGCAAGATGGCGCGCATCCCGGAGAAGTCCGTGTCGTCGTCGGACCGCGACCGCCTGCTGTCGCTCGACAAAGATCTGAAGCAAGTGATCTTCGGCCAGGACGAAGCCATCGAGAAGCTCACCAGCGCCATTCGCCTGTCGCGCTCCGGTCTGCGCGCGCAGGACAAGCCCATCGGCTCGTTCCTGTTCGCAGGCCCCACGGGCGTGGGCAAGACCGAGCTCGCCAAGCAACTCGCTGCCATCATGGGCGTGGAGCTGCTGCGCTACGATATGAGCGAGTATTCCGAGCGCCACACGGTCTCGCGCCTGATCGGCGCGCCCCCCGGCTACGTGGGTTTCGATCAGGGCGGCCTGCTCACCGACGCCGTGCGCAAGCACCCGCACTCGGTCGTGGTGCTCGACGAGATCGAGAAAGCTCACCCCGAGCTCTTCAACATTCTGTTGCAGGTGATGGACCACGCCACCCTCACCGACAACAACGGCCGCAAGGCCGACTTCCGCAACGTCATCGTCATCATGACCACCAACGCCGGCGCGTTCGAGATGAACCGCGGCAACATCGGCTTCGACACCCAGGGAGGTGCAAGCGGCCGCCGCGAGATCGACGGCAGCAAGGCCAAGGGCGCGCTCGAACGCACCTTCTCGCCCGAGTTCCGCAACCGCCTCGACGCCTGGATCCTCTTCCGCGGTCTAACTCGCGAGATCATCCTCAAGGTGGTCGACAAGGAGCTCCGCGCGCTCGCGGCGCAGCTAAGCGAACGCAAAGTGGAGCTGGTGGTGACCGACAGCGCGCGCGACTGGCTCGCGCAGCACGGCTACGACCCGGCCTTTGGCGCACGTCCCATGGCACGCCTGGTAGAAGATCGCGTCAAGCGGCCGCTGTCCGAAGCGCTGCTCTTCGGAGGCCTCGAGCACGGCGGCACCGTGCGCGTCGACCGCATCACCAAGCCGAGCGAACCTGCTGACGCGCAGGGCACGCGTGACGACACGGACGACATCGCGCTCACGGTCAGCCCGGCCGGCGCTCTGCCCGCTGCCACCGTGCACTGACCGCGCTGCATGAGGCCGCGCGTCCAGAGTTGCCCGGACTGCGTTGGGCCGCTCGAACGCGCACGCCTGCTTCGGCATCCTCGCGGGCGGTTGAGTCGCCCACGGATGCCCAGCGGATCCGAGGCGCGCGCTCAGGCCGCCGGTACGCCCAGCAACGCAGCCAGTGCGGCCAGCGCCCGGCGCTCGTCTTCGCTGGTGCGCCCGCGCAGGCCCAGCACAGCGCCACCCGAAGCGTTCGCCAGCTGCACGCCCATCAAGTACAGGCCCTGCTTGAGCCGGCGCGCTGCTTCAGGCGAGAGGCGCGCGTCGGCCAGCTGCGCCGCGGCGCGCACGTGATTGCCAGCAGTCTCCGCATCGGGCAGCGGCAGCTTCAGGCGCGCCGCACTGCCCGCAAGTGCGGTGGCTGCAACGGCTGCAAGCAGCTTGTCGTCGGCGCCCTTCGCGGCCTCCAGCATCTGCGTGAAGCTGCGCGCTTCTTTGGGATCCACGTTGCCGTCTGCGCCTGCGATCAGCGCCAGCACCGCATAGAGCGCGCTTTCCAGTTGCGACAGCTCGCTCGCCGAGAGCTCCTGGGCCATGCCGACTTCTCCGCGTTGCAGGGGGGCGCCCAGACTACCACGTGCGGTACCCATGCAGAACCGGTGGCAACCAGTGCTCTGACCGGGAGGATTTGATCCGTTATCGCGCAGGACCGAGCGTGCAGGGCAAGGCGCGACGAGGAGCAATAGCCGGCGCTATTGTGACGAGGAGCAACGCAGCCATGCGCGCTCGGGACAAGCGAGAATGGGTCAAATCCTCCCGGTCAG
>JADGRE010000302.1 GCA_017881185.1 Pseudomonadota bacterium | reverse complement strand
GCCACGCGGCCGTTCTTGCCGAAGCCGCGGGTCACGTCCACGATGCGGCGCGGCGCGTAGGCCGTGCTGGTGGCGGTGACGCACGAGGGGATCAGGTTGCCGTCACCTGCAATACGCGTCGGGTCGGGCCGCTGTTGCATGCGCGCGTCGGCCATCAGCTTGTCGTAGTACGCGTTGCGCTGGGTGTCGTTGCCGAAGTCGACGCTGCTGTCGATGAGATCGCCGGGCACACCGACGATCGACGAGAACACCACCAACTCGTCACTGCTGCGCAACGCCTTGAGGCCTGCAACGTAGCGTTGCACAGCGTAGAGGTTCTGCGGGTTGTAGAAGCAGCGCAGGTTGAGATCCTGGTTGTAGAGCGGGTCGCTCGGCTGCAGGAATTGCTGCGGCGTGAAGTGGACCGTGGTCTTCGAAGAGCAGTCTTCCTCGTCGGTGACCAGCACCACGGCGAGCAACGAATCGCTGCGCAAGAAGCCTTTGTTCTCCTTGTCGCCGTGGCCGAAGGTCTCCTCCGGGTTGGCGGTGTCGCTCAAGAACGTGATTCGGTTCGGCTGCGAGACCTTGCCCGTGGTGGGGTCCACATCGACCGAGGGCCACAGCGCCTTCAAGCCTGATTCCAGCTGCTGCTCGAAGCCGCAGCCGCCCGTGCCCAGCGTGGCGATGCACGCGAAGTCTTGCGCCACTTGTGCGGGGTCGTTCTGGCCGTCGATGAAGCTCAGGTACTGCGGATACGAGCTCTTGCAGCCCATCACCCCCGGATCCTGCGTGGGCTTGTGTTGCAACAGGCCGTCGTCGCCGAAGCCGTTGGGGCCGTCGCCGCTCTGGCCCGAGCAACCGGGAATGCCTTGCACGCCGATCAAACCCATGTTCACGGACACGACACCCACGTGCAGGTCCTTGACCGGCGCCGCGTACGGCTTGCCGTCGCGAAGGCCGGTGGTGAGCGTGGTCATCAGCCGAGGGAACTCCTTGCGCAGCGCGGCTTGCTCTTCGCGCATGGAGTTGGAGTTGTCGACGATGAACAGGAGGTCGATCTTGTCGGAGGTCGATTTGCCCGTGCTGGGAGTCTTGGCGACGGGTCCGGCGTCGACATTGGGTTGCAGCGGCGCTGGCGTGCCGCCGTCAGCGGCGGAGCTCTGCGTGCCCGAGTCGGTGCCGGGGACGCCTTGGAGGTGGCCATCGCTGCCGGCTAGACCAGGCGTGGTGGTGGAGAAGCAACCCGCGAGGCACGCGAGTATCGAGAGGTAGCGCAGACGGCGAAGTGGGCTGATCGATCGGTTCATGGTCTAGCTCCTGGTCGCGCAGTGACGCAAAGGGCGTGCCGACATTCGTAGGTCGCCGCCGCTGGCTGCATTTTCCGGTTCAGCCGCCGCACGCGCCGAGAACTGCCGAGCGGGGTTGCCGCGAGAACCAGCCTGTGCCGAGCTGTGCCGCGACCCCCAAGGCCGCGGCAAGCCCAAGGCGCTGCCGGCTTGCGTTGTGCCCACAACGTGCCACCCTGGCGCCCACATGACTTTCACCAATTTCGGGCTGAGCCAGCCCCTGCTACGCGCCGTGGCCGAAGAAGGCTACAGCACCCCTACCCCCATCCAGGACCAAGCCATCCCGCACGTCCTGGCCGGCAAGGACCTGCTCGGCTGCGCCCAGACGGGTACCGGCAAGACCGCCGCCTTCGCCCTGCCCATCCTCGAGCGCTTGCTGCAAGCGGGCGAACGCATCGGCAAGCGCAAGCCGCGCGTGCTGGTGCTCACGCCCACGCGCGAGCTCTCGGCGCAAATCGACGCCAGCTTCGCTGCCTACGGCCGCCACACCCGCATCACGCACGCCGTGGTGTTCGGCGGCGTCAACATCAACCGCCAGATTCAAGCGCTCTCGCGCGGCGTCGACGTGCTCGTCGCCACGCCCGGCCGCCTGCTCGACCTCATGGGTCAGGGCGCGACCTCGCTCGACGAAGTCGGCATCTACGTGCTCGACGAAGCCGATCGCATGCTCGACATGGGCTTCATCCACGACGTCAAGCGCATCACCGCCGCGGTGCCCAAGCGCCGTCAGACCTTGCTCTTCTCCGCGACCATGCCCGACAGCATTCGCTCGCTGTCGCGCTCGCTGCTTTCGCAGCCGGTGGAAGTCGCCGTCACGCCCGTGGCCAGCACCGCCGAGAAGGTGGGCCAGTGCGTGTACTACGTGGAGAAGGCCGACAAGCGTCGCCTGCTCACGCGTCTGTTGGCCGACGCCGCCATCGATCGCGCGCTGGTCTTCACGCGCACCAAGCACGGCGCCAACCGTGTGGTCGAGCACCTGGAGAAGTCCGGAATCGCGGCCGCCGCCATCCACGGCAACAAGTCGCAGAACGCGCGTGAGCGCGCGCTGTCGCTGTTCAAGGAAGGCCGCATGCGCGTGCTGGTCGCGACCGACGTCGCCGCGCGCGGCATCGACATCGACGGTCTGTCGTACGTGATCAACTTCGATCTGCCGAACGTGCCGGAGTGCTACGTGCACCGCATCGGTCGCACGGGTCGCGCGGGTGCCTCGGGCCAAGCGTTGTCGTTCTGCGACGCCGAAGAGCGGCCGTACTTGCGTGGCATCGAGAAGCTGATCCGCCAGCAGATCCGCGTGATCTCGCCGCAACAGGCGTCGGCGTCTGCGCATTTGTAGGAGGTCGCGAGAGCGGCGGCCGTGCACGAGAGTCCGGGCGTGAGCATTCGTCGCAAGCTGCCAGGCGCACGTGGGGTCGGCGGGTCGCTCTCGGACCTGCCGACCCCACGCGCTTGAACATCGTGCAACTTGCCCCGCACTGCGACCGTCGGCAACATGGGTTGCGTGACGGCCAACCTTGTTGTCGGTTGCTCGTGCTCCGAAGCTGCTGGGCGACGTCCGTGAGCTGGCCCGGCGATTGCTCTGAGGCAGACCCAGTGAACGGTCACCTACGACACAGTGCTTGGCTTGCGCCGCTCGTCGCCTTGCTCTCGGTGCAGGGGTGCTCGAAGCATGCGCCGACGCTGCCGCATTGCGTCATCCGCTCGTACCACCAACAGATCGCAGTGTCGCACCACGATGCCATGGACGTGCTCTTCGTCATCGACGACTCCCCTACGATGGCCAAGGAACAGGCGCTCTTGCGACATGAGCTGCCGCGCATGTTGAATCTGCTCTTGGCAGGTGGCGCCGGTGACCCCGCTTACGAGAAGTCTCAGCTCCTGATTCCTCGAATCCAAGACCTGCACATCGCGGTCATCTCAGCCGACATGGGCACGAGCACACCGCTGGGCGTGCCCGGCTGCTCCAGCACCGGCGACGATGGTGTGCTGCGACGTGGCCAGCACTGTCGCGACACGCCCGACTTCGTGTGGGACTACCGCGGCTACCATGATCCGGTGCAGAGCGCTCTGGCTGTCAGCTGCAACACAGACCTGGGGGCCGCCGGTTGCAGTTTCGCACAACCGCTCGAAGCCATGCTCAAAGCCTTGTCGCCTGCGGACCCGCGAGCGTGGACGGGTGAACCAAGCGCACCACCGCTCGCTCCACCGCTGTTTCTCGATGGCACGCACGGACACGGCATGGACGACAACGCAGGCTTCCTGCGAAGCTCTCTCGACGATGGCCTGTCCGCCGTATTGGTCGTCATCATCACCGACGGCGACGATTGCTCCGCGCAGGACCCGGCGCTGTTCGTGCCACCCGAGCAGCTCGGCGCAGGTGATCCGCTGCACGCGCAGCCGCTGACCGAGCGCTGTGCGCGCAACGCCCAACGGCTGCAGCCCATCCGGCGCTACGTCAATGGCTTGCGCGCGTTGCGCCCCGGTAACGAGCAACTCGTACACGTGGCGGTGATCGCCGGTGTCCCGCCCGATCTGGTGGACGACAGCGCGCGCCAGACCTTGATCTCGTTCGACCCGCATTCACGCGATGGGTTCTACACGCGGATCCTGCGCGATCCGCGCATGCAGCCGGTGACACAGACCGGCTGGCCCACGGAACCGGGCGCTTCATTGCGACCTTCGTGCACGGCCAACGGCGCCACCGCATATCCGCCGCAGCGCTTGGTCGAGCTGGCGTGGCAGCTCGGCGAAAACGCCACGCTGGGTTCGTTGTGCGCGGGCGATCTCACGCAGGCGGTCTTTGATCAGCTCGGCAATTTCAATAGCCCGCACGGCGATGGCGTGTGTCTACAGACCCACTTCCCACGTGACGCGCGGGGCCTGACGAGTTGTCGCACGACTTGGGAGCTGCCTGCTGTGCACAACGCCGGCCAACCACTCACGCCCAGCTCTTGCGCCGATCGACCTGACTTGCTGTCCACCCCCAGACCCGGCCGCCCCGAACGTGGCGAGCACGGCGGGCCGCTGTGCGAAGTGAACCAGCTGGCTGTGACGCGCGATCCAAAGACCGGCCAGCTCGCGGCGCACGCCGGCGAAGGCGTCTATCTCGACGATTTCTCGCAGGACCGCGCCAAGCGTTGCTTGCCTCGCGAAGCACGCTTCGCGTTCACGGCGCACGCCCAACCGCCGGACGGCGTGACGGTCTACGTGGACTGCGAGGATCTCTTGCAAGGGCAGGCGTCGGACGACGCCGGTGCAAGTGACGGGACACAAGCAGAGACCTGCCTGTGAACTCGTGCACGGGGTCTGAGCGGCAGCCCCAGCTGCTGTGGCCCACTTCGCGCATGGGCTGCTCCTGCAGCTCGTGCCGCACCAGCACCTCGCGCAGGTCGGGCAGCAAGCGCTTCGACGACGATCTCGTAGCCGGCGGCACGGTCACGCCTGGCCTCGAGATCTTGCACGTGCACGCGCGCAGCGACCGCGACTCGCTGGTGCGGGTGCGAATGGATTACGTGCGAGAGCTGTGCACGAGCGTGGAGAGCTTGTGATCGCGCCGCTCACAGCCTAAGCCCGCGCGTCAGCAGCCAACAACGCGAGCACGGTACGCACCAGCACGCGGCGTGCGCGTACCGGCGACAAGCCCTGCTGCACCCGCAGCAAACGCCAGGTGGTGGCATCGAGCGCGGACTCGAGCGCGTGTGCAAGCTCGGCGTCGGCCGCGAGATCGATGCCACAGCCCGAGAGCAACGCGGCCAACCTATCGTTGGTGAGCTTGCGCATGCGATCGATGCCGCGGCGGGCTTCGCGCGGCGGACCCGCATAGCTGAGCGCCGCCCAGCGC
>JADGRE010000127.1 GCA_017881185.1 Pseudomonadota bacterium | reverse complement strand
CTCAGCGACCGCTGGCATGACGCCACCGACCTCACCCTCGCGACTCTGCGCAAGACCGTTCGTCCTCTGGCGGCGTGATCAGGATGAGAGCCAGACCCCCTCGAACCTGTGATCGCGGTGCGGTTTGTGTCAGTGGTGGACCAGCCCGAGCGCTTCGGCAGCGCGCACCAAGTGATGTCATACGTGGGCCTGACGCCCGCTTCACGACGCTCGCAGCTGCACTCGCCGACCTGCTGCAACAGGAAGTCTCTGCCCGCCTTCGAGCGGCGGCTCAAGCGCTACACGCAACCTGCGGTGCTCATCCTCGAGCTAGGCTACTTGCCCTGCGACGGCCGTGCGACCGACATCCTCTTCAACATCATCAGCCGTCGTCACGAGCAACGCTCGACGGTGATCTCCACCAACCTGGCCTTCAAGCAGTGGGGCACCGTCTTCCCCGGCGCAGCGTGCGTCGTCGCGCTTGTCGACCGCTTCGCCCAACACTGCCACAAGATCGACATCGACGCCGACCCTTGGCGCGACCGTCGCGGCTTCGAGCGCGACGACTCGCCGGGCACGACCACCAACCCACCGCGCCGCCCCTCCAAGAAACGATGACCCAGCCGGTGCTGCCTGCGCAGCAGCTCGACGTCGACTGTCACTTTTCTACGGAAACGAGTGGCCGTCTACAGTGCAGAGTCACGGCACCCTGACGGCACCACTTTGACCGCTATTTTGGCCCTGTAAACGGGTTGGAATCCCATTGGGGCAAGGCGTTTCTGCATATGTCCTAAGGCGGTGGTATTCTAGCAGTATGAAACTCACAGACTTCCATGACGCGACACGGTTCGAGCCAGGCGACAAGGCCACGGTAGCGAACTGGCAGTTAGAAAGCCCAGGCACGTACGAGTCACGGTTGTATAAGGACGTGAAAACCGGAGAGCAATATGAAGTGTGGCCGTCCGGAGCACGGTAGCCTCTCACGCGCTGGCGCCAGCTCGCGCTCCACGCCGCCCTAGGCGGCCGTCAACCGGTGCCAACACGTTGAAATCCCAGCGCCTCGATGGCTGCCGCTCCGCCGGCAACGACCAGGTAGCACACGACCAGTGCGGGCCCCCGATACGAACCAACGATCGCGTCGGGTGATCGACGTCTTGTTGGTGGCCTGGTTCGCAGACACCGTGATGCACGTGCGATGCCTCGATGCTCAGTAGCCGAGCTGCAATCAACGCGTGCCCGTCGTCGTTCGCAGCCGGGCGTGGAGGCAGCACCACGCCGCGGGCCACGCCGATCACGCCTTGAACGTGTCGTAGCGTCCCGCCACGGGCGCGATGCGTGCCTCAAGCGCGCGCTGCTCCGCTTCGGGCATCGGCGTAAAGCGCCGACCGGCTTCGAGGTTTGCGCGCACCTCGGCGACCGAGGAACAGCCAATGATCACCGTGTCGGCCCAGCTCGCGGCGTAGCGGATGAGTTCCTCCGGAGAAGCTGCGCGGTCGTGGAGCAGGCGACCGGCGGCCATCACCTTCATGCCGATCACACCGATGTCGCGCCGGCGCGCTTCCGCGACCACCGTGGTCAGGAACGGCATGCGGCGCGGGTCGGCGGGGTTGATCGCGCACAGCACGGTGTCGAGGTCGTAGCGGCGCATGGCCTCGACCAGGATCGCGGGGTCGTGGTGCCCGGTGATGCCGACGAAGCGCACGCGGCCGTCGGCGCGCGCGCGCTCGACGGCTTCGATCGCGCCGCCCTTGTCGAAGATCTGGTCGAGTTCCTCGGGCGCGCGCAGGTCGTGGAGCTGCCACAAGTCGAGGTGGTCGGTGCCGAGCTTGCGCAAGCTGGCGTCAAGCAGCCGTAGTGCGCCGTCGCGATCGCGTGCGTGGGTTTTGGATGCGAGGAAGACGCGGCCGCGCGCGCCGGGGCCGGCCGCGCGGAATGCCTCGCCGTAGTAGTCCTGGCTCTGCGCATAGGCCGGGGCGGTGTCGCAGTAGCGCACGCCGAGGCGGAGCGCCTCGACGATCATCGGCACGGCCTCGGCGCTCTGGGCAGTCGTTCGCAGGATGCCCTCACCGCCGAGCGAGACCGGTTCGACTAGGACGCCGGTGCGGCCGAGCTTCCGCAACGTGCCGGCGCCGTGGGTGTCCGCAAAGCGTTGCGTTGGGTCCGTCACGCGGGCAGGGTAGCGCGACGGCCGCTAGTCGTCCTCGAAAGATTCCCTGGGGCTTGCTTCCCATGTTCGAAGCACCTTGATACCGAGCGCGCGGAAGCGAGGAAGCATTTGCAACCGAGGCAGCTAGCAAGCGCAGCGCGCCAGGTCACGGCACGCCTAGAACAGCCCACCTGGCCTGCCGCGCCCGCCGGCTCGATGCACTCGGGGCCCTCGTTGTGCGGCGAGTTTCCGAAGCCGGTCGTCTCATAGATCTCCAACGCGCCGTCCCAAGGCGTTAGCAATCGCTCAAGCGTCGCGGCCTCGCGGTTCTCGGGGTCGAGCCATTCTGAGTAGTCGTCGGGATGCAATACAACGGGCATGCGATCATGGATCTTGGAAGCCGCTTGGCTCGGCTGCGTCGTTGCGATCGCGAACGACGTGACGATCTCTCCGTCGGGTGACTGCCACGTCTCGTAGATGCCCGCGAAGGCGAGCAGCTCCCAACTGGGCAGGTGAAAGCAGAGCGATCTCTTGTGCCCTGCTTTGCCTTGGTACTCGTACCAACCGGTCACCGGCATGAGGCATCGACGCCGCTCGAATGCGTCCTTGAAGAACCGGCTGCTCGCGATGGTTTCTGCGCGCGCGTTGAAGGTCGTGGGCAGCTTCTTCAGCGGTTGCTTCCACCACGACGGGATGAGCCACCAGCACGCGTTCATTAGCTCGCGTTGCTCATCTTGGGTTTGACGAACGATCCAGGGGAGCACCTGCGCCGTTGTAGCCGGGCGAGATGTTGAAACGCTCGAACCTCAGCGGCAGGTCGTCCGGCACGTGATCGACGGCGAGCGCCGCCACCGCCTGGTCCACGTCCGCGTTGAGAACGGCTCGTCCGCACATCGAACGGGAGCTTAGCAGAGCGTGGGCCAGCACGAGTCGCCACGGCGGCACACGATCTGCCGCGCCACCGCCGGCATCTTCCATCAACTCGACGCTCTTCGGTCGACTGCCGCAGTGCGAACAGCGAAGCCTCGGAAGCACGTCCGCGATCACGCGGCCCTTGCCGATCTTCTGGGCCAACAGGCGGAGCGGGCACAGGGTGCGTGAGGTGCAGCCGCTACAGCAGATGTACAGATAGCGCAGGGGCAGGGCGCCGAGCTTCATTGAGAGGGCGGCCTCGGCAGTGAAGGGTGGCTCCGGCATCTCCTGGGGTAGCTCGGGACGCGATACCAGTCAAATGTCTGGTATCGCATCGGTCTCGAGGCCCCTTCCTCCGGTGCTTCCTGTGTGTTCGAGCGCCTCAACGCCCTGTGAATCGCCGGCCATCGGCCGCGTTCAAACGCGCGCGGGGTCTCCCCTGTCGCCCACGGCGCGGACCCACCCACGCCGCAAACCCGTATGAGGTCGTAACGTCATGCAGAAGAGACACGACGACACGGGTATCAAGGGTGCCTTCGCCGAGCTTCGGTTTGCCGCGAAGTGGCAGCCTGGAAGCGACGCCCCGTGGGCTTACGACACCAAAGCGGCGCAGATGTTTACCTTGGCGCATGAGCTGTGGTGTTCGTGCCGACCGGCTGGAACGTGCCGTCTTGCAGCACGCGTAGCAGCTTCGCTTGCGCCGCCAGTGGCAGCTCGCCGATCTCGTCCAGTAGCAAAGTCCCGTCGTCCGCGATCTTGAACTGCCCCTCGCGTTTGCCGAGCGCGCCCGTGAATGCTCCGCGCTCGTGACCGAAAAGCTCGGCTTCGATCAGCGACTCCGGGAAGCGGCGCAATTGATGGCCACGAAGGGTTTGTCGCGGCGCGGGCTGCGATCGTGGATGGCACGCGCCACGAGCTCTTTGCCCGTGCCGCTCTCGCCCGTGACCAGCACCGGGGCATGACTGTCGGCGATGGCGTCGACCCGCTCCTGGAGCCGCACCATCGCGGGTGTGCGACCGACCAGCAGCTCTCCGGTGCCGCGTGCCGCGAGCGCCGCGCGTGCCGCGTCGAGCTCGGCACGCAAGTCTTTGCGCTCGGCGATGCGATCGACGGCGAGGACGAGCTCCTGCGTCTCGAAGGGCTTGGTGACGTAGTCGTACGCGCCTTCTTTGATCGTCGCGACAGCGTCCGCGATCGAACCGAACCCCGTGATCAGCACGACCACGGTGCTCGGGCTGATGCCGATGACATGGCGGAACACCGTCAGTCCGTCGATCTTCGGCAGGCGGATGTCGCAGATCATGACGTCGAACGCACGGCTCTCCAGCGCCGCCAGTGCTTCGGCGCCGTCTCGTGCCACCTGTACCGAGTGACCGCTTGCGCGCAGGGCGTCGCTGACCGTCATCCGGATCAGCGGCTCGTCGTCGGCGAGCAGGATGCTAAGCATGGCTTCGGCCTGTCGCAGCCGGCAGCCACAGTGTCACGGTCGTGCCGCGTCCCTGCGCGCTCGTGATCTCGAGCTCGCCTCCGAACGAACGCACCACACCGTAGGTGATTGCCAAACCGAGCCCCGTGCCTTCGCCGGGCGGCTTCGTGGAGAAGAAGGGAACCGTCACCTTGGCCAGGTTGTCCGCAGAGATCCCGGCACCGTGATCTTCGACCGCGATGCCCCACAGGTAGCCGCGCTTGGAAGCAAGGATAGACACGGTTTGCCCACGCGCGCTGAAGTAGATCGCGTTCATCACGATGTTGGTCAGCGCTTTGCGCAGCTGGGAACCTTCGGCGCGAACGCGCACCTCGCCCTCGGCGAGCGTGGATTGCACGTGCACACCGGCTTCCTCGCACAAGGGCGTGATGCTGTGTAGACACGAGGCGACCAGCTCGGCGGCGTCGAGATCACTGGGAACCGCGGATTGCCGGCGAGAGTAGTCCCGCAGCCCGGCGATCACGCCGCTCACGCGATCGCCCGCTTCCAGGATCGAGCTGTAGTACTCGGATTTGCGCGCGTCGGGCACCGTGCCGTCACTCAAGGCGCGAGCGCACTGCATGATGCCGGAGAGGGGGTTGTTGATCTCGTGCGCGATGCCGGCCGCGAGCACCGAAACCGAACGATGCTTCTCCTCGTCGATCAGCGCCGTCTGTTCGTCGACGAGCCTGCGGTGGGCGGCCGTCATCTCGTCGTGAGCGATACGCAGCGCTCCGCTGCGACGCGACGCGCAGTCGAAGAGATAACCGACGATCGGCCCGTAGACAGCCGCCGTCGCGAGCTGTGCAAGCACATGCCACGCATCGAAGTGCACGTGTCTCGCGATCCCGAACACGGCGAAGAGCGCGAGCATGCTCGCGCCGGTCACGAGACCTCCGCGCAGCCTGAAGACAGCCGCGTACAGCGCGCTCCACAGCGGCAGTGCCCGAGCGAACGGGCTGGCGTTGCCGCCGGACACCTGCAGCAGCACCGCCAGGAACGCGAGATCGGAGAACGCCGCGACTGCGTAGAACGTGCCCTTGGTCCGCGTTCGCAGGATGCCTGCGCCGGCCAGGTACATCATCAGGCAATAGGGGACGAACACGCCGAACGCGGCGAGCGCGGCGTCTCGCATCGAGCCTGCCGGTAGCGCCAGAAACGCCCACGTGCTGGCGCCGACGAGCGCAGCGGCACGAACGGCGGCGAAGACCGCATCTTGCGGATCGAAGGGCATGCGCGCGTCGCTGGCGGTCTCGGCGTCTCGGCGACCGATCTCTCGACGCACCATCATGGATCGAGAGTGTACCGCTCGGCGCTGTACCGCGCGTGCGCTCCGGCGGTTACCGGACGGTAACTCCGGGAGTCAATTGCCAGGCACCGATCGGTAACGCCACACGAGCACGAATTCGCATTTCGCCTCGTCCGCGGCCAAATGATCGCGCGGTGAGCGCGCAGGGCGCGCGCCAGCCAAGTGAGGCGTTGTGGTCCACCCCTTGCACACGGTCGGGTCCGTGCCGTCACGAGAACGGCGATTCGCGAGCGACTTCCAACCCGCGTTGCAGCTCAGGAGGACACGATGCATCGAGTCGATCGAAACCGCAGATGGACTGCCGTAACTACTGCTGTCGCTTGCGCGCTCGCGGCGGCGCTAGTGCTCATCGCGTCACCTGCGCACGCGGTGCCCGCGTTCGCGAGGCAGTACGGGACGAGCTGCCAGACCTGTCACACGGTCTATCCCGTGCTGACGCCGTTCGGCGAAGCCTTCCGCAGAAATGGCTACCGCTTCCCGGGCACCAACAGCGAGTCGCTGCGCCAAGACCCGACGCCGCTGGGCCAAGACGTCTCCAAGCGCACCTTCCCGAACTCGGTGTGGCCGGCGTCGGTGCCGGGCGGGGTGCCACTGGCGTTCGGGATCAACGGGCAAGCGGTCTTGCACCCGGATGGCTCGTCGGGCGGAGCTCAGGCCGACAACAAAACGGCCGTTTCGCTGGCTGATCTCACCGCCGAGGCGCATCTGTGGGCAGCGGGACCCATCGATGACCAGATCACGTATTACGCGGAGCTCACGGTCGACGACAGCGGCATCGCGTTCGAGCGCGGAGAGTTTCACTTTGGTGATCTCTTCGGCCCGCAGCACTGGTTCAATCTCACGGCAGGACGCCATCCGCCCACGCTCTCGAGCTACGGTCTGCACTCGAGCTACATGGCGGACACGCGCTGGCTGACGGCGTCGGTCACCGAGCTCTACGGAGCCGACGGCGGCAAGTGGGATCTGTGGGGCAACTACAACGGCGTCGAGATGAACGGCGTGATGGGCGGCCGCTTCGACTACGCGATCGGCGTCGACGCGGGCTCGAACATCGACGTTCGTAACACGCAGGATGCGTACGCCATGGTTGGCTTCAAGCTCGGCGGCATGCGTCTGGACGGTGAGGCTGGCGGCGCGGCGCCCGAGGGTGGTCGCCCGTGGGCGGAGACTGCGCTGAGCGTCGACCTGTTCGTGCAACGCGGTCAGTCGCGCTTCTCGAACCCGCTAGGTGGCACGGCCGCCACGCCGGGTGGCACGCCCAGCGGCAGCATCTTCTCGGATCAAGAGCTGACCTTCGGCGGCAGTCTGCGCGGGCAGTGGGGATCGCTGACCCTCGATGCTGGCGCGCGCACCGAGCACCACGATCGAGCCCTCGCCGACGGCACCGGCGCCGACATGCAGGTGCAGTGGGACGAGCTGTCGTGGGTCGCTCTGCCTTGGCTCGTGCCGGCGCTGCGCTTCGAGTACGTGCGTCTGACGCCGACCGGCGCGGCCGTGGTCAGCGACTACCGGATTACGCCCGGCGTCGCAGCTCTGATCCGACCGAACGTCAAGCTGGTTTTGGTCGGCTGGTTCGAGGGTGCGCACGGCGCGCCGGTCGCGGGCTGGGGCCCCGCGGGTGGCATGGCCATGCCGTCGATGGCGACGGGCGTCGTCGGGATCGAGAACGAGGGCGCCGCGCTGACCTTTGCGTTTGCGTTCTGAGTGCCGTGTCTGGTTGCGCGCGAGCGGCTTTGCTCGCGGCAGCCTCGAGCTGACGACCTACGCGGTTACGGACCAGGAGAGATTGCGTTGACTCGACATCGTTCCACACGACCAGGACCAAACGTTCGCGTGCTCCCAAGCGCGCGGGCGGGTGGCGTGCGCGCGGACGATCGCACCATGCTGTGGCACGGCCTGGACCCGTGCCCGAGGAGAAGAAGCCATGTCATCGAAATCAGGGATACGCGCGCTGATCGGTCTCATCACGATGGTGGCACTAGCCACAGTCTCGGTGATCGCCAGAGCTGGTGGGATCGCGGGCACCGTGACGCACCCACGTGGAACGGAGAACATGGTCGTCTTCGTGACGCGGGCTCCGGGGAAATTCCCGCCGCCGATCGCGCACGCGTCGATGGACCAAAAGAAGATGCGGTTCACGCCTTTTGTGCTGCCGATCGTGATGGGCACGACCGTCGACTTCGCGAACCACGACTCGGTCGCTCACAACGTGTTCACGCCGGACGGCGAGGCCTACAACCTGGGCACCTGGGAGCCGGGAGGGACGAAGAGTCACCTCTTCGACACGCTTGGCATCTACGCACAGGCGTGCTCGCTGCATCCGGAGATGGAGGCATACATCCTCGTGCTGCAGAACCCGTACTTCGCGCTGGTGGCAGCCAACGGGAGCTTCACGCTGCCGAACATGCCGGACGGCAACTACGAAGTGCAGGTGTGGGGCAAGAAGGTCTCGAGCGCCGACAAGAAGAAGAAGTTCCCGCTCAAGCTGCAAGGCGGGACAGCGACGCTGAAGATCACGTTCTAGCCGCGCGCTCGTGGCGTGGCTGGGTGCCGTCGCCGGTGCTCGCTGCGCTCGCGGTGCTCGGATGTCTGGTGGCGGGCGCGGGCTGCAAGTCGGCCACGGCGCAGCCCGCACCAGCCCCCGCGGCCGCGGGGGCTGCGCGCACCTCGATCCCCTTCGATCACTCGCTGCACGCGGGACGCAACGCCATCCCGTGTCTGGCGTGCCACACGTCGGCCGACAAGTCGCCGGTTGCAGGGATTCCTTCGGTGCGGCGCTGCATCGGGTGCCACCGCTTCGTGGCCAGCGACAAAGCGCCGATCAAGGCGCTCGCGCAGCTCTACAAGGATGGACAGGCGCCGTCGTGGCCGCGGGTCTATGACCTGCCGGACCACGTCTACTTCTCGCATCGCATGCACATTCGAGCGGGCCTGGATTGCTCCAAGTGCCACGGCAACGTCGCAGCGATGTCCAAGGTCACGCGCGTGAGCCCGATGAAAATGGGCTGGTGCATGACCTGCCACAAGCAACGGGGCGCATCCACCGAATGCATCACGTGCCACAAGTGAGGTGACCCCATGAGCGTAGACATTCCACCTGTCTCGCGCCGGCGCTTTCTCGTGGGTGCAGCCGCGGGCAGCACTGCGCTGCTCGGCTGTGGCGAGACCGTCGCGCGACACGTGATTCCGTGGATCGCTCCACCACCCGACGCCATCCCCGGTCTGTCGCTCTTCTACCGCACCGTGTGCCGCGAGTGCTCGGCCGGCTGCGGTATGACCGCCCGCAGTCGTGAAGGTCACGTGGTCAAGCTCGAGGGCAACCCCGAGCATCCGATCGGTCGCGGCGCGCTGTGCGTTCGCGGCCAAGCGTCCATCGAAAGTCTCTACGACCCGAAGCGCCTCGGGGTTCCTTCCATGCGCGAGCATGCGGGCGCGGCGTCGAAAGAGGTGTCATGGGACGCCGCCGAGGTCGCGCTTGCTGACGCGCTGCGCAAGGCGCTGGCCGCCACCCGACCCATCTTCGTGTTGTCGCGGCCGGAGCCCGGAGCAGTGGGCACGCTGCTCGATACCTGGCTCGCCGCGCTCGGCCAATCGCCGGGACAGCGCGTGACGTTCGATCCACTGGAGCCGGCTTTCATCCGTGCGGCCGCGAGTGCGACCTTCGGCGTTGCCACGCAGCCGTCGTATGACATCGCCGCCGCGCACCTGGTGCTTTCGATCGGAGCCGACTTCCTCGAGGACTGGGGCTCGCCCGTCGAGCACGCGCGGGCACTCTCCGAGCTTCGAGCTCAGGCGAGCGAAGGCGATCGTCGCTTCGTCTACGTGGGTCCGCGCCTCTCGCTCACCGCTGCGGCGGCCGACGAGTGGTTGTCGGTACGACCCGGTACGGAGATCGAGCTGGTGCTGGCGCTGGCGCGCATCGCCTTGACGTCGGGCGGCGCGGGTGTGTCCGCTCTGCCTGCAGCAGCCGTCGCACAGCTCACGCAATCGCTCGCGCACTACGAGCTGCCGGGCGTGGAGCAGCGCACCGGTCTGGCTGCGAGCACCATCCAGCGCCTCGGCGAGCAGCTGGTGCGTGCACGACCGAGTCTCGTGCTCGGGCCAGGCCGCGTGGTGGCGGGGCACAACGCCGTCTCGCTCGCCCGCGCGATTCAGGTGCTCAACGTGCTCACGGGCGCAGTCGGTCACACCGTGCACTGGTCCGAGCCCGCGGAGCAGGACGCGCAGCCCAGCGTTCAGGGTCTCGATCACTTGATCGAGACGGCACGGGCCGGTCGGATCGGCGTGCTCGTCGTGCACCACGCCGACCCACTGCGCTTCGGCGCTGCGTTCGGAGGCTTCACGGAGCTGCTCGAGCTCGTGGACTTCGTGGCGGTCTTCGCCAATCGCATGGACGAGCTCGCGCAGCGTGCGAACGTGGTGTTGCCCGACCATCACTTTCTGGAGAGCTGGTCCACCGTCTCGCCGCGCGCCGGCGTACAGGGAATTCAACAGCCGACGATGTCGCCGCTGCTTCCGACGCGTGCTGCGGCCGATGTGCTGTTGGACGTTGCTCGCACGCTCGAGCGCATCGACGGGCTGCCGACCGGAAGCTTCGCGGAGAAGATTCGCGACAATCTCACGCCCGTGGATCTTCAGCGCGGCGGCATCTTCGATGCGCGGCCGGTGCATGTGGTTGCGCTCGTCGACGACCCGTTGAAATTCGCGCTCGACAGCGCCAGCCTCGACGGTCCCGAAAGTGGTCTCGCGCTCGTCGTCACGCCTTCGCTGCGACACCCCGACGATGGTCGCTCGCCTGGCGCGCTCTTGAGCGAGATCTCCGATCCCGTGACCGGCATTTCGTGGAGTGGCTGGGTCGAGCTGCATCCGGCGACCGCCGCAACGCTCGGCGTGGCGACTGGCGACGTGGTTCGACTCGTGCTGGATGGGCGTCAGCTGGACCTGCCCGTGCACGAGCACGCAGGGCTGCGGCGAGACGTCGCTGCGGTCGGGGCGCCGTTCGTCGTGGGCCTTCTGGGCCGCGGAGTCGACCCTGCGCTCGGGCTGCTGTCTCGCGTTTCGATCCACAAGTTGGGCCGGCACGTGGCGCTTGCGCCCGGCCACGGCAGCGACCGGCAAGAGGGTCGGGGGCTCGCACTGACGGAAGCGGAGCTGCAGAGGCAGGAGGGCGGGCGTGAGCACACGCACCTGTCGATGTACGCCGAGCATGTTCACCCCACGCACCGCTGGGGCCTGGTGGTCGATCTCGATCGCTGCAACGGCTGCGTCGCCTGCGTGGCCGCCTGCCAGGTCGAGAACAACAGCCCGATCGTCGGCCCGAAGGAAGCTGCGATCGGCCGCACCATGAACTGGATGCGCATCGAACGCTTCGTCGAGGGCTCGGCAGAGCACCCGGACCTGCGCTTTGTGCCGATGATGTGCCAGCAATGCGACAACGCGCCGTGCGAGGGCGTCTGTCCGGTCTACGCGACGTACCACACGGCCGAAGGTCTGAACGCGCAGATCTACAATCGCTGCGTCGGCACTCGTTATTGCGAGAACAACTGCCCCTACCAGGCACGCCGCTTCAACTGGTACGACAATCCGCATCCGGCACCCACCAACCTCGGGCTCAACCCCGACGTCTCGGTGCGCGAGCGGGGCGTGACGGAGAAGTGCACGTTCTGCGTGCAGCGCATCCGCGAGGTGAAGGAGCAAGCGAAGCTCGACGGCCGGCCGCTGCGTGACGGCGACATCACGCCAGCGTGCGTTCAGACCTGTCCGGCGAGCGCGCTGGCGTTCGGCGATCTGCAGGATGCCGGCTCGCGCGTGGCCAAGCTCGCCGACGACAAGCGCGCCTATCACGTGCTCGGACACCTGAACACCAAGCCCGGCGTCACCTATCTCGCGCGGCGCCGAAGGGAGACCACGTGATGACCTCTCCGTCCTTGGCGGCCACGATCGATCGCGACATGGAAGCGTCGATCACGCGCACGACCTGGCGCTTCTGGCTGGCGCTGTTCGTTGCGGCCGGTTTCGCTGCGCTCGGCGGCTGGTCGTGGTCGCAGATCCTGCAGGTCGGCTTCGGTCTGACCGGCCTCGATACCCCCGTGATGTGGGGCACGCTGATCACCAACTTCGTCTTCTTCATCGGCGTCAGCCACGCGGGCACGCTCGTCTCGGCGATCCTCTTTTTCGCGCGCTCACCGATCCGCGCGGGCATCGGTCGTTCGGCTGAAGCGATGACCGTGATCGCAATCATGACGGCGGGGCTGTTTCCGGTGATCCATCTGGGGCGAGCCTGGCTGTGCTTCTGGCTCTTGCCGTATCCGAACGAACGGCAGATCTGGCCGAATTTCCATTCGCCGCTGGTCTGGGACGTCTTCGCCATCACCTCCTACGTGACGATCAGCGCGCTCTTTCTCTACATGGGCTTGCTGCCCGACCTCGCGTCGCTCGGTCGTCGACTGCGCGGCGTTCGAGGCTGGCTCTACCGCTCGCTGTCGCTGGGCTTTTCGGGAACCGACGGCGAGTGGTCGCTCTACGAGAAGGCCTATCCCATCTTCGCCGGCGTGGTCATCCCGCTCGCCGTCTCGGTGCACAGCGTCGTGTCCTGGGACTTCGCGATGACCATCACGCCCGGCTGGCACTCCACGATCTTCGCCCCCTACTTCGTGGCGGGTGCGATCTTCTCGGGCGTGGCGCTCGCCATCATCCTGCTCGCCATCCTGCGCCGCGCCTACAACCTCCACGCGTACATCCGCGAGTCGCACTTCGACATCCTCGCACGCTTGATGCTCGCGATGTCGCTCATCATGACGCTCGTCTACGTCACGGAGGTGTTCCTCTCCGTGTTTCACGGCGAGCGCGCCGAGCGAGACCTCTACGTGTGGCGCATGGTCGGCTCGCAGGCGCCGATCTTCTGGTCCGTGATCTTCTGTAACTCGATCGCACCTCTCTTGTGCTTCTCGCGCCGCTTTCGTGTCGACTTGCGGCTCTTGCTCGTCGTCGCGTTCCTCGTGTCGCTCGGCATGTGGATCGAGCGCTACATGATCGTGGTCACCTCGCTCTCTCACGGCTACGACCCCGCGCAGTGGGGAAGCTACACCCCTTCCAGATACGAGCTGATGATCACGGCGGGCGCGTTTGGTTGGTTCACGATGCTCTTCATGATCTTCGTGAAGATCTTCCCGAGCATCTCCATCTCCGAGACCAAGCAAGCGCAGCACGCTCAGTCTTCAGCCGACGCGACACATGGCGAGTCAGCCGACCACGGCGCAGTGGCTGTCCCATCAACCGCAGGGGAGTCCCATGCCTGACCCGCTCATGGCCCTCTACGACGATCCGGATGCGGCGGCGAACGCCGTGCGCAAGCTACACGCCCGCGGCGTCGCCGACGTGCGCTTGACCAGTCCAGCCGCGTATCCCGTGGTCGAAGAGACGGGTCATCCCCTGGGGTTGCAGCAGCTCGGCTGGCTGGCCCTCGGCGGCGGGTTGCTCGGTCTCGCCACGGCGATTGCTCTCGTGACCTACGGCTCGCTCGCCGAGCCGCTGGTCGTGGGCGGCAAGCCGGTGCTCGCGTGGCCGGCGTTCTCCGTCGTCATGTTCGAGCTGACGATGCTCGGCGCGGGGCTCACGAACTTCGTGGCCGTGATCTTCTTCTCCGCTCTCGCGCGCCGCGGTGTCGCGAAGAGCGCGCGTCTGGCGGCCGCGCAGGGGCACATCGCTGTGTTGGTGCCGCTTGCGCAGCGCTCAGCGGACGAGGTTGCGCAGATCCGTGCCTTGCTCGGTGACGCGCTCGAGGTGTCGCCATGAAGCGCTCGAGTGTCGCGCTCGCCGTGCTTTGCCTTGCGTTCGGGGGTGCGTGCGATGGCAAGAAGTGGCCTGCAAGCATGGCCCAGCAGCCGTCGGTCGGGCCGCTCGAAGGACCGCGCAAAGCGCCGGAGGGCAGTGTGGCGGTCGGTACCGTCGACCTCGTCGAGGCGCGCGAAGATCTCGAAGACGCCACCAACCCGTTCGCCAATGATCCGCAGGCTGCGGCGCGTGGCGCTCGGCTCTTTCGCCTGTATTGCATCGCGTGCCACGGCCCCGAAGGTCGAGGCGATGGCAAGGTCTCCGACAAGATGCCGCAGGCTCCCGATGTGAGACATCAGTCGATCTGCCGACGCACCGACGGCTTCATCTACGGCACGATCACGCTCGGCGGCAAAGCGATGCCGTCGCTGCGCGAGGGCACGACGTCACGTGATCGCTGGGAGCTGGTGTCGTTCGTGCGCAGCCTGCAACGTGAGGGCTGCACCGGCAGCAGCAGTGGCAACGCACCGGAAGGCGAGGCCGGCCCAAGCGACGCTCCGGCCGCCGCGGGCGAGCAACCTGCGCCCAAGGGAGAGGAAGCGAAGCCATGATGCGCTGGTGGCAAGAGACGGAGCGGGTGGTCGGGCGCGCTGGTAGCAGAGCGTGCCTGGCGGCCATCGTGGCTGGGCTCGTTGCGCTGGGCTGGGGCGCCACAGGCGCGAACGCGCGGGGCGTGTTCGGAGCCTTGATCGCGAGCTGGTTGTTCTTTGCCGGTGTGGCGATGGGCGCCGTCGCGTTCCGGGCTCTGCTTTCGGTGATGCACGCGCGCTGGGCCGTGCCGCTCGATCCTGCAGCCGCGCGCGCCACCCATTTCCTGCCGGCCGCCGCGGCGCTGCTGGCGCTCATCGTCGTCGCGTTCCGGCTCTGGGCGCCCTGGGCCCAGCACGCAAATCCTGCGCGAGCCTTCTGGTTGAACGGTCCATTCTTCTCGGTCCGTGAGCTGGTCGCCACTGCGGCTCTGTTCGGCATGGCTCACCAGGGCTTCCGCGTTGCGCGCGACCCGAGCTCGAAGGAACGCCGGCCGATCGCCTTCGCGGTCGGTTTCTGCGTGGTCTACTGCGTCGTGCTCTCGTTCTGGGCGATCGACTTCGTCTTGGGTCTGGATCGAGACTGGGTCAGCTCGCTGATCGGACCACACTTGTTCGTTGGCGCGCTCTACTCGGGCATCGCGCTGGTGACGCTACTCACGCTTGCCGACGGCGGCCTCGGTGAGCTCCAGCGTGCTGCGCTCACCAAGCTCATGCTCGCGCTGTCGATCCTGTGGATCTACATGTTCTGGTCGCAATATCTGCCGATCTGGTACGGGAACTTGCCCGACGAAATCGGCTTCGTGCTCGAGCGCAGCGCGCAACCCTGGCGCACGCTGTACCTCGTCGTGGTGGCCACGACCTTCGTCGGTCCCTTCGTGTTGCTGCTCCACCCCAGTAGCCGGCGTTCGCGCAAGGTGCTCGCAGCAGTCTCCATCGCAGTGCTCGCAGGTCTGTGGCTCGAACGCATCGTGCTCGTCATGCCGTCCTTGCACGTTGCGGGGACGCCGGTGCTGGACGCGCGCGAGCTCTTCGTCGCGGCAGGCATGCTCGGCGCGTTCGTGCTGACGGTCGGGCGCTCGCGGCGCTTGGTCTTGTGACGATCCGCCGCGTCTCTGCGCGGCTCTCGCGCTCGCGTTGCCTCGCCTCGTGAGCCGCGGTACGCTCGCTGCGTGCTTGGCCGCCTGCGCGGTTGCTTACTCGGCGGTGGTTGGCATTCGCGCACATGGCTCGGTCGAGTACGGCGCGTGTGCCGAGGGCGGAGGCCAAGCGTGCAGCGTTCGAGGGACCAAGACGCGCACGGCAGTGGTCCCGAGCAAGCCTGCAGGTCCCGAACCTCGACAACGCCGCCACCGCGCTCTTCCTCACGCAGCGGTTCATTCGCAAGGCGCCGCTGCGTGGCTTGTGGCTCGTCGGCCGCGCCGTCATGGACAAAGCCGCGAGCCTCACCGGCTTGCCTCCCGTGTACGCGCGCGCGATCGGACGCAGCGGCGAGTGGGCCGCCTACGTCAACGACATCTCCGCCGATCACGTCGACGACATCCGCGGGCCCGCTTGGAAAAACCGCATCGCGCTACGCGACTTCGTGAACCCGCGCGTGTTCCGCCCGGTGCGACACGCAGCCACCGTGCCCGGTCCCATGATGATCGTCACCGCCGAACGCGACGACATCACACCCGTCGCGCCAGTCTTGAAAGCCGCCGCGCTCGCAGGCCTGAGGGCGGCCTCGACGCGCGCTAGGCTCTTGCCTCGCGCAAGAGGCATGCCGTGCTCTTTCGCACAGGCTGCACGTGCGTTCTCCTCCGCCTCGCTGGGCCGCGCGAACAGCGCGATCACCTCCGGGTCACCGGTGAACGTCGGGTGCCGGCGTTCCCAGATCGATCGTTCGTAGGAAGGCGATCGAGGCGTGATGAATGGCGGGTACGACATGCCTTCTCCTCGAGTGCACGCAAATGCACGAGTCATGCCGACCGCCCCTTCTATATCTTGCGGCACTTTTCATTCTCGAGAGCTTCCGTGACCGGGCGGCCACCTGTCGCGCAGAGACTGACGGACGACAGCGTGGCGGCGCAGGTCCGCGATGGAGCTGAAATGCACCGCACACGCCCTGCAGCGCTGGCGGAGTTGATCGAAGCGCTCGGCAGTGCCGCGCCGAGACTGGAGGAGTGTCGAGAGCTGCTGCCGCATGCGACGCAAGCCATCGCCAGCGCCGAATCCGACAGTCGCGCCGCGATGACCGCTCTTGGCGTGATGCGAACCGAGCTCAGTGCCGCATACGCCGAGGCCTTCCGCAGTCCGTGTCTCGACGACGCGACGCGAGCCTCGTTAGTCGAGCTGGCTCCCTTCGCCGGCGACGCGAGCTGACACGGCAGCGATGGGGTGATGTTCGGCGATCGAGCAGCTCAGATGTCGGGGGCCGCGA
>JADGRE010000126.1 GCA_017881185.1 Pseudomonadota bacterium | reverse complement strand
GCTGCATCGAGAGCAGGAAGTTCACGATCGCCGAGTGCGTGATCGCCACGCCCTTCGGCATGCCGGTCGATCCGGAGGTGTAGAGCACGTAGGCAAGGTGGTCCTGACGTAGACCCTGTGACGTCGGTGCCTCAACGCCGTGCTTGCCAATGTCCTCCCAGTCACGGTCGAGTCGGACGACCGCGGGCGGGAGCTGCCGCAGCGTCTTGTCCAAGTCGCGATGCGTGATCAGCACCCGCATCTTGCTGTCCGACACCATGTACGCCAGACGATCAGCCGGAAATGCCGGATCGAGCGGCACGTACGCGCCCCCGGCCTTCAGAATCCCCAACAGCGCAACCACCATCTCCAGCGAGCGTTCCACGCACAGACCGACCAGCACATCCGGCCCGACGCCGAGCCCCATCAGGTGGTGGGCAAGTTGATTCGACCGTCGGTCAAGCTCGCCATACGTCAGCGTGTCTCGGCCGCACACCACCGCCACGTCACCACGTGTTCGCTCAACCTGACGCTCGAAGAGTTGGTGCAAGCACTCTTCACCACCCGGATACACCACTGCCGTGTTGTTCCACTCGACAAGCAGCTGCTGACGATCAGCATCAGCGAGCATCGGCAGCTTGGAGATGCTCTGGTCCAAGTCGCGCGCAACCGCCTGCAGAAGCACACCGTAATGCCGGCACAGCCGCCGGATGCTCTCGGCCTCGAAGAGGTCCGTGCTGTACTCCATCAGGCACTCAAGACCGGCTTTGGTCTCCGAGACATAGAGTGTTAGATCAAATTTCGATGTCCCCGTCTCCAGCTTCTGATGCTCGGCCACTCTCGAGACTACGGAGACACCATCAGGGTTGTGGAGGATGAACATCACCTGGAACAGCGGGGTGCGGCTCGGATCGCGCTGCGGCGCGATGGTGGCAACCAGGCGTTCGAAAGGAAGGTCCGAATGCGCGTACGCATCCAGCGCGCTACGACGCGCCTGCTGCAGCAGGGAGCGGAAGGTCATACGGTCGCTAAACTGTGAACGAAGCACCACCGTATTCAGGAAGCAGCCGACGAGCCGTTCCGTTTCGCTCTGCGTTCGGCCGGAGATGGGCGTCCCGACCAGGATGTCGGCTTGGCCCGAATACCGATTCAGCAAGGCGGCGAAAGCGGCCTCCAAGATCATGAAGGGGGTGGCCTGTTCGCTTCGACCTAACGCGTGCAGCTTCTCTAGAAGCGCTTTGGGCAACGTGAAGAGCTCCGTCGCTCCACGGAAACTCGGTGTCGCAGGGCGTGGCTTGTCCGTCGGCAGAGCCAGCACGGGCGAGGCTCCCGCAAGCTCGCTCTTCCAGTACGCCACCTGCGCATCCAGCACTTCTCCCTGCAACCAGTCGCGCTGCCAGCAGGCAAAGTCCGCGTACTGGATAGCAAGCTCCGGCAGGGGCGATGGCTGCCCTCGAGAGAATGCCGCGTAGAGCTGGCTCACTTCGGTCTGGATCACCTCCATCGTCCATTCGTCGGCGATGACGTGGTGGATCGTCAGGAAAAGCTTGTGCTCTTGCGGCAAAGTATGAACGACCGTCGCGCGCAGCAACGGCGCCTGCGAGAGATCGAATGCCTTGCGGCCCTGCGCACGCACGACTCGCATCCACTCGCGGTCCCGCTCCTCATCCGGCAGCGAAGACAAGTCGACCTCCGGCAGCGGCAGGTCCACCGTCGGTACGATGATCTGCGCCAGTTGTCCGCCGGTGCGCGAAAACCCAGTGCGCAGGGTCTCATGACGCCGCAAGAGCTCGCGCATGGCGCTCTTCATCGCCTGCGCGTTGTATTCCCCGCGGATGACGATGACATCCACGATGTTGTAGGCAGGACTGCCGGGCACCAGTTGGTCGAGAAACCACATCTGCTCTTGAGCAAACGACAGAGGGCTGGGACCAGTCTCTTTGCGTCGCTCGATGCGCTGCACCATTTCGACGGAGCCCTCGGAGCCATTGGCTTCACTCACGAGTGCAGCAAGCCCGGCCACGGTCGAGTTCTCGAAGAGCGCTTGAAGTGGGAGCTCCACCTCGAACACATCCCGGATGCGCGACATCACCTTGATCGCCAGCAGCGAATGCCCGCCCAGCTCGAAGAAGTCGTCGTGGATACCGACGTTCGCAAGCTTCAGCAGCTCGGCCCAAATCGCAGCGAGTGACTGCTCGGTCTCGTTGCGCGGGCCGACGGTCTGCTTGGTGGTGAGAACGTTTGCCTCGGTGGGCGCAGGCAACGCCTTGCGGTCGACCTTTCCGTTCTGGGTCAGCGGGAAGGCATCGAGCAACACAAACTGTGTCGGCACCATGTACTCGGGCAGCCGTTGCTTCAGGAAGTCGGGCAGGTCCAGAGCCGCCCGCGACTCTCCCTGCCGCGGCACCAGATAACCGATCAGTTGCTTGTTTCCAGGGCTATCCTCACGCGCCAGGACGGCACAGGATTGGACCGCTGGATGACCCGCGAGAGTTGCTTCGATCTCGCCGAGCTCGATCCGGTACCCGCGGACCTTCACCTGATTGTCAACACGCCCGAGGTACTCCAGGGTCTTGTCTGCTCGGTAGCGCGCCAGATCCCCGGTCTTGTAGAGGCGCGCACCCTCTCGGCCGGAGAAACGATCAACCAGGAATCTCTCCTGCGTCAGCTCAGGTCTGTTCAGGTATCCGCGCGCCACGCCGGCGCCACCGATATACAGCTCGCCCATCGCGCCGATCGGCACCGGCTGCAGCTCGGGGTCGAGGATGTAGAGCTGCGTGTTGGCGATGGGGCGGCCGATGGGGACGGATCCATTGCGCGGATCACCCGGCTGCACTTCGTAGACGCAGCAGCCCACCACCGTCTCGGTCGGGCCGTACTCGTTGATCAGGCGGGTTGCCGGAGCGTGATCGCGCCAGAGCTGGAGCCCCTCGGCAACCAGGTTCTCGCCGCCGATCACGAAGACGTTCGTGATCCCCGCGGCCTCGTCTGAAGTGAACTGCTGGCTCAGTAGCTCCAAGTGCGCTGGCGTGATCTTGACCAGGCTGCGGCTCTTGTGTCGTCGCAGCGCCGTCAGGAGGTTCTGCGCGCCGATGTCTTCCGGCAAGAGCTCAGCGTGTCCTCCGGCCAAGAGCACCGGATACAGGCTCGTCACCGTCAGATCGAAGGAGATCGAGCTGTGGACCGGTACCGAACCACCTGCCTCGACTGCATAGGTCTTGATTGCCCACCAGAGGTAGTTGACCAAGCCACCGTGCAGGATCATCGCCCCCTTGGGTTGGCCGGTCGAGCCCGACGTGTACATCACGTACGCAAGGTTTCCGTGGGTCGCGCCGGCACCGGGGTTGCTAGTGGGTTCTTGCGCGATGGTCGACCAGTCCGAGTCGAGGCAAACCGCCTTGTCGTTGGCGGAGGGAAAGAGGTCCTTGCACGCGCTCTGGGTCAGCAACATGCGGATGGCCGAGTCGCTCACCATGAACGAGAGCCGTTCCGGCGGGTACGCGGGGTCGAGCGGGACGTAAGCAGCGCCGGCCTTCCAAACGCCGAGCAGGCCCACAACCAGCTCCGGGCAGCGTTTCAGCGACACGCCCACCAGGGTCTCCGGACCGACTCCGTGCTTGCGGAGAAAGTGCGCGACCTGGTTCGCGCGCTGGTTGAGCTCGCGGTAGGTGAGCCGCTGCTCTTCGAAGACCACAGCGACGGCGTCTGGAGCGCGTTCCACCTGCTCTTCGAAGAGCTCGTGCGCGCACTTGGCCGGGTAGTCCGCGCGGGTGTCGTTCCAGGCGTAGAGGATCTCGTTTCGCTCGTGCTCGGACAGCACCGGCACTACGGTAGCCCTTGTCGTCGTGGCTTCGCCGTCATGGCCGTTCGAGTTGCCTGCAGCGCTACTCGTATCACCGTCTCGCATGGTCATCTCCTGTCCGGACTCGGTACTCAGCGCAGCCGCGACATGATATCCCTTGAGAGTTCGTCGGCGCCAGCCTGGAACCACGCCTTCCAAGCGCCGGCAATGGGTCGCGAGCCGCCCGCTGAGCTCTTCCGATTGGTGACGACAACGATGCCTTCCACTGCCTATGAATCCCCCTGGTTGAGCGACGAAGTACGAATATTTCGCAAGACGGTTCGCCAATTCATCCAGGAAGAGTTCGTGCCACAGCAGGAACGCTGGCGCCAGCAGCACCACGCCGACCCTGACGCCTCAACGAAGGCGGGCCGAATCGGCATGCTGCTGCCCGACGTACCCCAAGAATACGGCGGGGGCGGCGGAACCTTCGCCCACGCGGCGGTCGTCCTAGAGGAGCTCGCTCGAGCCGGGGTTCACTTCGGTTTCAGCATCCAGAGCATTGTCGCTCGCTACATCCTCACGCATGGCAGCGAGGAGCAGAAGCGCAGGTGGCTTCCTCGCATGGCGTCCGGCGAGTTGCCCGCGGCCGTCGCCATGACTGAACCTGCGGCCGGATCCGACCTCCAGGGCATCAAGACCGTCGCCCGTCGGGAGGGTGATCACTACATCATCAACGGCACCAAGACATTCATCACCAATGCCTTGCACGCGGGCTTGGTTTGCTTGGCGGTCAAGACGGACCCGAAAGCAGCTGGCCCGAAGGGCATCTCGCTCATTGTCGTCGAGACCAAGGAGCTCGCCGGCTATCGCGTCGGAACCCCGCTCGAGAAGGTGGGCCGACACGGCCAGGACACATGCGAGCTCTTCTTCGATGACGCGCGCGTTCCAGTCGCCAACCTCCTGGGTCCCGCCGAGGGCAAAGGCTTCTTCCAGATGATGGAACAGCTGCCGTATGAGCGACTGTCGGTCGCCGTGGCCGCTGTCGCGACGGCAGAGCAGGCGGTGGAGATCACCACCGAGTACGTGAAGACCCGCACGGCGTTCGGCAAGCCGCTGCTCGAGTTTCAGAACACGCGAATGAAGCTGGCCGAGTGCAAGACCGGGGCACACGTAGGCCGCGTCTTCCTCGACTCTTGCATCGAGCGTTTCATGCGAGGCCAGCTCGATCCCGTCACCGCCGCCATGGCCAAATACTGGCTCACCGACCGCGAATTCCAGATCGTGGATGAGTGCGTGCAGTTGCATGGCGGTTACGGCTACATGAACGAGTATCCGATCGCCCGCATGTGGGCCGACAGCCGCGTGCAGCGGATCTATGCCGGTACGAACGAGATCATGAAGGAAATGATTGCGTGGTCACTGTGAAGATCGTCTCCCGGGGGACAGAGGACGCGGGAGAAGTGGTTGCGGCCGGATTACGCTAGTGCCCATCCCGGCACCCAGAGAAGGAGACCGTCATGTGCGGCATAGCTTGCATCCTCGATATCCATAGCGATCCCCGCCAGCTCCGCGAGCGGGCAGTTTCCATGGCCCGAACCTTGCGCCATCGTGGTCCCGATTGGAGCGGCGTGTACGCTGACGATCACGCGGTGCTGGCGCACGAGCGCCTTTCCATCGTCGATGTCGAGCATGGCGCGCAGCCGCTGACGAACCAGAGCGAGGACATTGTTCTCGCGGTGAACGGTGAGATCTACAACCACAAGGCGCTGGCGCAGGACTTCCCCGAGTTCCCCTTCAAGACCTCTTCCGACTGCGAGATCATCATCCCGCTCTACGAGCGGCACAAGGCGGATTTCCTCAATCAGCTGAGCGGCATCTTCGCGTTCGTCCTCTACGACAAGCGCACCAACGATTTCCTGGTGGCGCGGGATCCGATCGGCGTTGTGCCACTCTACCTGGGACGGGACGAGCACGGGAATCTCTACGTGGCGTCAGAGATGAAGGCGCTCATCAAATTCTGCCGCCACATCGAGGACTTCCCACCCGGTCACTACCTCACCAAAGGGCTCGACAAGCCCATCCGCTACTACAACCCCGGTTGGCGAACTTTCGAGGCTGTTGAGAACAACCCACTGTCGATTCCCGCGCTTCGTAACGCACTGGAAACAGCGGTGCATCAACAGCTCATGTGTGACGTGCCCTACGGCGTGCTCATCTCGGGCGGCTTGGATTCTTCTGTCATCGCTGCGATCACGCAGCGCTTCGCTCCCAACCGCGTCGAGGAGGGCGACAAGGTCCAGGCCTGGTGGCCTCGTCTGCACTCCTTCGCCGTGGGGCTCGAGGGATCTCCCGACCTAGCCATGGCGCGCAAAATGGCCGCGGCCATCGGCACTGTGCACCACGAGTTTCTCTTCACGGTGCAGGAAGGCCTCGACGCTCTGCGCGACGTCATCTACCACATCGAAACCTACGACGTGACCACGATACGCGCCTCGACGCCCATGTTCCTGATGGCGCGCCGCATCAAAGCCATGGGCATCAAGATGGTGCTCTCCGGCGAGGGTGCGGACGAAGTCTTCGGCGGATACCTCTACTTCCACAAAGCTCCCAACGCCAAGGAGCTGCACGAGGAAACGGTTCGCAAGCTGGACTCGCTCTACAAGTACGACTGCCTGCGCGCCAACAAGACCATGGCCGCATGGGGCATCGAGGTACGCGTACCCTTCTTGGACCGGGAGTTCCTGGACATGGCCATGGCCTTCAATCCAGCGGAGAAGATGGTGGGCGAGCGGAAGATCGAGAAGTATCCGCTGCGCAAAGCCTTCGAGACCTACCTTCCTCAAGAGATCGTCTGGCGGCAGAAGGAGCAGTTCTCCGACGGCGTGGGGTATCGATGGATCGATTCCCTCAAGGCCACAGCGGAGGAGCGCATCAGCGACACCGAAATGGAGAACGCGCGCTATCGCTTCCCCTACAACACGCCTCCCACCAAGGAGGCGTACATGTACCGGGAGATCTTCGAGAGCCACTTCCCCGGCGAGGCTGCGGCCCAACTGGTCCCTGGCGGTCCCAGCATCGCGTGCAGCACTCCGACGGCCATCGCGTGGGACGCTAGCTTTGCCAAGAACGCGGACCCATCGGGTCGTGCGGTGTTGGGTGTACACCAGGCAGCGAAGGGTTGATCGAGCACGGCCAGCTCCGACTGTCGCGCGTGCCCGGTCGGCGATGCTGCTGTCGCCACGATGCCACGATTGCTGTGCGGGCTGGCTGCTCGTCGGGAGCCCGGCCTCACCCTCCAGCACGCTTGTGTGTAACCGTTCACGCCCCTGTTTTCTTTGATCGCGAAGGGATCGACGGGCGGATCCGATTCGGTAGCTCACTGCAGCTGCGCCCGGGCGGGCAACTCACGCGTGGGCGGACCGCGCTCCGAGCACGTCGTGCAGGTTGTCCTGCCACGCGCGTGACGCCCCTATCAGCGCTTCGCTCTTGCTCAGATCGAGCACGCTGTAGGCCGGCCGGCGCGCGGGCCTGGGAAACTCGGCGCTGGTGCAGGGCTCGACGCGCGCGCGACCGTGCACAGCGCGCACGATCTCTTCGGCGAACTCGAACCAGCTGCACTCTGCACCATCGGTCAGATGGTAGATGCCGCGTGCTTGCTGCTGCATCAACGCGATGCTGCGTTCGGCAAGGTACACTGCGCTCGTCGGCCGGCCGCGCTGGTCGTTCACGACGCGCAAGATCGGTCGCTCCTGGCAGGCTCGCGCGATCGTGTCGACGAAGTTCTTGCCCCATGCTGCGTACAACCAGCTCGTTCGCACCAGCAAGTGGGCGCAGCCCGACCCGAGCAGCAACTCCTCGCCCCTGGCTTTGCTACGACCGTACGCGTTGGCCGGACGCCGTGGCTCCTCGCAGCGGTACGGCACGCTGGCGTCTCCAGCGAACACGTAGTCCGTACTGTAGTGCAGCAGCAGCGCACCGGTTTGCTTGCAGCGCTCGGCCAGCCGCCCAACGCCTTCGGCATTGATGGCCATGGCTTCGGCTTCGTGGGTCTCCGCAGCATCGACGTCGGTATAGGCAGCGCAGTTGATCACGGTGCGGAAACGCGACTCGACGGCCTGTTGCACGCATGCTGGATCGCGCAGATCGAAGCTCGGGAACGCGACGCTCTCGTGGACGACCCCTCGATCACGCAACAAAGTCTGCCACGCACGCCCGAGCATTCCGTCAGGGCTGATCAGCAGGACGGGCTCGATGGCTGGTGGGGATCCAGCGACGTTCGCACCACGCAAAGTCACGGCGCGACTTTGCCATGCTTGGCCAACTTGTCGAGCGCGGTTTGCAGCGCCGGTACGCGGCCTGCCTCACGCAACAGGCCTGACAGCAGTTGCAGTGCGTCGGTCGTGGTGAACACGCCCACGACCTTGTTGTGGCTCATCACCACGGCGCACCCGTGCTTGTGCTGCGCCATGTGCGCGGTCACGCTGAGCAGGTCGTCGGCGGGAGCGACCGAGTATGCCTCGGCGGACATCACCTCTTCCACGCTCAGCTCCTGTTCGGCCTTTGACACGGCACCGCTGAGCGCGATGTCTCGCTCGCTGATGACCCCGACCAACACACCACCATCCAGCACGGGCAGATGCCGGATGTCATATTGTTGCATGCGATCGTGGGCCAGCTTGAGCGTTTGATCGTGCCCGATCGCGTGCGGCGACTCGGTCATGAAGTGTTTGATCTCGGTCATGGCTATCTCCAGCAGCGCGCGATGGATTCGGTGATTGGCCAGACTTGCCAGTGGGCCTGACAGGCGCTGCCGCCCTCGCTAACCCGGCTGCACGTGGTCACCCGCCGCCCACCCCTGCAACATGCACACGCGAAGGCCGTTGTGTATACCGAAAACACGGTCGGCGACAGGGCGCGCCGTGCCGCGCTGCGCCTCACGGCGCCGCAGTGGGTGTCGCGATCTCGTCCATGGACGCCGTGGGCGGGGGCGGCTGCGTGGCGGATAGCTCCTCGAAGCGCACCCCGTCCAGCGTGTCGAGGAACAGGAACGCGCGGCGCTCCGGGTAATGCCGCTGCCAGAAGGTGTGCGCGGTGAGCAAGCCGCCAGGCTCACGCGGCAAGCGCACGAACACGAGCTCGTCCTCGAGCGTCGGCGACGGGCTCGGCGGAAAATACGACCATGTCACGCCCCGCTGCGAGATCACCAGCTCGTTGGCGAACACCAGCGCACGGCTCGCCCTTGCCTGCTCGAGCAGCTGGTAGATGCGTGCCCGCGCCGACGCCCCGGTTGCAATGGCCTGCAGCTGCACGGGCACGAAGCTGCACAGGCCGACGCCACTGGCGGCGAGCGCACAGCTGAGCACCAGAGCGCTCGCACGCGGCACCGAGAGCTGACGCAGGCGTTGGGCGATGGTCGCGGCGCCCGAGACCGTGGCGAGCACCAGCAGCGGGACCAGCTCGAACACATAGACCGGGCCCGTGGTCGCCACGACGGTCTTGGGCACGAGCAGGCGATACGCGTAGACCGCGACGATCGCTCCCCAGAACAGCAGCGAGCCTCGCCGCAAGCGTGCAAACGGCACGAACGCGAACGACAACGGCCACCCCAGCAGCCAGAAATTCTGGCGAATGAAGGCCCCGCCGATGGAATTGGCCATGGTGCTGCCACTACCCAACGACTTGACGTAGCTGCCGCCGTGCATGGCGTCGTAGCCCGACATGCTGGCGCTGCCCGACTGCAGTCTGTTCACCTGCGCCAGCAGCAGCGCACACAGCCCGAGGCCGAGCGCGGCCGGCCACAGGCGCACCAACTGGCGACCTGCGCTGCGCAAGTCGGCTGCACCCTCGGCGTCCGCCGCCGTCAGCTGCGCAAGCAGCACGACGGGCAAGAGCAGCAGCGCGGGCATGGGCCGCACCAACACGGCAAACCCCAAAGCCAGCCCGAGCAGCGCAGCGCGACCCACGGACGGCCGATCCTGCAAACGCAACTGGGCCCACAGCGAGAACAACAGCGCGAGCGCCGAAGTGGGCTGGGACAGCTGCGTGGCGTGCGTGAGCACGAACTGCGGTGACAGCGACAACAGACACGCGGCCAGCAGGGCGATGCGGACATCGAACAGGCGCCTGCCCACGGCAAAGGTCAACAGCACGCTGCACAGGCCGAGCAGCGGTACGATCCACCCGCCCATGTGCAACGCCATGCCGACTGCCAGCACGGCGGGATGCCCGACGGGGTATTGCGCCACGCGCCCGCGCGGGCTCGTGATGATGAACTGGTTCTGATAGAAGCTCGAATCGGGCACGGGCGGGCTCACCACGCGCCCCAAGAGCAAGGTCTGCGCCTCGAAGCGGTAGGCGAGCTCGTCGTCTGCAACAGGCTGTTGCAGCATCAGGTTGTCGTGAAGGAACACGCACAGACAGGCGCACACGAGCGCGACGCCGCAGACCAGCGGCCACGCGCGCGGCTGCACACGCCCGAGCTCAGCCAGCAGACGATCGGGCAAGCCGCTGCGGTAGAGCCCCGCGGCCGCGAAACCGGTCGCGAGCGACCCCCACAGCGCGTACCAGGCGAAGAACGAGAGCTCGGTCTCGTCGACGGTCATGACTCGACCCTGCACGAACAGGTAGTCGCCGTACTGCTCGCCGGTGCGAAAGAACGCCTCGACGCACAGCGCCGACAGCGCGAAACAGAGCGCCGTGAGCGGCCAGCGGGATGAGGACGACCGACTTGCGTCGCTTGCGTCGTGGGTTTGCAAGGTCGTGTCCGATCCGGGCGCGCCGGAGCGATGTTCGCACAGCGGGGGCAGTCCCGCCATTTCTCGGCCGCACCGGACCGGCCGCGGCGCTGTCGCACCCGAGGGCGACAGCGGAACTACGAAACCCAGCGTCCGTCGTGGTACGTTGAAGGCCAAGGGAAGGCCTGCGGTGACCAAAGCGCGCAGCAGCCGGCCGACGAACCTCGTCGGTACGCAAGATAGAGCGCTCGCAAACGTCCAGCTGGCTCTGGATGCGCTCACGATCGTGGCCTCAATGCTGCTGGCGGCGAACCTGCATGCGCGGCTGCGACCCTACGTGCATGCGCTGCAAGGCGTGCCGCGCTTTCACGAGCACGCGACCCTGGTCTACTTGGTGTTGCCGCTGTGGCTCGCGCTGATCGGCGTGTTCGGGCTGCACATCTCGCTGGCTCAGCGCACGAGCCACGCCGAGCTGCTGGTGAAGCTGCTCAAGCTGCACCTTACCGGCCTGGCGGGCCTCGCCCTGATTCAGTTTCTCACGCAATCCATCATCAACCGCAGCTTGGTCGTGCTGTTCTTGCTGTGCACGTTCATGCTGATGTATGCGCAGCGGGCGTTGTGGCTGGCGTGGGCGAGCTTCCAATATGCGCGCACCATCGGTCCGGAACGCGTGCTGCTCATCGGTCAGCCTTCGCGACGCATGAGCGCGCTCTTGCGAGCGGCTGCCAGCCAAGCGCATCCGCCCAGCGTGATCGGCTACCTGGATGCCCAGCTCGGCGAAGCCGCGCTCTCGGTGCCGCCGCCCGACTGCGTGGTGCCGCAGCGTCTGGGCCGGCTCGAAGAGCTCGAACGCATCCTGCAAGAGCAACCTGTCGATCACGTGATGTTCTTCCCGCCGGCCAATCACCCGGAGCGCGTGCGCGAGCAGCTGGTGACCTGCGAACAGATCGGCGTCGCCGCGAGCTTCTCGGTGGACCTGGTACAGCTGGCCGACGCTGCGCCGCGCGTCACGAACAAATACGACCACGCCTTCATCACCTTCGATGTGGCGCCCAAACGCGCCGACGCGCTGGCCATCAAGTACGGGTTCGACCCGCTGCTCGCGGCACTGGCGATCGTGCTGCTCGCGCCGCTGTGGCTGACCGTGGCGCTGACCATCTGGGCCACCATGGGGCGGCCGATCTTGTTCTTGCAGACGCGCGCCGGCTTGCACGGCCGCACCTTCCGTATGTTGAAGTTCCGCAGCATGTCGGTGGATGCCGAACGGCAGCAGCAGGCCTTGCTCGCCGACAACGAGATGTCCGGGCCGGTGTTCAAGATGAAGGAAGACCCGCGCGTGACCGGGCTCGGACGCTGGCTGCGGCGCACGAGCCTCGATGAGCTGCCTCAGCTCTTCAACGTGCTCACTGGCAGCATGAGCCTCGTGGGGCCACGCCCACTGCCGGCAGCGGAGCACGCCGCCATCGAAGGCTGGCGCAGGCGGCGGCTGACGATGAAGCCGGGCATCACTTGCCTTTGGCAGGTGGGCGGTCGCAACGACGTGGACTTCGCCGAGTGGATGCTGCTCGACCTCAAGTACATCGACGAGTGGTCGCTGTGGCTGGATCTGCTGATCCTGCTCAAGACGGTGCCCGTCGTGTTGTTCGGTCGCGGTGCGAGCTAGCCGCGGGTTGCGTGCAGGAGCGACAGGATCGCGAAGGTGGCCGCGCTGTAGCTCAGATGCACCACGACCCGCCGATCACGGGCTCTCGCGGCGCAGGCATACGATGGCTTCCACGCGCACCCCTGGTGGGACGCCCGGGCATACGACGGCGAGCTTACCCAACACCTCTTGCACACAGCGGCTGAGCGCACGGCCCGCAGCCGTCGCGAGCGCGTCGCCGCCGGGCAGCGCCTGCGCCTTCGGGTGCTGCGCGTGGCCATGCGTGTCGAATGACAGCTGCGCGCGCAGCGCGACCGTGACCGCCTGCTCTTTGGGCACGGCGCTATCGAAACACGCCGCGAGCTGCTGGTGCGTGCTGTTGGCGAACAACGCATTGCTGGCCAACCTGGGTACAGCCACGGCGTCGCCCAGCAGCGCGACGGACACCCGCACCCCGGTGCGCGGATCGCGCGGGCCGTAGCGGTGATCACGTGGCCATGGGCCCGCGAATTCTTCCTCGAGCGACGGCGGCGGCTGCCACGGCGCGCCGAGCGCAGGGGCTGCGCTGCACCCGGTCGATGCTTTCTCGTCTGCAGCTGTTGGCGGCAGCGTGGCTTCGGGCGCGGCAGCTGCCGCAGTCGACGCAGCAGCAGGCGCCGGAGCTGCGACCACCGGACCTGGCCCCCAGCACTGCGCAGGCCCTGCAGGCCGCTCGCCCGCGGCCACCACACGCAGCGCGGCGCGATGCGCAGCCAGTGCCGAGGCGAGCGCCGGGTCGGCGTTCACGCGCTGCTCGACTGCCGCAAGCTCGCTCGCGCAGCGCTGCGCCCAGGGCGCGAAGCCTGCATCGCTTGCCGACGCACCGGCCGTCACGCAGCCGTGCAGGGTGTAGAGCGCGCCATGCAGTGCGATGCCATTTTGGCGGGAGGCCGCGTCTTCGTAGGCGTGGGCAAGCGCGGGGTCGCTCGCAATCGCAGCGGGCGCCGGACCGATCACGAGCGACGCAGGCAACAGCGCGTCGAGCCACAGCGCACTCAACGCCACGGCCACGTCACGCTCCGCGGGCGGTCCATGCAGCGCTTCGCTCAACGCCGCAGAGGCGAGCTCACCGTACGCACCGGGGCCGCTGGGCTCGGGCTCGCCGGTCTCGCGTAGCCAGTGCGCGCAACGCTCCGGCAGCGCCGGCGCTTGCGCTCGTCCAGATTGCGCGCTCTGCGCGCTCTGTCGCAGCAACGCCTCGGTGAGGCAGAACGCGCATTGGAACGCAGGCGTCGTGGTGTCGAGCGCCTGCGCGAGCGGTGGCAGCGGCGATGGCTGCGGCGCAGGTGCACGTGCGGTCACGACGGTCGCTTCCTGGATCACGACCTCGCTTCGCGTCGGCTGCACGGGCCGCGGCGTGCTCGCCGCACAGCCGAGACACAGCAAACAGGCCCAGATCGGAGAGCGTTGGGTGGGAGCGACGCGCATCATGGCAGCATATCCTCACATCGACGCTTTGTGCTGCTGCGGTGGAACGGCGTGTCTGTGGCCCGCGGATGAGCGACATGTATCGCAGCCCGGAGAAACCGTCGGGCATCGCGAAGAAGCTGCCCTCCGAGGGCGGCAGCAGCAGCAGCGGGCTGCGCTGAACGCGGCTACGCGTGGGCGCGGGTCTTGAACCAGGCGATGGTCTGCTCGATGCCCGAGGCGAGCGCAGTCGCAGCGCCCAGCGGCGAGGGTGAACCTGGATCGAGCACCGAACGCTCCACGTCGCCTTCGCGACGCGCGCCGTGGTTGATGATGGCCTGTTTCCCCGTGACCCGCTCCATCATGCGCGCCAGGTGAAGCGTGGTGGTGGCTTCGCCGGTGCACACGTTCACGGGGCTCTGCGCGAGCTTGCCGAGGATGGCCATGAGGTTCGCTCGCACCACGTCGCCGACGTACACGTAGTCGCGCACGCAACCGTCGTCGCCGACCTCTTTGCGCGCGTTGATCTGGATGGGCTCGCCACGCAAGATGCGCTCGGCGAAGATCGCCACCACGCCCGCCTCGCCGTGCGGGTCTTGCCGCGGCCCGTAGACGTTCGCGTAGCGCAGCACCGTCGACGGCAGGCCATGCTCTTTGTTGTACGCGTGCAAGTACTTCTCGACCGAGAACTTGGAGCAGGCGTAGGGGCTGAGCGGATTGGGCAGCCAGTCTTCACGCGCGCGCTGGCCGTCGGGCACGTCGCCGTAGATGGCGCCGCCGGTGCTGGCGAATACCACCTTCTGCACCTTCTGCTTCACGCACTCCTGCAGCACGTTCAAGCTGCCCAGGATGTTGATCTCGGCGTCACGCAGCGGCTCGCGCGTGCTCACCGACACACTCGTCTGCGCCGCCTGGTGGGTGACCACCTCGGGCTTGAAGTCGCTGAACACGCGGGCGACCGTGGCCGCGGCGCGAATGTCGCCCTGCACGAAGGTCGCTTGCTCCGGCACGTTGCTGCGACGGCCAGTGCTCAAGTCGTCGAGCACGAGCACGTGGTGCCCCGCCGCGATCAACGCATCTGCCACGTGACTTCCGATGAAACCTGCCCCGCCGGTGACGACAATTCGCATGCGCGAAGTGTACACCCAGACTCGGCCGGCACGATACGGGCTCGGGCGCGTCGGCGTGTGGCTCAGGGCCGGGGCTTGCGCTTGTGGGTACCACGCGCCAGCAGCGCGCGCGTGAACAGCTCGAACGCGAACGGCAGGTCGTCGACCAGATAGCGCTTGGCCAGGCGCCGTGGCTCCTGCGCCAGCCGATGCACCCATTCGAGCCCGGCCCGGCGCACGAGCTCGGGCGCACGCACCACCATGCCTGCCACGTAGCTGAACGAGATGCCCACGCCCACCATCCAGGTCTGCGGGAACCCAGCGCGCAACGCGTGGATCAAGCGCTCCTGCTTGGGCGAGCCCAGCCCCACGAGCAACAAGTGGGGCTTGGTGCGCTCAAGCTCGGCCCGCACCAGCGAAAGCTCCTCTTTGGTGGGTGGGTCGCTGATGCGTGGCGCGCTGTAGCCGCAAATCTGCAAACCGGGCGCACGCGCGCACAACGCAGCCGCTGCGCCCTGCCCTGCACCCGGCTCGCCACCCAGCAAGTAGATGCGCCTGCCCTCGAGCGCTGCGCGGTCCGCGAAGCGGTAGATCAACGCCGAGCCCGCCACGCGCTCCGGCAGCGGCTCGCCCTGCAGGCGCGAAGCCCAGACCAGAGGCATGCCGTCGGCGACCATGACGTCGGCCTGCGCGTAGAGCGCACGCATGTGAGGCTCCTTGTAGAAGCGCCGCAAGAAATCGAGGTTCGCTGTGATGAGCCAGCCACCGCGACCCGCGCCAAGCTCACCGAACAGGTGATCGAGCATGGCGTCCTCATCGACGCGGGCCAGCGGCATGCCGAGGAGCTCGAAGGTGGGCAGCGAGCGGGTCATGGTGATGCACGAGAGTCGGTGCCTC
Organism: Pseudomonadota bacterium; assembly: GCA_017881185.1. Lineage (GTDB taxonomy): Bacteria > Myxococcota_A > Polyangia > Polyangiales > JAFGIB01 > JADGRF01. The sequence continues at coordinate 1,069 of JADGRE010000126.1, read as the reverse complement.
TGTCAGCTGCAACCGGATCCCGCAGAGCGAGTCCCTTTAAAGATTGAAGACGGCGGGTCACGCCGTCTTCATAAAATCCGTACCGTCGAAACCGTCGGGCTGAGAGTAAGAATCTCCTCATCACCAGGTGGGAGCTGGTATCGAGCACATTAGGCTTCCCGATGAAGCTCGTCGGGCCGGCACACCGCGCTCGAGAGTTACCCCCGAGGTCAATCAGAGTACGAAGATTCTTTACTTCAGCACCTCCTCGCGTCTCAACAGAAGGACCAATTCAACTGTAATGAGCGAGGCTGCACCGGTCAAGTGGCTTTGGGTGCGCGCGCGCGTGTGGTGTTCGGCAATACACTGAAAAGCGCGCTTCTTTCAGGCTTTCTTGCTGGCCGCACGGCCTTCCCACGGAACATCGGGAAGGTTGGCACGATGATTGGAATGCCGCGCCATGATGAACAGTAGATCGCTCAAGCGATTCACGTAGCGCACCAACTCGCCGCGCACTGGCTCATGTGCGGCAAGCGTCACGAGCGCGCGCTCGGCGCGGCGACAGGTGGTGCGTGCAACATGCAAAAACGAGGCCGCCTTGGTGCCACCGGGCAACACGAACATCTTGAGCGGAGCCAGGTCGCGATCGAGCGTGTCGATGGCGTCTTCCAGACGCTTGACATCCGCGTCCGCAACCACCGGGATGCCGAGCTCCACATCTTTGTCGGGATTCTTCGCGAGCTCCGCGCCGACCGCGAAGAGATCGTGCTGAATCTCGCCCAGACGCGCATCGAGCCAGGGGTCGCCGTCGTGCGCACGCACGACGCCGAGCACGGAATTCAGCTCGTCGATGTCTCCGTAAGCCGAGACACGTTCGCTGGCTTTCGATACGCGCGCGCCGCCGAACAGGCCGGTTTCGCCCTTGTCGCCCGTCTTCGTATAGATCTTCATCGTTCTTGTGCTCTGGGGCTGAAGCGCGTGCCCCCGGCGATGGGGTGACCCGCAACGAACGCGGCCGCCGGCATGCGCCGCGCGCCATCGAGTTGTAGCTCCGTCACGAGCAGTGAGCCGGTCTCGCACGCGACTTCGA
>JADGRE010000022.1 GCA_017881185.1 Pseudomonadota bacterium | reverse complement strand
AGCCGCGAGCGCGCCCGCAGCGCCCGAGGGAGCCGTACTCACGTACGGTGACCGAGGAAGCGAGGACGTAAGCCGCGGATGGACCCCAAGGCGCGTCGCCGTCAGCTCATTCCGGGATTTGTTGAAGCTTCATTTGGACGTCGCTCGACCAATGATTCTTGAACGCGCGCACGCAGGTATCGAGATAGCGGTCGTAGTCCCTGAAGACCTCGTCGCCCCACTGCTTGCGAATCGCAGGCTCGTGCTCGCGCATGCGGCGCAGCCACTCGCCTGTGGTCTTGCCGTAGCTCTCGCGCTGGGTGCGCAGCTCGAGCACCTCCCAGTACGGGTTCACGGCCGCGATGAGCTCTTCGAGGCGCGGGTTCAGGCCTCCGGGGAAGATCACGTCGGCAGTGAACGCGAGGTCTTCGAGCTCTTTGCGCGTGCGCGGCACGCGGTTACGCAAGATCGCCTGGAAGCCGAAGCAGGCGCCTGGTTTCACCCAGCCGTGCAGCTTCTTGAAGTACTGGCGGTAGATCTCGATCGCCTTGCCCTCGCGCGCCTGGGCCGGCGAGCAGAGGTGGTCGATCATCTCGATGGACTCGAGCGCGTCGTACTTCTCGGCGGGCTCGTAGTCTTTGTAGTCGATGACCTTGATCCAGACGCCGGGTAGCTTGCGCGAGGCAATCTCTTCGGCCTGCGCGGTGGAGAGCGTGATGCCGTGGATGCGCTTGACGCCCCGTGACACCAGGTACTCCACGTTGGCGCCCCAGCCGCAGCCGATGTCGAGCACCAGCTTGTCGGGGGTGATCTCCGCGTAGTCGTGGAGGATCTTGCACTTGTTGAGTTGTGCCTCTTCGAGCGACTCGGAAGGCTTCAGAAAGCTCGCACTGGTGTAGTGCATCCGCTCGTCCAGCCAGAGCCGGAAGAACTCGTTGGAGACGTCGTAGGAAACTTCGATTTCACGCTGGGTCGAGGTCATGGCGAGCGGGAGAATGACAAGAAAGACGGTCGTGTTCCAGGGGGAAACGCCGGCCATTGTGGACAAGCCGAAACGGAAGCGCTACACGACTGCGCCCCCTTTTACGCGGGGACTGCGGTGCCGTAGCCAAGCGGTTAGGCAATGGTTTGCAAAACCATCACACACCGGTTCGAATCCGGTCGGCACCTCCACCGCTTCTCCGGTTCCTGTAGCGGTTTCACGCACTTGTCGCCGGGCCTATTGCCGAACGTGGCGACCTGATCAGCATCCAAGACGGGCTCCATGCCGCGTTTTCTACTGCAAGCCGTCTCGCTGGGGGTCTGGCTCGGCGCGCTGGCCGGCGCGGCGACGGCCCTGTCCGACTTCGGTGCGCACTGGTTGTTCATGGAGTCGTGGGCCGACCGGGCTTGGCTGCTGACGCGGCTACTGTCCATGCAGCCGGCGGCCGGAGCGCTGGTCGGCGGCGCGGCGGGTCTGGTGGCTGCGCTGAGCAGAGATCCGGTGATGCGCTGGACGCACGCCGCCGGAGTCAGCCCTGCGGTCGCGCCACGGCTGGAACGAGCGCTGTACGCCATCGTGTTCAGCTTGCTGGCCCTGCCCGGCGTGCTCGGTGTGGCGCGCCTGCTGTTCACCGGCGGCCACATGTCGCGCGTGGCAGGCCGCGAGCTCCTGCAACCCTTGGTCGGCTTGCTGCTGACAGCAGCAACGCTCGGCGCCTTGTACCTCGCACAGTACTGCTACACCCTCGCGCGTGACGCGTCACCGCGCTCCGCCAGGCGCCTACTCGCAGCGCTCGCCGTGTTGGGATTCGCCACGGGGAAGCTCAACCAGTTGATGCTGCCCAGTCTGTACGACTACCTGCACGCGTCGCTCGGAGCGCTGGCGCTGAGCCTGTATGCGCTGCTCGCGGCTGTCGTGCTGGCGCGCGCGCAGCGCGCCGGTCGCCTGGCAGCGGGCGCGCACTGGGCGGGGCTTGGCTTCGGCATCGCAGCGGTGGCTGGACTGCAGCTGAATCTGGCGACGCTCGACCAGAACCAAAACGTGCGCGTCGCACTACTCAGCTCGGACATGCCGCACTCGCGCGCGCTATTCATGGCGCTCTCGCCACTCTTGCCGAAGGTGGACATGCGCAGCGCGGACCTGGCGCGCTTGCGGGCCCGGCGTGCGCGCGAACACCGCATGACGCGCGGTGCGCAGCAGGACCTGCCGACACTGGAAGGTGCGCACGTGCTGCTCATCACGGTGGACGCGCTGCGCGCGGATCATCTCGGCGCCTACGGCTACAAACGCCCCGTCAGCACAGAGATGGACGCGCTTGCGCAGCGCGGCGTCGTGTTCCAGCACGCCTACGCCCAGGCCCCACATTCGAGCTACTCGCTGTGCTCGATCATGACCTCGCAGTACCTGCACGAGACCCTGGATCTAGGTCAACCGGCGCCGACGCTCACACTACCGCGCGTGCTCGCGAGCGCCGGCTACCACACCGCGGCCTTCTACACGCAGGGCATCTTCCACACCGCAGGAGAGAAGCTCTCGAGCTACGAGGACGACGCCTTCGGTTTCGCACTGCACGAACATCAAGACCGGCCCGCCGAAGACATGACGGATCGTGTGCTGCAAGAAGTGGATCGCACGCGGGCACGCGGGGAGCCCAGCTCGCTGTTCTGGGTGCACTACTTCGACGTGCACGAGCCGTATGAGGCCACCACGCTGGGCACCTCCGACGTCGATCGCTACGACAGCGAGTTACTCGCAACCGATCGTGCCATCGGTCGTCTGGTGCGCGAGACCCAGCGAAGGTTGCACAAGGACGTGGTCGTGCTGATCACGGCTGATCACGGCGAAGAGTTCCACGAGCACGGCGGCGTGTACCACGGCTCCTCGCTGTACGAAGAGCAGGTGCATGTGCCGCTGATCGTGCTCGCCAAAGGCGTGGCGCCGGCACGCGTGGCGGCTCCTGTGGAGAGCATCGACGTCGCGCCCACCTTGCTCGGCATGCTCGGCGTCGAAGCACCCTCCAGCATGCGCGGCAGCGATCTGCGCGGACTGATGTTCGGGCTGAGCCACGACCGTGGTCCGGTCTTCTCCGCCGTCATCCACAAGAAGATGGTGGTCCGCTGGCCGTACAAGCTCATCGCGGACCTACGCTTCGGTCTGTTCGAGCTCTACGATCTCGAGCGCGATCCACGCGAGCGCGACAACCGCGCCGACCACGACCCTGCCCTGCTCGCTTCGTTGCGCGGCGAGGTCTACGCGTGGACCGATGCGCTGACGCCAACCGGAGCAAGCAGCACCCAGAGCCCGGAACAGGCGGCGCTCGAGTGGGGCCGGCTCGGTGATCGCCGCGCCGTGCAGCCGCTGTCGCAGCTGATACAGGGCGAGCAGGCGAGCAGCGCGCAACGCACGGAGGCAGCGCGCTTGCTCGGAAAGCTGGCCGACGAGCATGCAGCCGACGCACTGTTCGCCGCGACGCGCTCGCCGGACGCGTGGGTCTCGGCCGAGGCAGCGATCGCGCTTGGGCGCTTGCTCGACCCAAGGGCTGCACCGCGCTTGCGACAATTGGTGTCTGCGGAAGATCCCGGCATCCGCAGCCGCGCCGGCATCTCACTCGGCCGCTTGCGCGACCCGGCAGCTGTGCCCGCATTGATCGACGCGTTGTGGATCGCGCCCAGCGGCTACGAGCGGGAAGAATCGGTGCGCTGGCTCGGTCGGTTGCGCGACAGCCGCGCCCTGGGCGCATTGCTCGACATGTTGGCCGATCCCCACACGCGCCATCTCGTGGTGGTGGCGCTCGGTGACCTCGGCGACCTGCGCGCATTCGCACCGCTGACGCAGGCGCTGCGTCTGGACCGCAACACCAACGTTCGCGACGGCGCGGTGCGCGCATTGGGCGCGCTGGGCGACTCGCGCGCCATCGAGCCAATCCTGCGCTGGGCCGGTGACGACCCTGGGGTACGCAACACCGGCGAATCGCTGGTGCGTCTGCATGCCCTCGAGCGCGGGGAAGTGGGCGGCGTCGATTTGACTGTAGCGCACGCCGGCAAGGCCGGTTTCGCCGAGTGCTATGTCGGCCCGCTGCGGCACGACTGGGACTACCTGCATCGCACCTCGTGTACGACGAGCGGTCGCGCAGCGCAGCTGCAGCTGTCGGTACCGTCGGGTGTCGCGCACGCCGCAGCGGGGATCACGGCGCTGCTCAGCGTCAAGCGCGTGGACGCGGTGCAACCCGCCGAGCTCACGCTGACCATCGCCGGTCACAAGCTCGCGCCCGTGCGCGTGGACGGTGCTTGGGCCGAGTATCGCTGGCGACTACCGGCCGGCACACTTGGCAGCGGAACGCAGAGCGCACGGCTCGACTGCGCGGCGCCCGAAGCCCGCTTCGAAGTGGATCACTTGCTGCTCTTGCCGCGCGAGAGCTCAACCACCCTCGCCGCTCGTTGAGCCGTCGCACAGGATCCCGCGCGCAATCTCGATGCGATCTGCCCGCGCGCGACCAAGCGCGATGAGCACACCGCCCTCGTCGAGCACGGCCACCGGTTCGGTGCCGTCCGCGGGCAGCTGTGCAAACCCGAAACGCTCGGGCAAGAGCGCCTTGCCGTGCCGCACGTCGGCCAAACCTTGCGCGTCGACGCGCACGCAGGGCTGGCCACGCAACGCCGCCGACAGGCGCAGCAAGCGTGCGCGCAGCTCGACTTGCGCGGCTTCGTCTCCACGCCGGGCACGCTCGATCAACTCGAATCGCGTGGCATCGGCGAGCGTGAAGCCGCCACTCGCCACGCGACGCAAGATCGTGAGATGCCCCCTCGTGCCGAGCGCGAGCGCTAGATCCCTGGCCAGCGCGCGCACGTAGAAACCCTTCTGCGCCGTCACGCGCAGGTCGATGTCGGGACCGCGCAGCGCCAGGATCTGCAGATCGAGCACACGCACCAGGCGCTCGGGCGCCTGCACCTCTTCGCCGCGACGCACGCGCTCGTGCAGCGCGACACCGCCCTGCTTGATCGCGGATACCGCCGGCGCGCGCTGCAAGTGCTCGCCGGCGAACGCGCGCGCGGCAGTCTGGACCTGCTCCAGCGTGAGATCTGCCGGCACCGGAGCACTGGCGCAGACGGTGCCGTCGGCGTCCAGCGAGTCGGTCTCCGTGCCCAGGCGCAGCGTGGCCAGATAGGTCTTGTCGTGGTGCGTGAGGTGATGCAGCAGCTTGGTGCCCTCGCCGACGCCAAGCACCAGCACGCCGGTGGCCAGCGGGTCGAGTGTGCCGGCGTGTCCCACCGCGCGCGTGCGCAGCGCGCGTCGTGTCAGCTGCACCATGTCGTGCGACGTCATGCCAGCAGGCTTGTCGACCACCAGCACGCCGTGAGGCTTGGGTGCATCGTTCGTCATTGGGTTTCGGGACGGGGTTCGGGAGACAGGCCGCGCAGCCTGTGGCCTGCGGGTCACGGGTCGATGCCGAGCTCGCGGCCGGCTTCGGCGAGCACGCGATCGCGCGCGGTACGTAGGTCGAGGCTCACGGTGGCGCCAGCCGCTGCTCGGTGGCCTCCGCCGCCAAGCGCCACGGCCACCTTCGAGACATCGGCGCGACCGGCGCTGCGCAACGACATGCGGGTGAGCAGCGAGCCAACCATTGTCTCGTCCGAGCGCGCACGGCGCTCCCACAGCATGACGGAAATCTCGACGCCCTTGAGCATACGGCCGTATTCGACCAAGCCCTCGCAGGCTTCCTCGGTGGCGCCGGCCTTCTCCAGCATGGCCAGCGGCACGGTGAGCACGGCGACACGCCCCGCGTACTCGGTCTCGATGGCGTTGATGGACAGACCCAAGAGGCGCATGCGCGCCATCGACCAACTCTCAAACACGCGCGAGGCAACCATCCATGGGTCCACGCCAGCTTCGACCAAGTCCGCCGCTGTTCGCAGGGTTTGCGCGGTGGTGCCCGGGTAGCGAAAGCCACCGGTATCGGCGACGAGCGCCGTGTAGAGCGGAGCCGCCGCCAAGCGCGGCAGCGGTTTCACCCCGAGCACAGTGGCGAGGTCCAGCACGACCACCGCGGTCGCACACGCGCTCGGGTCACGCACGATGACGTCGCCGAAGTCGTCGTGGGCCACGTGGTGATCGACGATCACGATCGGGCCCGTGACAGCGCGCGGCGGAAACTGCCTGGGTAGCAGCGTACGAGCCGCCGTGTCGGTGATGAAGGTGGCGTCGAAGGTGACGCCAGTCGGCAACGACGCACGCACGTGCTCTGCGCCTGGCAAGAACAGCAGCTGCTCTGGCACCGGATCGCGGTTGTAGAGGTAAACCTCTTTGCCCAACGCACGTAGCACTTCGGCCAAGCCGAGCATGGAGCCGACCGCGTCGGCGTCTGGCAGCACGTGGCAAGTAAGCAGGAAACGCTGGCCTTCGCGCACCAGCTTCGCGGCATCTGCCATCCCATTCATGATTCCCCCTCTTGCTCCCGCCGGATCTCGTCCAGCACCGCTTCCACCCGCGCGGCGTTGTCGAGCCCCTCGTCCCAGAAGAACTGCAGATCCGGCATGTACTTCAACCGCAGCCGCGGACCAAGCTCGCGTCTGAGGTGCCCGCCGGCACGTTCGAGCGCGCGAATCGTCGTGTCGCGCTGCTTGTCATCGACCTCGGCCCGCGTCAAGCGGACGTAGACCCGGGCGTGGCGCAGGTCGTCGGTGAGCGCCACCTGGGTCACGTACACGTCGGCCACGGCCGGATCGCGGACCAAGCCGCGCAGGAACAGCTCCATCAGCTCGGCCTTCAGGCGCTCGGCCACGCGTTGGCTGCGACTCGATTTGCTGACCGGTCCTGGCACCTCAGCGCTCCTGTCCGTCTTCGTCGTCGTGCACGCTGTCGTCGTCGTGCACGCTGTCGTCGTTGGCGTGGTCCGCCACGGGCTCGCCCTGCCACGGCAGAGGCGAGTCATCACCCTCCACATGCAAGATTTCCATGGTCCGACCGGTCATCACGGCCTCGGTCTGCCCGGCCATGAAGCTGGTGATCTTGTCGAGCATGGAGTTGGCGTGCCTGGCGTCGTTGCTCACCACGGCGACACCGATGACGGCGCGCCGATGCGTATCGAGTTCGCCCACTTCGGCGACGGCAGAGTTGAATCGGCTCTTGGTGCGCTCGACGATGCGCTTGACCACGCTGCGCTTGCCCTTGAGCGAGTCGTTACCCGGCAGAGAGAAAGCGATGCGGCAAACGCCAACGACCATGACGCCCGTCCTGTGAAACGACCCTTCCGGCGCGCAGCCGCGCTCAGAGCGCGGCCGACACCTCTTGCATCTCGAAGCATTCGATCACGTCTTGCTCCTTGATGTCGGCGTAGTCGAGGCCAATACCGCACTCGAGACCGTTCGCGACCTCCTTCACGTCGTCCTTCAGACGACGCAGCGAGCGAACGGTGCCTTCCCAGACGGGTACCGAGTCCCGCAAGAGACGCGCCTTGGCGCCGCGCAACATCTTGCCCTCGGTGACGAACGAACCCGCGATGACACCCTTGGGCAAGCTGAAGACGGCGCGCACTTCGGCGTGGCCGAGCGCGCTCTCCTTGTAGACGGGCTTGAGCAGCCCGATCATCGCCTTCTTCACGTCGTCCACAGCCTCGTAGATGATGCTGTAGGTGCGAACCTCGACGTGCTCCGACTTGGCGATCTTGGTCGCGCCGCCGCTGGGACGCACGTGGAAGCCGATCACGATGGCGTGCGAGGCCGAAGCCAGCATGACATCGCTCTCGGTGATGCCACCGGCCCCCGAGTGCACCACCACGACCTTGACCTTGTCGGTCGACAGCTCGGTGAGCGCCTTGACCACGGCTTCGGACGAGCCCTGCACGTCGGCCTTGACCACGAGCTTGAGCTCCTCGACTTCGCCTTCCTGCATCTTCTGGTAGATGGCATCGAGGCCGACTTTGGCACCGATCGAGACCGAAGACTTCCCGCTCGCCTTCTTGCGACGCTCGGCGAGTTGCTGCGCGACCTTCACGTCGGTGACGATGTTGAAGTGATCGCCGGCCTCCGGCACCTCGGAAAGGCCGAGTACTTCGACCGGCGTCGAAGGGCCCGCCTTGAGCACGGGCTTGCCGCGGTCGTCGGTCATCGCGCGGATCTTACCGAACGCTGCACCCGCCACCATGATGTTGCCGGTGCTGAGCGTGCCGTCCTGAATGAGCACGTTGGCGACTGGACCGCGGCCCTTGTCGAGATACGCCTCGAGCACGACGCCTTCTGCCGGGACGTTCGGGTTGGCCTTCAGCTCCAACACCTCGGCCTGCAACAAAACGCTGTCGAGCAGCTCGTCGATGCCCGCGCCGGTCTGTGCGCTGACCTTGCAGAAGATGGTCTGGCCGCCCCACTCTTCCGACTGCAGGCCTTCGGACGCCAGGTCACGCATGACCACGTCAGGGCGTGCGTCCGGTTTGTCCATCTTGTTGATGGCGACGATGATGGGAACGTTCGCAGCCTTGGCGTGCGAGATGGCTTCCTTCGTCTGCGGCATCACACCGTCGTCGGCTGCGACCACGAGGATGACGAGGTCAGTGGCGTTGGCGCCGCGCGAACGCATGGCGGTGAACGCTGCGTGGCCCGGCGTGTCGATGAACACGATCGTGCCCTTCTTGGTCTCCACGTGGTAGGCGCCAATGTGCTGCGTGATTCCGCCCGACTCGCGCCCGGCCACGTCTGTGCTTCGGATGCGGTCGAGCAACGAGGTCTTGCCGTGGTCGACGTGGCCCATGACGGTCACGACCGGCGGACGCGTCAGGCGCAGCGCAGCGTCGTCGGTGTATTCGCCGCGGGCTTCGGTGATGAGATCGTCTTCGCTGACCGCGACGTTCTCGACCTCGAAGCCGAACTCGGCCGCGAGGATGTTCGCCGTGTCGGCGTCGAGCGTGGAGTTGATCATCACGCCGGTGGTACCGAGCTCCATGAGCTTGGCGAGCACGTCGGTGGCCTTCAGCGACATGCGCGCGGCGAGCACCTGCAACCCGATGTCGTCCTCGATGCGGATGACGCGCTTGGCCGCGCTTGGCGTCGTGATCTCGGTCTTCGCGCCCTTCTTTCCCGGCGCCATCTTGCGCGCACGACCAGGACGGCCGCGTTGCTGCTGCTGGCGGCCGGTCGGCCCGAGCGCCGAACGCGCGAGCTCGCGACGGCGCGGCGGAGTGGCGCCACCGGTCGCGACCTGCTGCAGCTGCGCGGTCTTCGCCTGATGGTCGGAAATGATGCGCGCGCGTGCCGCCGCCGATAGCGGCGCTGCCGTGCCTCCCACCATGCTGCCGCGCGCGACCACGCCCGGAGGCAGGTCACTCGTGGGCAAGCGCTGATCGAACGGCAGCGGACCACCGCGTCGCGGACGGTCGGGCTCGCGCACGGCGGGCGCAGGCTCCGACTCAGGGGTGAGCTCGCGTGGCTCGAGGTCGGCGCGCGAAGCGGGCGGCGGCGGAAGCATCTCACCACCGCGCGACTTGGGCGCTGGCGCGGCGGGCGCAGGTTCGGCCGCAGTTTCGTTTGCACGCAGGACCGCGGTGTCGCGACGCTGCGGTGCAGGGGTCGGGGACTTTTGTGCTGAGCTCGCCGATTTCTTGGGCTCGTCTTTGGCATGCGCCGCGGCTGGCGCGTGCGCGCGAGACTGTGCGGGCTCCGCGGCGGCGGTCGCCTGGCTCGGCTCGTCGTCGTCTTCGCGCTTGGCGACTGCCCGGCGACGCACGACCGTGGGGCGGATACGCTCCTCCACCACGTTGTGCTGTTTCTCTTTTTCGACGGCGCGCTTGACGCGGTCGATGTCGACCACCTCGAGCGAGCTCATATGGTTGCGAACCTGCACACCGAGCGTCGCGAGCTTGGTCATCAGCTCACGGTTGTCGAGGCCCATCTCCCGGGCCACTTCGTAAACGCGGGTCTTGATCATGATTCCTCCGCCGCCGACAGCCCCGGGCTGCTCGGCGGTGCCAGCTCAGCGACGCATTGCAGCGCCTGTCTGAGCTCGTCCGCGATCCCCGTGTCGAGAATCGCAAGGACTGAAAGTGTTAGCCGGCCGAACAATCGACCGAGCCCATCTTTGTCGTTCCAGACCAGGCACGAGCGGCCCAGTCGTTCAGCTGCACGTTGCAAATCGCCGCGCGACCCCTCGGCGTCGGACGCAACGAGAAGCAGCTGCACACGGCGCGCTGCCAGCGCGTCGCGCACGGCTTCCGTACCCACTGCGATGAGCCGCGCACGGCGGGCGGACTGGATCAGGCCTTCGACGCGGCGCAAGTATTGTCCGGACGCCAGCTGCGCCAGCTCCACGGCCGAAGTCTCCACCGAGACGTCGAGCGCACGCCGAAGCGCGCCCGTGCGCACGGCAGCCTCGACGCAGCGGTAGCGCGGGTGCACCGAGACCCCGCGCCCCGGGTACTTGCGACGCACGTCCGGCACGAAGCCCAGTGGCTCGCCCGCGGCCACGAAACGCAGCAGCACGTCGCGCGCGTCTGTCTTGCGACAGCCCACGCACGAACGCACGGCTGACTCGGCACCAGCTTCGTGGCCGGCACCCTGGGCTTCTTCGCGGCCCGCTTGGTGGCCTGGATCCAGCATCGGTCGTTTAGCCTCGCGCCTCGCCATCGTTTCCAGTCGTTGGCTCGCGCTCGCTTGGCGCTGCCGCTGCGGTGGCAGCCGCTGCGGCAGCCGCCTCGGTGGCTGCCGTGGCCGCTGCGCGCGCCTCGGTGGCCGCCGCTTCGTGCGCGGCCGCTGCAGCCTGTTGTTCTGCGTCGTGACGCTCGCGCGCCAGCTTCTGGCCTTGCGCCACAAGCTCGGCGTCGTTCGCCATGTAGCTCACGATGCCTTCGCGAATCACCTGTGCACGCTTGGAGCCGAGCCCGGTGCGAATCGCCAGGCGATCCACGTCTTCCTCGGCGTGCAAGTCACGCAGGTTGCGATAGCCCGCGTGCAAGAGCAGGTCCGCGATGCGCGGCGTCACGCCCGGCACCAGCAAGAGCTCGTCGCGATCGATCAGCAAGTCTTCGCCACTGACGGCGCGCTTGATGCGGCCTAGCCGCAGCTTCTCCATCGCGCTCTCGGCGCGACGCTTGAGCGAAGCCGCGTTGGTCGGACCGCCCAAGCCTTCGATGGCACCAAGCTCTTCTTCGGCCGCCTCGGCGACCTCGTCCAAGCTGCGGAAGCCTTGCTTGTAGAGCGTCAGCGCCAGGTTGCGGTCGAGGTTCTCGATGGAAGCCAGCGCCGAGATGGCCTGCTCTTCCATGATCTTGAACTTCGATTCGCCGATCACGTCCAGGCGCCAGCCGGTCAGCTGCGACGCCAAGCGCACGTTCTGACCGCGACGACCGATGGCCAACGACAGCTTGTCGTCCGGCACCACCAGCTCCATGCCGCTGTTGGCCTCATCGATGATCACGCGGGCCACGTCGGCCGGCGCAATGGCGTTGCACACGAAGCGCGCCGGATCGCGATCGTACGGCACGATGTCGATCTTCTCGCCACGCAACTCCTGCACGACGGCCTGCACGCGCGAGCCCTTCATGCCCACGCACGCGCCCACGGGATCCACGTCTGGATCGCGGCTGCTCACCGCGATCTTCGAGCGTGCGCCGGGCTCGCGCGCAGCTGCAACGATGCGCACGATGCCTTCGTAGATCTCGGGCACTTCCATCTCGAAGAGCTTCACGAGCAAGCCCACATCCGTGCGCGACAAGATGATCTGCGGGCCACGCGCTTCGCGATCGATGTCGTACAGGAACGCGACGATGCGGTCGCCCGGACGGTAGGTCTCGCGCGGCGTCTGGTACTTCTGCGGCAAGATGCCCTCGGTGCGACCGAGGTCGACGATGATGTTGCTGCCGCGCTCGAAGCGCCGCACGACGCCGGTGATGATCTCACCCTTGCGGTCTTTGTACTCGTTGAAGATGTTCTCGCGCTCGGCGTCGCGAACGCGCTGAATGATGACTTGCTTCGCCGTCTGCGCCGCGATGCGACCGAAGCCGTGGCGCGCTTGCTGCAGCTTCAGCAGGTCGCCGAACTCCTTGTCCTGCAGGCGCGCCTTCTCGGTGTCTTCCTTGAGGTAGAAGATCTGGAAGCCTAGCTCCTCGCCGAGGTCGGCCTCGAGGCCGTAACGCTTGGCGTCGGTCTCCGAGATCTCGCGCTCGGGGTCGGAGACGTCTTCCACGACGATCATGTACTGGAAGAGGTCGACCTGACCGATGGTCTCGTTGAAGCGCGCTTCGAGCTCACGGTTGGGCCCGAAGGTGCGCTTGGCGGCCGTGAGAATGGCCTGCTCCATCGTCTCGATGAGGATCTTCGGGTCGATCCCCTTCTCGCGACTCACCTGATCGATGATGTGCTGGAGGGAGAGCGTGCCTTCTTGCATGGCTGCGTCTTTGTTGCGCGCAGTGCGTTCGCCGGCTTGAGTTCGCTGTGCCATTCAGAACCTGTAGACGAGATGCGCTTTCGCGATCTCTGTGTGAGGGACCAACACAACCTGGCCGTCTTGCTCGAGCTTCACCGAGTCAGCCTCGGTGCCCAGCAACGTGCCCGAAAACTTGCGTCGCCCATCGATGGGCGAGTGCGTCTGCAACTTGATCGGCTCGCCCGCGAAGCGCGTGAAGTCGGCGAGCGTGATGAGCGGACGGTCGAGCCCTGGTGAGCCAACCTCGAGACGATAGGCACCAGTCGGCACCAGCGACTCCGCGACATCGAGTGCGGTCGAGAGGTCGCGACTGACTTGCTGGCAGTCATCGAGCGACACGCCCGCGCCACGCTTGGCATCCGCACCTGGACGCTCGATCAGCACGCGCAGACACAGCCCGTGCTCGTTCGTGAAACGCGCATCGACCAGCGCCACCCCATGGGCGGCGCAAACTGGCTCGACGATTTGACGCAATTGCGCCAAGTGCGTGGTGCCATTCAGCTTTTCTGCCGAGCCGGACATGGGTTGTGAGCCGTCCAAAAGACCTTCAAATCACAAAAAAGAGACGAAAAAAGGCGGACCCAACGGGCGGCCCACCTAGAGCGCAATCCCTAAACTTCGGCCGGCTTCTTATCACACGCGAATCTGTGCAGCAACACGCCGGCGGGGCTGATCGCGGCGCGCCTTGGGGTCCATCCGCGGCTTACGTCCTCGCTCCCGCGGTCACCGTACGTCATACGCACCCTTGGGCCGGCCTTAGCGGCGGGCGCGCTCGCGGCTGGACCCCAATTCGCGCCGCTCGCGTTGGTGGGGAGACTGAGACCCACGGAAAACGCTGCGAATCCCGCCTTGCGCTCACCCTTTGGGCGTTTCGCCGTGGACATAGACTCTTGTGCCGTCACCGTTCAGCTTGGCGTAGATGGCGTGCCAGGACTTAGGCATCGGGGGGTCGGCCCAGAAGAAGAGCCAGCGGGCGTCTTCGGGGGAGAGATTGACGCAGCCGTGGCTGTGGGGGCGGCCGAAGCTGTTGTGCCAGAACGCGGAGTGCAGCGCGTAGGCGAGCTGGAAGTACATCACGTAGGGCACGTCTTCGATGGAGTACGGGCCGTCGAGCGCGTGGTCGCCGTCCATGGTGGCGGTGAGGTGCTTGGCGTTGATGCGGAACGAGCCTGTCGGTGTCTGGAAATTCCGCAGCGGATCGAGCTCGTCCTTGATGCGGCCGGTCGAGACCAGCGTGGCGTACACGGGCTTGGCACCCACGTACGCAACGAGGCTCTGCGTGGTGAGGTCGACGTCGATCCACTTCTCGTCGTCTTTCACTTCGGGCGGCTTCTCGCGGAGCGCCACCTTCGCGACTTCCTTGACCGGATAGTGCTTGGAATCGGGCGCCACGTAGAACGCGCGGCCTGCGACTTCGGCGTCGGCCGTGATGGGGAACATGAAGTGGTAACCCGGCGCACCCGCCGCATGCAGTTTGCCCTTCGCGTTCGGCGCGTACGCCATCGTGTTCTTGGACAGCACGAAGCCGACGGGCAATGCGGTGCCTGTCGCCTCGAGATCGACCCCGCGGAACTCGGAGCCTTGCACCAGCAGTAGGCGGCTCTTCGGGATGAAACCCGTGGCCTGGGTCTGCCAGTACGAGCGTGCGCCCTTGCTGATCTCGCGGTCGAGGCTCACGTAGAAGCCGCGCTCCATGCGGCGGTACAAGACCGAGTCGGAGCCGGCCATGAGTGAGGCCAGTGTCGGCGGGCCTTCGTCCACCGCGCTCGTGGGCTCATCGGAGCCACTGCCAGGCCCACCGGCGGCGGGGGGCGCCAGCGGCGCAGCGGCGCCGGGGGCCACAGTAGTCGGCGTGTTCGCGGGGGCGTCACCGCCGATCGTTGCAGCTGTCGGCTGCGCCGCTGCAGGACCTGGATCCGGCGCGGCAGCGGCCGGCGACGCAGCAGGTGTCCCGGCATCGACTCCGGGAATCTTGTAGCCCTCGTATTGCGCAGCCTCCTCGTCGCTGGGCAGTCGCCGATACACGGGCGTGTTGCGCCGCATCGCGTAACCGTACGGGTACGGCAAGCGCGCGGTCAGGTCGGGTTGGGTCGGGCGGCGCTCCGGCAAGCGTTTGCCGTGGAACGGCATCACCTCGGTCGTGGAGCAGACGAAGCCACCGGTCTCGAGCTCGAACCAACCCTTGCGGCAGGTCTCGAACGACACGGGCTTGGCGGTCTTCGCCATCAGCACGGCGCCCGTGCGCAGGTACCCCATGCGCGGCGCTTGCTTGCTCGGCCCCGTGCGCACCTTCACGACGTATGCGCTCGCGAACAAGCGCACTGGCGGACCGGCATCGACGGGGACCACCGGTTCCACCTTGGGTGCGGCCTGGGTGGCTGCGGTCGTCGCTTGCGACTTGTGGTCGGGGCTGGTGCACGCCAGCAGACCACACGTGCACATGCACGCGAAAGCCGCCAGGCCCACCGCGCAGCTCAGCTGTCGCCGCATGTAGAAGGAGCGTTTCATCACGACTTTCGGGGCCGACAGATTTCATGACCGTGCGCCCGCGTCAACGGGACAACGCGCGCTTGCACCGCGGGCACCACCACACCACCATGCGCAGCTGCCGCGCCGCGACTGGCCGAGGACAGAACGTGAACATCGTCAGCGCCCGCACACGGATCCTCAGGTGAGCGCGGCTCGTCTACCGTGGCGGCGTGCGCTCGCGCTGGCCGTGTGCGGCTCGGTGCTGGTGCACCTGCTCGGGTACTTGGCGCTGCGCTGGGCCGGCACGTTGCCCGACGTGGGCTTTCAGATCGAGCTGCCGTCGCATGTCGAGTTCGGGCTGGCAGATGGGACGCCTCTACCGAACAGCCCGCCATCCGCTTCCGCCATCACGCCGCCGGCCGCGAACGCTGCACCCACCAACGAGCCGAGCGCGGGCCCCACGCCAGCGCCGCCGAAACCCAAACCGAAGAAGAAGAAGCCACGACCCGCGCCCGACGCTGGACCTGCCCCGATCGAACAAGCTCCGGATGCTGGTGCGCCGATCGCAAACATCAGCGATACCCACGCTCCGGCGCTGGCTGCGTATGCGCCCGTCGGAGCGCAGCTCGCGTTGCGCGTCGACATGGATCGCGTGCGCGTGTCCGAGCTCTCGGCCGACGTGCGCAATCTGCTCGACGCCATCCCGGACTTCGACGCCCTGCTCGGTGGCTCCGGCGTGCAACCCGTCGACGATCTCGCGCGGCTGTTCCTGGCGTCACCCAACCTGGAGCGTTCGAGTCTGGTGGTGGCGGGCAGCTACCACGGAGACGACAGCATCGCGCGCAAGGCGGTTGCTGCGCTGGCGCAAGCGTGCGGCAAGCCTGCAGCCTGGCGCAAGCGCGGCGGCATCGCAGTGGCGCCGTGGCGGAATGCAGACAGCACCGAACGCGTGCTCGCTCTGATCGCGCCGTCGCTGTTTGCGATCACCCGACCCGACGATCTGCCGCGCGTGCTCGCAGTCGCCCACGCCCTCTCGGCGCGTGATCGCAAAGCGCACGCCGCTTCTGGGGCAGACCCGGCCAGCGCGGGCCTGCTCGCCATGGAAGACGACGAGCTGGTGGCGCTGTCGGTCGAGAACGCCAAGAGCTTCGTGCACGGCCAGGTCGACAACGTGCCCGTGCGCGTGCGCGTGTCGATCCGCACGCCCAAGCCTGGAGTCATCGAAGTCGTGGCGACCGGCGAGTACGAGACCGCGACGGTGGCCGAGAGCGCACGCGTGTTCTGGTTAGGCGTACGCGACCAGTTCGCGCGGCACCCGCTCGTGGCCATCGTCGGCATGAGCGAACCGCTGCGCGAGATGACGCTGGAAGCGCACGACACCGAGCTGACGAGCCACGCGACCCTCAGCGTGGAACAGGCCCGCGCAGTGCTGGGTTTTGCCACCGCCGCGGTGACGCCGCGCAGATCAGCACCACCCGCCCCGTGATAAGATTGCGTCCTATCGCCCCTGGAGGCACGCCATGCAATGCCCGCGCTGCAGCGAAGAAGTCGACGAGCTCCAAACCATCAACGCCGACGGCAAACGCAAACGCGTCTGTGAAGACTGCGTAGGGCAGCTGCAAGAACAAGACGAAATCGCGGACGCGGCTACGTCCGCGATGAAGGGCATGATGGAGTACAAGGGCGGCCGGCGTTAGCGTCCGGCCACTGCCAAGCGCGCACTGCGCAGCTACAGGCTACGCAGGCGCTTCTGCACGCTCGCCTTCACCTTGCGTGACGCCGGCTTCGCCGGGAACTCGCGCTCTTGCTTGGTGAAGGGGTCGATGCCCTTGCGCGCAGCTTGCGCCGGCACTTGCTTCACCTTCAGCTTGACGAGGTCCGGCACCACGAACTCGCCGGGGCCTTTTTCGCCGAGCTCGCGTTCCACGAGCGTGAGCAGCTCCGTCAGCAGGTTCTGCACGTCTTTCTTGGCTACGCCGGTCTTGTCTGAGAGCTCCGTGATGATCTGCGCCTTGCTCATGCGCTTGTCGGTGGCCATGCGGATCCTCCTTGAGGGCGGGGTACGTGCTGCGGGGGGCGTCGTGCTGCTCTGCGGCAAAGGCGGTACGGCCGCGTGACGGGAGGTAAGCACGCCCGTGGTGGCCAAAACAAGCAAGATTGCGCGAGGATCCAGCTTCTGGCTTGGCGCGCGTGGCTAGCCCGGGAGGGGTTGCAGGGGCCCCGACGGCTGCCCGGAGGTGGCCAAAGAGCGCTCGACCGGCCGCAGTGACGCACAATTTATCCACAGGCCCGGGAAGCCGAGCGCGGCGCTCGCGGCGGGTCAGCCAAAATTCCGGCAAGGAATGCCCATCATACGGATATCACAGGATTATTCGTATGCTCAACCGGCCGTACGGGAGCCTGCGGGCGACCGCGAGTGGGCGGGCGGCAGCGAGCTTGTCCACCCCCCGGAGAGACCCACCAGCCCTGCGGCCATCAGCAGATGTGCGCGAGCCATCATCCGCCGCTCTTCGGCCCGGCTGCGGTGGTCATAGCCCAAGAGGTGCAACACGCCGTGGGCGAGCAAGAGGCAGATCTCCAGCTCCTCTGGCCAGCCGTGCGCCTTGGCTTGCCTGCGCGCGGTCGGCAACGCGATCACCACGTCGCCCAGCGCAAGCTCGGAGCCGGCCACGGCTTGTCCCTCGTGCAGCGCGAACGACAAGACGTCCGTGGGTTTGTCCTGGTTGCGGTGCTCGCGGTTGAGGCGTCGCATCACTGCGTCGTCGCACAAGAGCAGCGACAACTCGGCGTTGTCACGATGGAGCGCGCGCAACATGTAGCGCGCACGCCGAGCCACCCGCACGCACTGGGCACGCGCTTCGCTGTCGCGCGCACCTTCGTAGCGGACCAGCACTGGCATCCGCGCAGCATGGCGAGCGCTGCTCGGCCGCGTCAAGCTTGGGCGCTGCTTCCCAGCGGCGCGCAGCGGCAGTACCCTCCGCTGCCCGCGAACGCCACGAAGGACCTTCATGTTCGAGAAAATTCTGATCGCAAATCGTGGCGAGATCGCCATCCGTGTCGCGCGCACCTGCGAGCGGCTCGGCATCGCGACGGTCGCCGTGTGCAGCGACGTGGAGCAAGACAGCCTGCACGCGACGACCTGTGACGAGGTCGTGTGCGTCGGCACGGCGCGCGTCCAGGATTCGTACCTGAACCAGACGGCAATCATCGAAGCGGCACTGAAAACCGGCGCCAAAGCCATTCACCCGGGCTATGGCCTGCTCAGCGAGAACCCGGCTTTCGTACGCGCCGTCGAAACCGCCGGCCTGGTGTTCATTGGGCCCAGCGCCGACTCCATCGAGCTCTTCGGCGACAAGATGCGCGCACGCGCACTGGCAGTGCAGGCAGGCGTGCGCGTGACACCCGGCAGCGAGGAACCACCCGCCGATCTCGACGCTGCGCGCGCGCAGGCGCAAACCATCGGCTACCCGGTGCTGGTGAAGGCTGCAGCTGGTGGCGGCGGCATCGGCATGCAGATCGTCGAGGAAGAAGAGCAGCTCGAGAAGGCCATCGAGACCTGCCGCAATCGCGCGCGCTCGGCGTTCGGCGACGAACGCATCTACCTGGAACGCTACCTCGATCGCCCCAGACACATCGAGGTACAGATCGTCGCGGACCGTGCCGGCAATCAGATGGCGCTGGGCGAACGCGAGTGCAGCATCCAGCGCCGGCATCAGAAGGTCATCGAGGAATCACCGGCGCCCGCGCTGGTCTTCGGCAAGGGCGGCGACGACAAGCGCCTGGCGTTGTTCGACTCCGCGCTGCGCATCGGCCGCGAGGCCAACTACTTCAGCACCGGCACGGCCGAGTTCATGCTCGATGCACAGGGCGCTTTCTATTTCATGGAGTGGAACCCACGGCTGCAGGTGGAGCATGCCGTCACCGAGATGTGCACCGGCCTCGATCTCGTGGAGTTGCAGCTGCGCATCGCGCTGGGCGAACCGTTGCCCAAGGAAGTGCTGCGTGCAGAGCCGCGTGGCCACGCGATGGAAGCGCGCCTGTATGCCGAGGATCCGTACAAGGGCTTTCTGCCGCGCCCTGGCGAAGTGAAGACGCTGCGCTGGCCGCCACTGGCTCCGGGCGCGCTGCGCGTGGAGTCGGGCGTGGGCCCGGGCTCGAAGGTCACAGCGTTCTACGATCCGCTGGTGGCGAAGCTGGTGAGCTTCGGCGCGACGCGCCACCAGGCGCTGCTCACCTTGGATCGCGTGCTCGCCGAGACCGAGATCGAGCCGCTCGCGACCAATATCACCTTCTTGCGCGAAGTGCTGGCGCACGACTCGTTCCGTGCGGGCCAGTACGACACCGGCTTCACGGAGCGCTTGCTGGCCGAGCGGACCGAGCCAGCGAAAGAAACGACGGCACCGCCGGCCTGACCCGCACGCTCGTGCGTGCTCACCCGCAGGCGAGCGTGGTGCGACCGGCGTAGAGTGCCGCGTCGCCGAGCTCTTCCTCGATGCGCAGCAACTGGTTGTACTTCGCCACGCGCTCCGAGCGCGACGCGGAGCCGGTCTTGATCTGGCCCGCACCAGTGGCCACCGCGAGATCCGCGATGAACGTGTCTTCGGTCTCTCCGCTGCGGTGCGAGACGATCGACGAGTAGTCGTTGAGCGCCGCCAGCTCCATGGCCTCGAGCGTCTCGGTGACGGTGCCGATCTGGTTCACCTTGATCAGGATCGAGTTGGCCACCTCGCGCTCGATGCCCTGCTGCAAGCGCCGCGTGTTGGTGACAAAGAGATCGTCACCGACGAGCTGCACGCGATCGCCCAGCGCTTGGGTCAACTTCTTCCAACCGTCCCAGTCGTCCTCGGCGCAACCGTCCTCGATGGAGACGATCGGGTACTTCGAGCACAGATCGGCGTAGATGGAGACCAGACCTGCAGCGTCGATCTCCTTCTTGTCGAAGGTGTAGCGCTTCTTCTGCTTGTCGTAGAACTCGCTCGACGCCGCATCGAGCGCGACAGCAATGTCTTCCCCGGGGCGATAGCCTGCCTTCTCGATGGCCCGCACCACCATGCGGATTGCGCCCTCGTTGGTCTCGATGCGTGGGGCGAAGCCGCCTTCGTCGCCCACCGACGTGGCCAGGTTGTCCTGCTTGAGCAGCGCCTTGAGCGCGTGGAAAGTCTCGACGCCTGCGCGCAGCGCCTCGGCAAAGGTCGTCGCGCCGACGGGCACGATCATGAACTCCTGCACTTCGAGGCCGTTGTCCGCGTGACGGCCTCCGTTGAGCACGTTCATGAGCGGCGTCGGCAAGATGCGCGCCCGCGCCCCACCGAGGTAGCGCCACAGCGGCAGCCCCACCGCGTTGGCGGCGGCGCGAGACACCGCCATCGAGACGCCGAGTATCGCGTTCGCGCCCAGCTTCGACTTGTTGTCGGTGCCGTCGAGTTCGATCATGAGCCGGTCGATCTCCGCCTGTGCCAGCGCGTCGTGACCTAGCAACTCGGGACCGATGGTCTCGACCACGTTGCGGACCGCGCGCACCACGCCTTTGCCGAGATAGCGCTTGGGCTCGTCGTCGCGAAGCTCGTGCGCCTCGTGCTCGCCCGTAGAAGCGCCCGACGGCACGGCGGCCACACCCACGGCCCCGCCATCGAGCTCGACCTCGACCTCGATAGTGGGATTGCCGCGCGAATCCAAGATTTCACGGGCGTGGACTTCGTTGATGCTGGTCATCGCGGCGGCTCCTGAAGAAGGCGGTTGGCGGTCGGTAGGCCAGCTCACGGACGAAGCGCAGGCCCACCATGCGGTCCGCTCTTAGCGGCCGTGTCCGGAAAACTCAAGACCTCCGCCCGAGGCGGGGCAAACGTCGGCACTCAACCTGCGAGCTGTGGCGTCCCAAGACTGCGACGCGCCGGCAGCGCATCTGGGATCAGGTGTGCCGCGGCAAACCCGTGACAGGAATGTCACACCGGCGTGGCAGGCCGCGTATCGTCCCAGCCCCAAGTCACCGACGGTTCTCCAATCTTAACATTGAGTTAGGAAATATTATCCACATCGGCCGCAGGTGGGCCCGAGACTTGCAAAGAGTCCGCTCGCCAACGACGGCTTGAAGACGGGAAGCCTGCAGCGGGTCGCTTGGTCGAGACGAAGAACGCAGGCAGAACCCTGACTACGAATGTTCTTGATTCTGGGACACATGGCCGTATGAAGGCCGCTCGAATTTTTGGATAACGATCACACGGGGACGTAAAATCACACCCGTAATAGACCAGGCTCGACGGGAAATGGTCGAGCGCACAGGAGGAACTGATGAAGGTGCTTGGAATGAAGTTCGTATTGGTTGCTTGCCTTGCCATCGCCGCTTCGACGGTGGGCTGCAAGAGCGACAAGAAGCCGGGCGGAACCCCGGGGAGCGACGGCGGCGGCAGCGATGCCCAGACGTCGGGCGACAGTGGTCCGGCCAAGGACGGCGGCGGCGGCGGCGGCACTGACTCCGGCCCAGCCAAGGATGCTGGCGGCAACACGCCTGTCGACAGCGGCAGCGACACCGGCGTCGACGTGGGCGACGGCGGCGGCGACGCCAACTGAGCTGACGTCACAACACGGTGAGAGGCGGGTGAGCGAAAGCTCTCCCGCCTTTTGCTTTTCTTGGGGGTCACCGCAGCGGCGCGATGAGCCGCCCGCGCGTGCCCGGCTCAGCTAAGACGCTTTCCCAGCCGCACGCAGATCGCGCAGCACCTTCGCCGCCTCAGGCCGCCCCAGCGGGCCCTCGTAGAGGCTGAGCAGCTCGTCGAACGAGCGCTGGTACGCCGGGGCCGAACCATCGTTCGAGGCCAGGTGACGCCACAAGATGCGCTCGAGGGCGCGGTACTTCTCGCCCTTGCGCAGCGCTGCGGCCAACAGACCCACGGCCTCGGCGTCAGGCGGGTGCAAGCGCTCGGAGCGCAGCGCATAGCTTGCAGCCAGCTCGGGCCGGCGTAGCTCGTGCAGTGCGACCACGGCGGCTTCACGCAGCGCTGCGGCCCGCACCTCGGGCGACGCCGTGCGATCGCGCGCCGCGCGCTTGGCGGTGTCGAGGCGCGCGTGTGCGGCCTTCAGCCGCTCGTCGCCGCCAAAACGCGGCATGAACATCTTCGTTAGCAAGTAGACGAAGAACGAGGTGCCAGCGGCCAGCAGCAGCAAACTCTTGAGGTCGGTCTTCATGGTGTCGGTGCGGCGAGCGGGGCGGAGAACAAAGACTTGCCCGCATAGTGCGTGGGTACAGATTGACCGAAGTACACGTGGGCTGTGGGCGCCAAGTCCACGATGCTGGGCGCCTGCCGCATGATCGGTCGGTTCGACAACAAGATGCCAGAGGTTTCGCTCACGTCGCTCGCGGCGTGATCGCCGCTCCACTTCTTGTCGTTGTCGGCGAACAGTGCTCCAGGAATGCCGCCGAGGATGGTCTGCCAGCTGGTGCGATAGTTTTCCGCAAAGGCGAGCTGGAGATCGGGGGCGTCCGCGGCGCGCATGCCCGTGAAGATCTGTGCCCCCGAGTAGACCTGACGCACGACCTGGGCAGCGGCGCGCTCAGTGTCGCGCAGCGCGAGCAGTCCGTCGTGGATCTGCTGCAGAAGCCGAGGGGCATCGGCGCGCGACACGATGCCATCGCGTTCGCGTCCCGCGAGGTTCAGGTAGATCTGCCCGGTTCCAACTGCGTAGGCCTTGGTCTTGGTCCAGTCGACGTCGACCAGGAGCTCGCGGCTCGAGCTGCGCGCGCCGGCCTGCAGAGCGAGCAGACCGTGCTGCATGAGCCACTGATTCACGTGCAGGCCGCGCCGATAGTTGTGGAAACCGTGGTCGGAGAGGATGAGTAGCGTGTCCTCTGCGCCGAGCTTGGTCAGCACCTGTGCCACGGTCGCATCCATGCGCTGGTACTCGTGCAGCACGGCATCGCCGTACTTCTTGGCGAGCGCGGCGTCGTAGCGAGGATGTTGCTTGTCCATCAGGCGGTAGAACATGTGAGCGACGCGATCGGTCGCGGTGGAGACCCAGATCAGCAAGTCCCAATCGGGCTTGGCCAGGCGCGTCAGCAGCATCTGCCGGCGATCTTTTTCGACTGCATCCATATCAGCGAGAAACGTCGCCTCGTCGATGAGCTCGGCGTTGAGCGCACTGGTGTCGTGATCCCAGCCCACGGTCTTGTAGAAGTGGCCGAGCTCATCGGCGAGCTGCGCGGAGAACGCGCGCGGATACGAAAACGGCGCGTACGGGTCGCGCGGGTGAAAGCCGATCGGCGTGATGAACAGGCGAGTCTGCTTGCCCAGCTCCAGCACGAGCACCTTCAAGATGCCCTTCACGCGTGTGCTTTCGTGGACGAGCTCCACCTCGACGAAGTCGCTCCACTGCTGCGGCAGGAGCGCGAGCGTGGTGCCGGCGAGGGTCACCGTCACGCCGCCTGCGGGCGTGCCGAGCTTCACCGTGGCGGGTAGCTTCATGCGATCGGCGCTGCCTGGGACGCTCGGGCCTTCGAGCTCGAAGTGCCCTACTCCGGCTTTGATCACGAGCTTCGTCATGGCGCCGCCGCCGGGCGGATGTTGTTGCTGTTCGTCGGTGACGTCGGTGCCGACGTAGGTGAAGGTGCTGTTGGTCTCGCGCAGGTCGGGCACGCCAAGGCCGCTCAGCATGCGGCCATCGCGCATGGGATCGGGCGGGAACGAATACGGCACGTTGAGCGCAACCACGCGCACGCCGGCGTTGCCGAGGGTCTGCCAGAACGGCACACCGCTGCGCAGGTTGCGCGCGACAGCTGCGCCCGAGGGCTGCACTTCGAAGGACGTGGTGGCGACTCTGAGCTGGATCGGGCCGCCCGATGGCGCGGGGTTGCTGCCGCGCGCGATGAAGTCGAAGATACCGTGGTCGCCGGGCGCGGTGCCGGTGGCGAACGAGGTCCACGCCACGGGCGATTGCGGCGGATTGGTGGAGCCGAGCAGCCGGTAGCCCTTGCCCGAATCGGCTTCCATCAGCTTCTGTAGGGTTGGCAGCTTGCCGGCGTGGACCCATTGCGTGAGCCAGCGGGGATCGACGCCGTCGAAGCCGAGCATCACGAGGCGACCTTTGGCTCTGGGAGTGACAGCCGTGACGGGCGCGGCGGGTGTGCTGGCAGGCGCTGCCGTGGCCAGCGCGGGATGCGCGCGGGCCGCAACCGCCGCGGACCGGTCACCGCACGCTGCACACGACGCTAGCGCGACCGCAGACAGCCAACGCAGCAGCATGGCAGACCAAGACGAGCCGCGCGGCATGGTCCAGCAACGTAGGCGCTGCACGACGCAGGGTCAAAGGGTGGCCCCGCCGCACACGCCGCGCGCACTGGCTGTGATGCAGCGGGGCGTGCTTGGTGTACAAGACCCGCATGAGAGCGCAGACACGCGTCATCGGCTGGCTGGCGTGCGTGAGCTTGGCGATTGCGGCGTGCGACGACGCGCGCCCGGCGGCCGAGCAGAAGCCTACGGTCGCCGCGGCGTTGCCACCCGATCCCGATCTCGCGGACCCGCTCGGGCAAGCGGTAGCCGACGCTGCACACCACGGCGCGCCTGACTGGCAGAAGCAGGACAAGCTCTGGCGCGGACAGCTGGGTGTGCGCGAGCGTCAGGGTTTCCTCGCCGTGCTCGTGTACGGACACTGCTACCGCTTCATCGGCGTCGGCGGACCGGGCGTGGGCGATCTCGAGCTAGCGCTCTTCGACCCGCGTGGGGTCGAGATGCAACGCGACGTTACGCAGGACGCCACCGCCGTGCTCGGCGTAGACAGCGGCATCTGCCCGAGCGAGCCCGGCGCCTACCGGATCGAGCTGCGCATGCGCGAGGGTTCGGGGAGCTTCGCGCTCGGGCTATTTCGCGACCTGCAGTGACACTCAGAAGTTGAGGTCGTAGGGCAAGAGGGCCAGCGCGGCGCCATCGCCCAGGTGCTGCATGGTGATAACGCGCGTCAGCATGGTGCGCAGCTCGGCGGGCAAGCTGCCTGCTAGCGCGTTGACACTGCTACTGCCACCGGTGTCGCCGAGCACGTAGTCGAGCAAGCCTTCTTTGCGCTTGGGCACCACCACGACCTGCGCGCTGTCGTTGATGTGCGCGAGCTGGCGCGCGCGCGCGAGCGCCGATGCGAGCCCACCGAGATGATCGATCAACCCCAGGCGCAGTGCACGGTCGCCCGTGTACACACGACCACGACCGAGCTCGTCGATCTGCGCGGGCGTCTTGCCGCGACCGATGGCGACGCGCTGCAAGAACAGGCGGTAGTACGCGCGCAGGCGATCGACCAGCGCGGAGCGTTCGTCGGGCGTGAACGGACGCCACGGCGATTCGGCGCCGGCGCGCTTGCCACGCCGGAAGACCTCGACGCCGACGCCGAGCTTGTCGGCCAGCTCCACGGCGTCGACCTTGCCGTAGAAGATGCCGATGGAGCCGGTGAGCGTGGCGGGGTCGGCCCAGATTTCGTTGCCGGCGGACGCGATGTAGTAGCCGCCGCTGGCGGCGACGCTGCCCATGGAGACGACCACGGGCTTCTGCTGACGCGCGCGACGCACGGCGCGCCAGATCTGATCGGAGGCGAGCACGGCGCCGCCAGGTGAATCGACGCGCAGCACGATGGCGCGCACCAGCGGATCGCAGAGCATGGCGTCGATGGCCTGCACCACTGTCTTGCCGCCGGACATGTGGATGTTCAGGAAGGGCACGTCGATGCTGTCACCGTCGATGATGGCTCCGTCGACGACCACCACGCCCACGCGCGGACCGGCGTTCCAGTCGGAAGGCGCGTATTGCGACACGCTGTCGACGATGGGCTTGTCGCCGAAGATGGCGAGCTCGCCGTTCTTCACGCGGTCTTCGTCGATCGCCGCGCGCACCAGGCCATCGCGCAGGGCTTGCGAGGCGAGCTGCGGCCCGTCGTCCATGATGTCGGCGACGCGGGCTGCAGGGACGGATAAGTCTTTGGAGAGATCGGAGAGCGTGCGGTTGTGCACGTCGTCGAGCAGCGCACGGATCTCTTCGCGAGCCGGCTCGCTCATGGTCTGCTGCGTGAGTTGCTCGGGGGCGCTCTTGTACGCGCCGATGCGCACGAAGTCGGCGTGCAAGCCCACCTTGTGCAAGGTCTCACCGAGCAAGAGCACGTCGGCCGAGCTGCCGAGCATGCGCAAGCTACCGGCCGGATCGATCAGCACTTGGTCGGCACCGGCGCAGGCGTAGTACTCGGAGCCCGTGGCGTCTTCGAGGTGACACACCACGCGCTTGCCGGCCGCGCGCAGCGAAGTGATGAGCAAGCGCAGCTCCTGCGCGTAGGCTGCGCCGATGCTCGAGCTACGCGGGCGCAGCAGCACGCCGCCGATGCGGTCGTCGTGGAGCGCGGCTTCGAGTAGGAGCGAGGTGCGCAGCATGCCGCGCTCGTCGAGGCTGGCGAGCTCCACATCGAGCACGCGCGGTCGCACGCCCAGGCCCTTGCGCATCTGGCCTTCGATACGCGCGGTCACGTAGTAGCCGGCTTCTTGGCCCAGACCGTCGCCGAACACCGCGCCGCCACCGACCGTGACGTGCTCGAGGCTGGCGTCGAGCTCGGCCATGAAGGTGAGCAAGCGGTCGGCGTCGCCGAGGTGCTCGACTTCGATGACGCCGTTGGCGTACCCGAAGTACGGCACACGGATGCCGAGACCCGCGCGTCCCGCGTTGCGGTCGTTGCCATCGACACCGAGCGCGAAGTCGAACACCAGATCGGAGCTGCCGAGCGGACGCACTTGCGTGCCGATCAACGCCGACGAGCCAAAGCCCAGGCCCTGCGTGCCGAAGCCCTTGCGCGACACGAACAAGTCGCGGCCCGAGAGCGAGAGGCCGAGCCAATCGGACGCGTGCCAGACGAGGCCCGCGTCGAGCGCGGACAGGCCGTCGATGCGCGCGTCGCTGGACGAGAACATGCGTGCGGCTACGCCGGCGCTCCAGCGCTTGCTCGGTGCGAACGCCAGACCGAAGCCCGCCAGCGCGCGATCACTTTGGAGCAGCCCTGGACGCGCGGCGAGTGGCCCGGGGCGAATGCTCTGCAGCGTGGCGCCAAAGGACAAGCCGAAGAAGAGCGGCGTCGCAAACGAGAGCGCATCACCCTGCCCGAGCCAGGTATCGCGCTGGTCGATGTGCGTATGGGTGTAGACCAGGCTCCAGCTGGGCAACAGACCGATCGCGCCGGGATTCACGTCGATGGCGGCGGCGTCGTCCTGGCCGATCAGCACTGATGCAGGTGTCGCGACGGGGTCGCTGGCCCGGTGGAACTGGGCGTGCGCGGGCGCGGCCAACTGGGCCAGCCCGAGCACAGTCACTAGGACAGTCGCCAAGGGGAACACGCGTGGTGCCATGGCTGCCACATATCATAGACAGGCATCGCCCCGCTGCCCCGCGTTCCGACTTGGCGGTGGCACCCTGCGCGCTGTACCGTGGGCGCAGTGGTACGGCCGGGTACATCGAGGACTGCTGCACGCACAGCGCAAGCGCTGGCGAGTGTGCTTGGCATCTGCGCCAGTCTGGCGCTGGCGCCCGTCGCCCGGGTGCAGGGCCAAGCCGCGGAGCCTGCGGCAGCGAGCCCGCGCGCGGGCGAAACGCCTGCTCCGCTGGCCGAGATGCCCGCGTCAGCACCCGGCGCCGGCAAAGCACCGAACCAAGCGCTCGAACACTACCAGCGCGGGCGCGAGCACTACCTCGCCGGCCGCTACCGCGAGGCGCTCGAAGAGCTGAAGTACGCGCTCGCGCTCGACCCCGATTCGCCGAACCTCATCTACAACGTGGCACGCGTGCACGAAGACCTCGGCAACCTCGACGAGGCCATCACCAACTACCAACACTATCTGGAAGTGATCCCGCAGGCGACGAGCGCCGAGCGCGAGAAGATCGAGCTGACCATCCGGCGTTTGCGCGGCGCCAAAGACGAGCTGGCCGCGAGCCGCGCCAACGAAGCAGGACTCAAGAGCTTCGAGCCTACGCCCGCGCCGCGACCCGCGCTCGGTCGAGCGGATTGGTTGTTCTGGACGACGGCTGGGCTCGGCGTTGGGCTCGTCGGCGGCGGCGCCGTGGCGGGCGTGCTCGCCGTGCAGCGCGAGAAGCGCGTCAGGGACTTCGTGGTCGGCGAAGCCGGTACGGTCCACCGCCACGACGTGCTCGCTGCGCAGACGAAGAATCTGGCGCTGACCTCGGATCTGTTGTTCGCCGGCGGTGCGCTGGCCATCACCGGCGCGGCCCTGCTCTTCTTCATGCGCCACGCACCCGCCGAAAAGGCAGCGCCGCCCGCGCGGGCGAGCGTGTACTTCGACGGACAGCGCGCGTTGCTAGACGTACACGGCGTGTTCTGACGGCGTGTTCTGACGGTGTGTTCTGACGGCGCACCGCGCAACAGCCGCCGCCTACAGCTGCAGTGACTTGATCTCCACGAACTCGTCGAGACCGAACTTGCCCATCTCGCGGCCGTTGCCGGATTGCTTGTAGCCGCCGAAGGGCGCGAGCAAGTTGTAGTGACCGCCGTTGACCTCGACTTGCCCCGTGCGCATGCGTCGTGCGACACGCTTGGCGCGCTCGACATCGGCGGACCATACGCCACCGGCCAAGCCGTAGATGCTGTCGTTGGCGATAGCGATGGCGTCTTCCTCGCTGTCGTACGGGATGATGCAGAGCACCGGCCCGAAGATCTCTTCCTGGGCGATGGTCATGCTGTTCTTCACCTCGCTGAACACCGTGGGCTTCACGTAGAAGCCGCTCGGCAGATCGGCGGGAGCTTCGGCGCCGCCAGTGACGAGCTTGGCGCCTTCTTCGAGACCCTTGCGAATGTAGCTGCGCACGCGATCGCGCTGCGCGGCGGAGACCAGCGGCCCAAGACGACCTGCGCCCTTCACCGGATCGCCCAGCGTGAACTCCTCGGCGACCTGCTTGGCGATGGCCGTGGCTTCTGCCAGGCGCGCGCGCGGCACGAGCATGCGCGTGAGCGCGCTGCAGGTCTGGCCCGAGTTCAGGTAGCAAGCGTTGACGCCATTGCGCACGGCTTTCTGCAGATCGGCGTCGTCGAGCAAGATGTTGGCCGACTTGCCGCCGAGCTCGAGCGCCACGCGCTTGACGCTTTGCGCAGCCAGCTCGGAGATGCGACGGCCGGCGCGCGTGGAGCCGGTGAACGACACCATGTCGACCTGCGGGTGCGACACCAGGGCTTCGCCCGCCACCGGACCGTAGCCCGTGACGAGGTTGAACACGCCCTTGGGCAAGCCGACTTCGTGGATGACCTCGGCGAGGATGAACGCGTTGATCGGCGCTATCTCGCTCGGTTTCACCACCACCGTACAACCCACGGCGAGCGCGGGGCCGACCTTCGCGGCGATCTGGTGCAGCGGGTAGTTCCACGGCGTGATACAGCCGACGACACCGATGGGCTCGCGCAGCACGAGCGAGTTGCCGACCTGCTCTTCGAAGCTGTATTGGCGCGCCATCTGCGCGAACACGCCGAAGTTCGCGATCGGCAGACCCGCCTGGATCATCTTCGAGAGCATGATGGGCATGCCGACCTCGCGCGCCATGATCTGCGCGAGCTCGTCGCTGCGCTTGCCAAGCGCCTCGGAGATCTTCACGAGGTAGCCGGCACGCTCTTCCACGCTGCGCTGCGACCACGCTGGTAACGCTGCGGCAGCCGCACGCACCGCACGATCGATGTCTTGCGCATCGCCTTCAGGGATGCGCGCCATGACCGACTCGTTGGACGAATCGATGACGTCGATGCTGCCCTTGCCGCAGGGGGCTACCCAGCTGCCGTCGATGTAGAGCTTGTCGTAGGTCTGCATGTGGCCGATCACGGTGGAGACAAACGTTTTTGGAGTCAACCCCCATGCTCTGCGCTCTCGGAAATCCGTGTTATCGTGATTGGCGAAACGTCGCGACGGCTGCGCAGACACGTGCACACCGGCGCAGACGACAGCTCTCGATGCCCGCCATGACCTCGATGCCCGCGATCAATCCGCCTGCAGGCGCCAACCGCGATCGCGATCGCGATCCATTAATCGGCTCCACCATCGCGGGTCGCTACAAGATCCAGGCGTGTGTCGGAGCAGGTGCGATGGGCGCGGTGTATCGCGCCGTGCAGTCTGGCCTCGGCAGGCCCGTGGCGCTCAAGGTGCTCAAGCGCGACCTGGCGTGGGGCGGCGACACCGTGCAGCGCTTCCGTCGCGAAGCCCAAGCGATGAGCGCGCTCAACCACCCGAACACTGTGCGCGTGTTCGACTTCGGTGCCACTGACGAAGGCCTGCTCTACCTGGCGATGGAGTTGCTCGAAGGTGAGCCGGTCACCGACCGGTTGATGCAGCACCGCGCGCTGTCCGTGCGGGAATCGGTGATGTACGCGCAGCAGGTGTTGCGTTCGGTCGGCGAAGCGCACGTGAAGGGCATCGTGCATCGCGACCTCAAGCCGGACAACATCTTCCTGGCGCGGGTGCAGGGCGAAGCCACGCCCATCGTGAAGGTGCTCGACTTCGGCATCGCCAAGGCCGTAGAGGGCGAGCGCAAGATCGATCAGTTCGAGACGCTCGACGGCACGGTGTTCGGCACGCCGCGCTACATGGCGCCCGAGCAAGCGGCGGGCAAGGCGCTCGACCCGCGCACCGACCTCTACGCCGTAGGCATCATGCTCTACGAGTTTCTCGCGGGGCAGCCGCCGTTCGTCGACGCCGACGCCGTGGTCGTGATGGCCAAGCACATCCGCGAAGCACCCGTGCCACTGACCAAGGTGGCACCGGACCGAGGCATCCCGCGCAGCCTCGAGGCCGCGGTCTCCAAGGCGCTCGAGAAAGACCCGAGCAAGCGCTTCCAGAGCGCCGACGAGTTCGATCAAACACTCGGGGCCTGTCTGCCGGACGTCGAGCGCATGGAGCGCAACGGTGGCCAGCCCACGCTGCTCGAACGCGTGTCGATGATGCCCGAGAAGGCAGGCGGCACGCGTAACCTGTTGCTGCTGACGGCGGCAGCCGCGCTGTTCGGCATCGCGGGCTATCTGGTGCTCGGCAGTCAGCACAGCAGCGCGACCTCGCCCGCGGTCAGCGTGCAAGTGCCGGGCGCGCGACTGCCGGCGTTCGGCGCGAGCGAGCTCCCGAGCAACCCAGCCTCGCCGCCGACAGCGGCAGCGCCGGAAACGGCGACGGCCAACGCCATCGTGAACCTGCAGACCGAGCCTAGCGGCGCGGAGATCTGGCGCGATGGCACTCAGTTGGGGGTGTCGCCACTCGACGTGGTCGTGGCATCGGGCGCAACCACCAGCGTCAGCTTACGCAAGCGCGGCTACGTGGAACACAGCGTGGAGCTCGGACCGAACCCGGCGCAGCGCATCGTCACGCTGACGCCCTTGCCACTCGCCTCGGCCGCCAGCACGCGCGCAACTGGCCCGGTGCGGGTGAGCAGCCCCGCGCGCAGCGGCAAGCCCACACCCAACCAACACGGCAAAGCAGCGCCGGACAGTGCTGGGCAGCGCGGGGCGCCCGACTCCCCCTACGAGAAGTTCTGACGGCGCTCGTGACGAACGCTCACTCGCGCGAGACCATTTCGAAGCGCACGCTCGACCACCTGGAGTGGGGGCGCCTGGAAAGCGCAGTGCTCTTGCGTTGTCGGGGAGCCTCGGCGCGACGCCAAGGCCTGTGCTTTGCTGCCGACGAGGACACCACACGTGCGCTGCTGACGCAGACGGCCGAGCTCGTCGCCTTGCACGCCGCCGGTGAAGCCTTGCCGCTGGACGATCTGCGCGACGTGCACGATCAGCTCGAGCGTGTGGAGCGCGGCGGCGTGCTGGATGCGCCGGGGCTCGCAGAGCTGCGCGTGACGCTGCGCAACGCCAGCGCGCTGCGACGCTTTCTCGGAGCCCGGCGCGGCAACCTGCCAGCGCTCGTTGCGGCAGCCGAGCTCGATCCTTCGCTCGACGAGCTGCAGACGCAGCTCGCTGCGGCTGTCGGCGACGACGGCACACTGCGCGACGAGGCCAGTGACGAGCTGCGCCGCGTGCGCGTGGAGATCGCCGCGCTGCGCGAACGCATCGCCGGCAGGCTACAAGACGTGATCGACAAGCACGCCGAGCTACTCTCGGACCGGTACTTCACGCTGCGCGACGGGCGCTACGTGCTGCCCGTGCGCAGCGACGCACACGATCGCTTGCCAGGCATCGTGCATGGCGCCAGCACGAGCGGGGCGAGTGTGTTCGTGGAGCCGCACGGCATCGTGGCCCACGGCAATCGACTGAAGATGGCGGAGGCCGAGCGCGAGCGCGAAGAGGCGCGCATCTTGGTCGGGCTGTGCGCGCTGGTGATGGAACGCGTGCCCGAGCTGCGCGCGGCCACGGCAACCATCGACCACCTCGATCTACGCAACGCGGCTGCAGTGTTCGGGCGTGACATCCGCGGCTGCGTGCCAGCGCTGGCCAGCGGGCCGCGCATCCAGTTGCGCGCGGCACGCCACCCGCTTCTCGCCCTGGCGGGCGTGGACGTGATCGAAAACGACGTGGGGCTGGAGACGGGTCATGGGCTCGTCATCTCCGGGCCGAATGCCGGCGGCAAGACCGTGGTGCTCAAGACGCTCGGACTGTGCGCGTTGATGCTGCGCTGCGGGCTGCCGTTGCCCGTCGGTGACGACAGCAGCGTCGGTTACTTCGACGCCGTCTACACCGAGCTCGGCGACGAGCAATCCACCGCGAACAACCTCTCGACCTTCTCGGCGCACGTGCGCAACCTCGCGGCGATCTTGCGCGACGCCGACGCGCGCAGCCTGGTGCTGCTCGACGAGGTGGCGACCGGCACCGATCCGGTGGAAGGCGCCGCGCTGGCGTGCGCCGTGGTCGATGCGCTGTGCACACGAGGCGCCGCACTGGCCGTGACCACGCACTACGAGGCGCTCAAGGCGTTTGCGTTGCGCGACGCGCGCTTGCGCTCCGCCTGCGTGGGCTTGGATGCCGAGCGCATGGAGCCGACCTTCCAGCTGCTGCTGGATGTACCCGGCGCGTCGAGCGCGCTCTTGGTTGCACGGCGCTTCGGCTTACCGGAATCGGTGGTGGCGAAGGCGCGCGAGCTGGTACCGCAACAAACACACGACTTCGAGCAACTGGTCACGGAGCTCACGCACGATGCAAGTGAGCTGCGGCGCGAGCGCGCGTTGCTCGCGCAGGAGCGTGCGGCGTTGGCAACCGATCGCGCGGACTACGAAGCGCGCTTCGCGCAGCTGCGCGAGCAGAGCAAGCACCGCCTGTCGAAAGAAGCCGAGAAGCTGATGGGCGAGCTGCGTCAGGCCCGCGACGAGCTGGAGCGCGCACGCAAGGGGTTGCGTCAACCAGAACGCACGCCCGCAGAGCTGCAAGCGACGCAAAAGCAGCTGACAGAGATCGCGACGCAGGTCGCTGCCGGTTCAGAGCTCGCGAACGCCCTGGCCAGCGAGCCGGTTGCCGCAGCGGCCGCGCCGCTCGCGGAGGTGACGGTGGGCGCGCGCGTGTATGTGCCTCGACTGCGTTCCGAGGCGGTCGTGGTGGAGCCCGAACAGAAGGGCAAAGTGCTGGTGGCCGTCGGCGCGATGAAGCTGTGGGTCGATGCGCGCGAGCTGCGGGCTGCTGCGAAGGCCGCGGAGGCCGTGCCGCTGCAGCGCAGCCCCGCCACCCTTGCAGCTCCGGAGGGCCGCATGTCCGACAACACGCTCGACGTGCGAGGCTTGCGCGCGGACGATGCCCTCTCGATGCTGGGATCCTTCGTCGACCGGCTCTACGCGACCACTGCGCGGGTGGGCTACGTGTTGCATGGTCATGGCACCGGCGCGCTGCGCAACGTCGTGCGAGAGCATCTGAAGGCCGCCGCGCCGTATGTTCACGACAGCCGCGCTGCCACGGCCGACGAAGGCGGAGACGCAGTGACGGTGTTCTACTTGACCTGACGCGCTGGTCGCGCAGCCGCACGACTGGCCGTGCGCAATCAGCGAAAGACGTCGGGCTCAGCTTCGGGCGCTCGGCGGCTGCTCGCCGCGGCGGGGCGCTGTGCCAGCGCCGGCGGCACCGCCAACACCAGATCGAGATCGGCAGCACCGGCGAGCGCAAAGCTACGCACCACCTGCGCGCGACCGCGGCTGGCGCGCAGCGTGAGCGTCACATTGCGTGGCAACTTCGCGACGCAGGGCGTGCGCTTGCAGACCTCGCCAGTGCCATCCACAAAGACGCGTGCTCCGGACGGCTGCGTGCGGATCGTGACGGGCACCGTGCTGTCGACGACTGGCGCCGAGACGGCAACCGGTGCAGCAGCTGCCGGCGCCGGAAGGGACGCAGCAGGCTCCGGCGCCGCAACCGTGGCCGACGCAGCGCTCGGCGCAGGCAGCGCGCTGACCTTGATCGTGTCCCCAGACAGCTGTGCCGCGTGCGGCGTACCGCCAGGCGCCCCGGGCGAGAACGCGAACCAAGCCACCGCCAAAACAGCCAACGTCGCTGCCGGCAATGCCCAGCGCAGCTTGAGGTTCGCGAGCAGCGAGTCGCGCCGGGCGTGGCCCTCGACCGGCGCCGTGCTCATCTGCGGCAGCGGTGGTGGCGCCGACAGCGCCCACAGCGGTGGCACCAGCGACTCGTGCGGTGCGGTGGCGGGCATCTCGGGCGCGGTGCGCAGATCCGCGACCAACTCGGCCATCGACTGGTAACGCTGCGCCGGGTCTTTCTCGAGCGCACGGAAGAGCACGCGTTCCAGCTCGGGGCTCACGCGTGTGCCGGGATTGACCTCGCGCAGCGCGGGCACCGGGTTGTGGGTGTGCTTGCCCAGCACCTCCATGAAGTTGTCGCCCTCGAAGGGCACGCGGCCGGTGAGCAGCTCGTACAAGATCACGCCCAACGCATAGATGTCGACGCGGTGATCGAGCGACTTGCCGCCCGAGTGCTCCGGGCTCATGTACTCGGGCGTACCGAAGATCATCCCGGTGCGCGTGAGCTTGCGGCCACCGAGACTCTCGATGTCGCTCATCTTCGCCACGCCGAAGTCCACGACCTTCACGAAGTCGGGTTGGGCGTCGCGCTCCACGAGGTAGATGTTCTCGGGCTTCAGATCGCGGTGGATGATGTTCTTCTTGTGCGCGGCGTCGAGCGCCTTGGCGACCTGGTACACGATCAACACCGCGCGCGTGGGCGCGAGCGCGCATTCGCGGGAGAGGACATCGGCGAGGTCCTCTCCCTTGAGTATCTCGAGCACGATGTAGCTCGCGCCGGTCGAGGTCTCGCCGAAATCGGACACGTCGACGATGTTCGGGTGGCCGATCTTCGAGGCGCTCTTGGCCTCCTGGCGAAAGCGCTCGACGACGTCGGCCCGGCGCGTGAAGGCTTCGCGCAAGACCTTGAGCGCGACGCGCTTCTCGATCAGCTCGTGCTCGGCCTCGTAGACCACGCCCATGCCGCCCTCGCCGATGGCGCGCAAGATGCGGTAGCGCTCCCCGAGCACGGTGCCTATCAACGGGTCGGCTCGAGACGCGAGCTCACGCGCTTGCGAGGCTGTCGAAAGGCGTGATCCATCCACCGGGCAGAAGGTTTCGCCTCCCGAGAATTCGCGACCACAACCACGGCAGGTCTTGGTCATCGGCGGCATCGAGTGTGAACGGCCGCACGTTAGCAAACGCCCTACGCTTGGGGCAATGACCTAGCATTGTCTGATCCGCCTGCCTGGCGGGCCCCGGCAGGCAGGCGTCGTTTGCGCCGCCGTAGGCGCCTTGCTAGCGTGCCGCCGTGTCCGCGCGAATCCGCATCCTGCCGAGCGCGCTTGCCGACCAAATCGCGGCGGGCGAGGTAGTCGAGCGGCCCGCCAGCGTGGTGAAGGAGCTGCTGGAAAACGCGATAGATGCGGGCGCCACGCGCGTGGTCGTGGAGATCGCCGACGGTGGACAGACGCTGATCCGGGTGACTGACGACGGCAGCGGCATGCCCCCGGAAGACGCCGCGCTGTGCGTGCAGCGCCACGCCACGAGCAAGATCGCCAGCAGCGACGATCTCTTCGCGATCCGCACGCTCGGGTTTCGCGGCGAAGCGTTGCCGTCGATCGCCTCCGTTTCGCGCTTGTGCCTGACCACCCGCCCGGCCGCCGCCCTGAGCGGCAGCCGGGTGTACGTGGAGGGCGGCGGCGCAGCCGAGCTGAGCGACCACGGCGGTGCGCCGGGCACGAGCGTCGAGGTGCGCGACCTCTTCTACAACGTGCCTGCGCGCCTCAAGTTCCTCAAAGCCAAGCCGACCGAGAGCGCGCAAGTGGGCAGTGTCTGCTTGCGCGCCGCGCTGGCCCATCCACAGCTCGCCCTGCGGGTGGTGCGCGATGGGCGCGCGACGCTCGACATGCTGCGAGCGCCCAACGCGCTGGCGCGCGTACAGGCGGCGTTCCCGGAAGAGACGCTGAGCAGCTATGAGGGCAACTTCGACGGCGTGAACGTGCTGGCCGCGCTGTGCGCGCCGGAGAAGGCACGCGCCGGCTCGCAACACTTGCACTTGTTCGTGAATCACCGGCCCGTGCGCGATACGACCTTGGCGCGCGCGGTGGCGTATGCGTACGGCAGCGTGCTGCCGCCCGGGCGCTTTCCCGCCGGCGTGGTCTACCTGGAGCTCGACCCAGCTGAGGTCGACGTCAACGTGCATCCACAGAAGCTCGAGGTGCGCTTCGCACGCGGACGCGCCGTGATGGACGGACTCACGCGTTGGCTCGCCAAGCGCCTGGGCACGGCTGCGTGGAGTGGGCCAAGCGCGCGCGGCAACGACTACTGGACGCAGCGCCTGGGCACGAGCCTCGGGACGAACCTGCAGCCGCACGCAAGCAGCGGGGGCGTTGGGGGGTTCGCCGCGCCTGCGCCACTACCCTCCCCCGCCGCGGACGCACCGGACCCCTGGGGGCTCCACGGGCGCACCGGCGCAGCGCTGGCCGACCGCGTAGCGGAGCTCACGAGCGACCTGCAGCCAACAGCTGCAACGCCGTTGCTCGGACAAGCCGGCTTCTTCAGCTCGCTGCGAGTGCTCGGTCAAGCGCGGCGCATGTTCCTGGTGTGCGAGGGCGACACCGGCATCCATGTGCTCGACCAACACGCCGCCGACGAGCGCGTGCGCTACGACCAGCTGCAGCGCGCCTACAACGAGCGCGAGCTGAAGACCCAGAGACTGCTCTTCCCGGAGCGTGTGGAGTGCAGCGAAGCCGAGGCGCTGGCCGTGGAGACCCATCAAGCCGAGCTGGAGCGCGTCGGCCTGCCGTGCACGCGCCTTGGGCCCACCACGGTCGCCATCGCTGCAGTGCCGGCGCTGCTCTGCCGCGCTGCGCCCGCACGCTTGCTGCGCGACATTCTGGTCGAGCTCGACCACGCCGGAGAACGCGCGTTCGGCGATGCGGTCGACATGGCGCTGGCGACCATGGCTTGTCACGGTGCCATCCGCGCCGGCGACCTGCTCTCGCCCCAAGAGCTTGCCGCGCTGCTGGTGTCGCTCGATGCCGTGCACGACTTCCGCGGCCACTGCCCACACGGCCGGCCTGTCGTATGCAGCCTGCCCTGGGACGATCTCGAGCGCCGGCTGGGTCGCTGAGCGCGCGTTGCTGAGACCGACATGCGCGCGCAACCGATACTCGTGCTCACCGGACCCACTGGCGTCGGCAAGACGCAGGTCGCGCTGGAGCTTGCGCTGCGCCTGGGTGGCGAGCTGGTCGGCGCCGACAGCGTGCAGATCTACCGCGGCTTCGACATCGGCTCCTCGAAGCCGACGGCGGCGGAGCTCGGCACGCTGCGTCATCACCTCATCGACATCGCCGAACCCGAAGACGACTTCGACGCAGCACGCTACGCGGCGTGCGCGGACCAAGCCATCGCCGACGCGAGCTGCCGCGCGGCCCTGCCCATCGTGGTCGGGGGAACTGGCTTGTGGCTACGCGCGCTCTTGCGCGGGCTCGTGAGCGTACCGCCCGTCGATCCCGCGCTGCGGGCCGAGCTTGGAGCGCAATGGGAGCAGCACGGCGCGCTGGCCATGCACGCGCAGTTGGCACGGGTCGACCCGATCAGCGCAGCAACCATCCACGTCAACGATCGCCTGCGCGTCGTGCGGGCGCTGGAAGTGCAGCGCCAGACCGGGCAAGCGCTCGGTCAGCTGCGCAGCGAGCACGCGCTCGGCGCGCCGCGCTACCGTGCGCTCACGCTGGTGCTCGATCTACCGCTAACCATCTACACCGAGCGTGTGCAGGCGCGCACGCAGGCCATGCTCGCGCGCGGCTTCGTGGACGAGGTGCGCGCGTTGCTCGCCAAGCACGGTCGCGACGTACGCGCACTGCATTCGGTCGGCTACGCGCAGATGGTCGAGCATATCGTGACGAGCACGCCGCTGCCCGAGACCGCAGAGCTGATCCGTCGGGCAACCCTGGTGTACGCGCGCCGGCAGCGCACCTGGTGGAACAGCGACCCCAGCGTGACTGCGCGCCTGACGCCGGAAGCAGCACTGGCGGCCGAGTCGATGCGCGCCATCGAGCGACACCTCAGCTCGCCAGCGTAGCCCCAGCGGTGCGCGCCTCACGCAACGTTCTTCAAGCGGTCGCGCAGCGTGGAACGCGCGATCCCCAACGCACGCGCCGCGGCTGACATGTTGCCCTTGTGCTCCTCGACCGCACGCCGCAGGGTCTCCTCGCTCAACTGCCGTGCTCCGAGCGGACCACCGACTTTGGCGAGCGCCTGGTCCACGTCCTGCGGCTCGATGCGCAGCGCCGCGCTGGCAGCAGCCGCGCACAGCACGTTACGCAACTCACGGGCATTGCCCGGCCAGTCGTAAGCAACCAGGCGCGCCTGCGCTTCCTCGCTCAGCTCGCGCGGGCCGAGCTCGACGCAGATCTCGCGCAGGAAGTGCTGACACAACGCGCGCACGTCTTCGGGCCGCGAGCGCAGCGTGGGCAACTCGATCACCAGGCGCGCGATTCGGTAGTAGAGATCTTGCCGAAACGTGCCGTCTTGCACCATGCCGCGCAGGTCGCGGTGCGTCGCACACACCAGACGCACGTCGACCGCGAACGCCGACTCACCGCCCACGCGCCGCACCTCGCCGGTTTCGAGCACACGCAACAAGCGCGCTTGCAGAGGCAGTGGCAACTCGCCGATTTCGTCGAGGAAGAGCGTGCCTCCGTGGGCTTGCTCGAACACGCCTTTGTGCGCGGCAAGTGCTCCCGTGAACGCGCCCTTCTCGTGGCCGAAGAGCTCGGACTCCACGAGGTCGCGCGCCAAGCCGCCGGCATTGACCGCCACGAAGCGCTGTGCGCGCCGGGCACCGAGCTCGTGCAGCGACTTCGCGATGCCTTCCTTGCCTGTGCCGCTCTCGCCCACGATGAGCACCGGCCACGGCAGCGGCGCCACGCGGCGCACATCGCCCAGCACCTGCAACATCGATGACGACTCCGCCACCATCGTGGGCTCGTTGCCGTCGTTGCCGCTGTTCGCAGTCACGCGCAGGTCGGTGCGACCGACCCGCACGTGAGCGCCCTCGCCCACCACGGCGGTGTGCACGCGCACGCCGTTGAGAAAGCTGCCATTGCGACTGCCCAGGTCGCGCAACACCAGACCCGCCTCGCATGGCTCGAGGCGCAGGTGGTGCTCGCTGACCGCGCGGTCGACGAGCACGATGTCGTTGTCGGCTGCTCGGCCCACGTGGATCGGGCCTTCGCCCACGCGCAGCCTGCGCGCGTCGCCACCGCGACCGATCAAGATCAGGTAGCGACTCGCGGACAGCCGCAAGATGGCGAGCGCTTCGGTGCGCGGCTCCTGGGTGCGCGGCGGCGGCGCGCTACCCACCGTCACGCGCTTGAGCTGGTAGTGGCGACCGATGGGCACGCAGCGGTCGAGCGGCAGTGGATGCTCGAGCGCGCGCTGGCGCTTGCCACCCGAAATGTCGAAGAGCACGACCGTCCCGTGTTTGCGCATGACCAGCCAGTGGCGGTCGGCGATGTCCGGATCGGCGACGACGATGTCGCACCCTTCGACGCGACCGATCTCCGCGGCGCGGCCACCCAGCTCGTAGCGCGCCACCAGCTGTTCACGTTGATATAGCTCGAGCATTTCCATGCCCGTGGCCATCGGTCGTGGCGGCTGGCAGTTGCGCCGGCGTGCTTGCTGCGCGCAAAACCAGCGGACCCGCGGCGCCATCTCTTGAATCGCTCGAACCCGGCGGCTAAGGTGCCGCCCGGTGTCAGAAGAGCTCAAACGCACTCCACTCTACGCCCGACACGTCGCCTTGGGCGCGCGCATGGTGCCCTTCGCCGGCTGGGAAATGCCGGTGCAATACAAGGGCGTCACGCAGGAGCACGAGGCGGTGCGCAACGCCGTCGGACTCTTCGACGTCTCGCACATGGGCGAGCTGTACTTCGAAGGCCCGGGCGCTGTGGCCTGCCTCGACAGCCTGGTCAGTAACGACATCGCCAAGCTGCCGGTAGGCCGCGCAGTCTACACCGTGGCCTGCAACGAGCGCGGCACCATCCTCGACGACCTCATCATCTACCGGCTCGCGCAGACGCGCCTGCTCGTGGTGTGCAACGCCAGCAACCGCGACAAGATGCAGGCTCACTTCGCGAGCCAAGTGGCTCGTCAACCCCTTGGTCGCTGCACGTTCACCGACCGCTCCGACGAAACGGGCCTGCTCGCGCTGCAAGGGCCGCGTGCGCAGGCTGTCATGCGCGACCTGAACGCCGAAGCCAAGCTCGTCGACTTGCCACGCTTCGGCGTCACGCAGACCACTCTTGCGGGCGTGGAGCTCACCGCCGCACGCACCGGCTACACCGCCGAAGACGGCTACGAGCTGTTCTGCCGCACGGCCGACGTCGTGCAGCTGTGGGACGCCTTGCTCGCCGCCGGCGCAGCGCACGGCATCGAGCCCATCGGTCTGGGCGCGCGCGATACGCTGCGCCTCGAAGGGCGGCTCTCGCTCTACGGTCACGAGATCGACGAGACCACCGACCCGCTCGAAGCGGGCCTCGGCTGGGTGGTGAAGCTCGACAAGGGCGACTTCCTCGGGCGCGCTGCGCTGCTGGCACGCAAGGCCCAACCCGCGACGCGCAAGCTCGTGGGCTTCGAAATGACCGGCCGCGGCATCGCCCGCCAGGGCTATCCGATCGTGAACGCGGCCGGCGAAGCCGTGGGCAAGGTCACGAGCGGCTCGCCGGGCCTGTCCATCGGCAAGAACGTCGGCCTCGGTTACGTGCCGCCGGCGCTCGCCGCGATCGGCACGCCCATCGGCATCGAGATTCGTGGCAAGGTCATCGAAGCGAAGGTGTGCGCCACGCCCTTCTACAAGCGGGCCTAACACAACACGAAGGTGCAACACGAAGGTGCAACACGAAGGCGCAACACGAAGGCGCGACACACCCAGTGAACGCGCAAAACAACTGCGAACCAGCTACTGCGAACCAGCTACCAGGACGGCGGTATGGCGAACTACCCAGCGGACTTGAAGTACACCAAAGACCACGAGTGGGCACGGCGCGAGGGCGACTTGGTCCGCGTGGGCATCACCGAGTTCGCAGTGGAGCAACTCGGCGACGTGACGCTGGTCGATCTCCCCAAGCCCGGCGACAAGCTGACCACAGCCGGCCACTTCGGCGACATCGAATCCGTGAAGGCCGTCAGCGAGCTCTTCGCTCCGGTCAACGGCGAGGTCGTACAAGTGAACTCGGCGCTCGAGAACAAGCCCGAGCTGGTGAACGAATCACCGTACGACAAGGGCTGGATGCTGGTGCTCAAGCTCACGCAGCCGAGCGACCTCGACAAGCTCATGGACGCCGCCGCCTACACGGCCTTCCTTGGCACGCTCGACCACTGACGCGCAACGCAGATGGCAAGCGAGCCCACGCGCGACGAAGCCGAACGCGCACAGCGCCGCCGCCGCTGGTTCGTGGTCGCGCAGGTCGTGCTCACGCTGCTGGTATTCGGCGTGCTCCTGGCGCACACCGATATCAAGGCGCTGCTGCAAGCGTTCCACAAAGCTCCGCTGTGGCGCATCCCGGCGGTGATAGGCGTACTCGCAGTGCTCCTGCTGTGCGCGGCGATCCGTTGGCGGCTCTTGCTCGGCGCCTACGGTGCGCAGCAGCCACCCAAGCTACGGCAGCTCTTGCGCCTGCAGTTCATCGGGCTGTTCTACAACATGCTGCCCGGCGCGGTGGGCGGCGACGTGGTGCGCGGCCTGGTGACACGCAACGCGTTCGGCGAGCGTGGCCTGAGCGCAGGCCTGGCCATCGTGCTCATCGAACGCGTGTTTGGCTTGCTCGGCTTGTCGCTGCTCATCACCAGCGTGCTCGCTGTGCACCCTATCGCGAAGCTGCAGCTACCGAAAGGCGCGCTCGTGCTCGGCGTGCTCGCCGGCATCGGCGCGTTGCTCGCGGTGGCAGCCGGGCGACGCGTCGCGAACGTGCTGCCTCGCAAGCTCGGGATGTTGGCGGCGAGCTTGCCCGAGCTGGCCAGCTTCCCGCTCTTGGTCGCTGCGCTCGTGATGTCGGTCGTGAACCAAACGCTGGTGGGCCTGATGGGCCACATGCTCATCGCGCCGCTCGCACCGCAGGTCGCGTTCATCGACTCGCTCGTGCTCTCACCCCTGTCGTTCGCCACCATCTTCGTGCCCATCACGGTGGCCGGTGCGGGTGCGCGTGACGGCGCCATGGTGTGGCTGTACGGATTGCTCGGCGTGGCACGCGAGAGCGCGCTCTTGGCTTCGCTGCAGATTCTGCTGGCGTACGTGCTGGTCGCGCTCTTCGGCGGCTTGCTGGGCCTACTCGCGCCGCTCGACAGTGGGCTTGCGCCGGCCGAATCCAAGGCGGAGTGACGTGCGCTGCACTGCTCTGCTAATGTCGACCGCGTGAAGAAGTCAGCGAAGAAATCCGCTCGCAAGCGTGCGGCCACGCCCGTGACCAAGCGCGCCGCCAAGAACACTGCACGCGCTGTGGCCAAGCCTTCTGCCAAGCGCGCCAAGCGGGCCAAGCGCGCCGCGCAAGCGCGCGCGCCGCGGGCGCTCGACCCACGCGCCGCCGCGGCCATCGCGCTCGCGCTCGACGCCGAGGACGCAGCGCTCGCACGCGCCCGCGAGCTCACGGCGGCAACTTCTGCGTGGACGCTCAGCGGCCGCGCACGTTCCAACCGCTAGCACGCATGCGCGCAACCACGCTCAGCGCTGCAAGCGCACGAGCAGAGAGCCCTGCATCACCGTATCGCCCACCGCGACGGCGACCTC
>JADGRE010000301.1 GCA_017881185.1 Pseudomonadota bacterium | reverse complement strand
ACGGGGTATTGGTGTTTCCGTTCAAGGTTACATATTACTGCTTCTGCGAACAACTGCCGGAAGGCGGGCCCGCTCCCGCCGTTCTTCTGTGGGGCAGGGCGCATGAAGGGGCGGTCAC
Organism: Pseudomonadota bacterium; assembly: GCA_017881185.1. GTDB lineage: Bacteria > Myxococcota_A > Polyangia > Polyangiales > JAFGIB01 > JADGRF01. The sequence goes on along the minus strand of JADGRE010000301.1, from coordinate 5,111 downwards.
TGGGGCCGCTACCGTCCACGCCTTGGTACTTTTTCACGCTCCCGACGGAGCTGTCCAGCGCCGCGAACTCCGCCGGCATCAGGCTACGTGGTCAAGCCGTGTCTGGGTGCCAGGTGCGGCGCGAGCCTTGGCGAGGCGAGGCGGCTCGGAGGGCAGGCCGAGGTGCTTCAAGATCTTGGCGATGACTGCCCGCTCCATGATGCAGGCCAGCAGCACCATCTTGCCGCCGCACTTTGGGCAGCTGAGAAGGTCGTAACCGAACGCCCGGCGCATCAACTCAGCCCACTGATTGCGCTTGTGTGGCGGCACGTCGCTGTCCGCGGCTGCGGCACTGGCGGGCTCGCAGGCATCTGGTTTTCGCCCGTAGGCGATGACGCGCGTTCGCCAGCGTGCGTGCGGAGAGATCACTCCGTGATAGATGACCAAGTTCTTGTGCGGCCGCGGCACCAGGGCTGCGAGTTTGGCCAGGAAATCCACCGGTTCGTAGATGACATGTGTCGTACCGTTGAACCACGGCGTCTTCAGCTCCAGCGCGATGCGTCCGTCGGGCAGCTTGTGCAGCCGGTCCTTGGCCAACGGGGGCCTTGCGCAGTACCGCACCAGCTTCTCGAGCATCAGCTGTCCACCGGGTCGTTGCGTAGCGACGGCGAGTTTCGCGTGCAGGTCAAAACCCTCGAAGTGCGCTTGCAGCGCGCCTGTGCGCTCTATCCACTGCGCATTGGGGTCGCGACCGACGCTCGCCAGTGGTGCGCCCGGTTGCGTCCCCAGCGTCTGGCGATGAGCTATCGACGTCGTGTAGCAATCGGCAAGCAGCGGCGCCTGCTCACTGAGTGCGTCCAGATTGGCGTGATCGTCGTCGAGCAGGCCGTGCTTGCCAAGGTGGCGCTGGATTCGCTTGTGCACCTTGGTCAGCAGCTCAGTCACCTCCTGGGTCGTAGGCGGCGGCGCAGCATGGAAGGCGAGTTCGCCGCTGCGCTCTTCGGTGAACACGCCGTCGATCACCAGGACATGAAAGTGAAGGTTGAGATTGGCGGCCGAACCGAAGCGCTGAATGAAGGTCACAGAGCCCGTGCGTCCGCCATGAACGCCGCGACTATGCGCGCGACTACGGTAGAACTGGAGCAGCACGCGGATGAGGATCGCGAGCACGGCCGTGCAGCGCTCGTGGTTGTAAGCCAGCAGATAGCGCAACCGGTGCGGCAGGCTCAGCACGAACTGTCTCACGGGAACGGCGGGGATCACGTGAGCGACTAAGTGTGCCGCGATGTCCGTCATCCGTTTGCTTCCGCAGCTGGAACAAAACCCGCGGCCCTTGCACGACAGCGCCACCAGCTGCTCGTGACGGCAGTCGGTGCATTTGAAACGGCAAAAGCCGTGCGCCAGCATTCCGCAGCGCAGGAAAGCTTGCAGCTCCTCTTCTACGAAGCGCGGCACGCCGACACCGTCGTGAGCCTCAGCGGCGTCGCGTAGGAAGGTCTCGAGGTGATCTTGGATGGTCTGGTAGAGCACGCCGTCTTCGGGACGCCGGCGCTCGTAGTACACGCTTGGCGACGCGCGAACGCGCACCAACGACGACTGGACGGTGCTCGGAGCCACGGCAGACACGCACCGCATGCGCGCACTATTCGTGCCGGACTGCGCATCGTGTGCGTTCGGTCACTTGGATGCGCCGACATGGCGGGCTTGGCGGCAGCTAGCTGGCGGGCGTCACCTGCCCGGGCCGCGATCAAGTGCAGTTGTGTGGCGGACGCGGGACAGCTGGTCGGGCGCCGGCCCAACCTCTCGGGCTCCAGCGTCGCGCCTCTGCTGCACGCGCTTCTCGGCGTTCGCTGCGACACCACGAGGACTGACACCTGGAATCAGAACCCGTCGACGACGCCGCGAGCGACCGGTACGCAGAGCCCGGCGCGGACGGCCTGGCCGCGTGGAGCGGCCGCCAGGTCGCCGGTCAGTCGGTTGCTGTCATGGGGATATCCCAAAACGCGGGCGCAGCAACACCCTAGAACGGCACGCCCGCCAGCATCGCCTCCAGCTCTTCTTTGGCTTGCGACGGTAGCACCCCGACTTGCTGGCCTCGCGCGTCATTCGCCGCTCTTCCTCTTCGAGCTGGTGCAACGCGCGCTCCGCGTCCGCTTCCTGAAGCGCGTACACGTCCGCGCTGTGATCGTGCACCCACTGATAGAACGATTCCGTGCGTGACTGTCGTGGCGTGGCCTTGATCTTGTGTTTGACGTGCTCCCAGACGACTCGCAGGGCCGGGTCATCGATGTTGGCCTCCACCTCGCAATCGCTTTCCTGCTGACGCTCCTTGCGCTTGCCACGGGACACCGGACAGCTCGGGAGGCTAGGCCGCATTAAAGATGCGGCGGGCGCCCTACAGTAGTAGACGACTTCGAGTGAAGGTCAGGGAAATCAGCATGTTTGTCTCGCTCCGCCCCACGCGCGCCTTGCTCTACGCCCTGCCAAGATCCGACAATAGCGATTGCTCTATGGAAACAAAGCTGACGCGTTCAAGGGCTCCGTTCATACGCTCTGCGCTCGTTTGCAAGCCATTCATCCTGGTGGCGTTCGCTCTGCTCGCGGCCTGCCAGTCGAGCGGTACGGCCCGCGGCGGTGCGACGGGCGGCGCGACGGGCGGCGCGACGGGCGCAATGAGCGCCGACTCCGGGGGCACAACCGGCGCAGGTGGCCGGATCGGCGTCGCCGGAGCGGCCGGGACCGAGTCCTCTGCGGGCGGCGACGGCGGCTCGACCGGGCAGGGGCTGCTCACCGCGGTTGGACTCCGCTGCGAGTACTTGACGGATCCGCTCGGCATCGACACGCCGAAACCACGTCTGTCGTGGGCGCTCGAGTCCAGCGACCGGAATCAAGTCCAGACCGCCTATCAGATCGTGGCCAGCGACGCGAACGGCGGGGTGCTGTGGGACAGTGGCAAGGTCGCGTCCGCGCAGCAGTTCCACGTTCCTTACGGTGGCGCCACGCTGGCGTCTGGACAGCGCGTGTCGTGGACCGTGCGCGCCTGGGATCGGGACGCCAGCCCGTCGGCGCCGAGCGCGCCCGGCGTGTGGGAGATGGGCCTGCTCTCGAATACCGACTGGAAAGGCAAGTGGATCGCGGGTTCGACGGCGCTGGTGGACCCGCCCGCGCCGGCGCCGTTCATGCGCAAAACCGTGTCCCTGTCGAAAGCGCTCAAATCGGCGCGCATCTACGTCGCCGCGGCGGGCTACTACGAGCTTTACATCAACGGCCAGAAGATCAGCGATCAAGTGCTGGCGCCCGGGTACACGCGGTTCGACCGACGCCTGCTCTACGTCACCCACGATGTGACCGCTTCGCTCCAGCAGGGCACGAATGCAATCGGGCTCGTTCTCGGCAACGGATTCTTCAATCAGACGGTCGGCACGGATTGGGGATACGACACGGCGCCCTGGCGCGCGACGCCGCGCGCGCTGGTGCAGGCGCAAATCACGTTCACGGACGGGACGTCGCAAACCGTCGTGAGCGACGAGACCTGGCACTTCGCGACGGGACCGATCCTCTATGACCAGGTGCGGAGCGGAGAAGACTACGACGCGCGGCTGGAAAAGCCGAACTGGTCCGCGGCCACGTACCAGGAAGACGCGTCGTGGAAGCCGGCCCTGACAGTGCCGGCGCCGGCGGGCGTTCTGTCCGCGAGCATGTTCCCGCCCGCCAAGGTCACGCAGACGCTCCCCGCCAAGGGCGTGAAATCGCCCAAGGCGGGCACGTACGTCTTCGACTTCGGGCAGAACCTGGCGGGGTGGGTGCGCCTGTCGGTGTCGGGGGCCGCCGGCACCTCGCTCACCCTGCGGTACGGCGAACGCCTCGCCGCGGACGGCACCATCGACCAGACCATCATCAAAGCGGGGAACAAAGGGCGTTTCGAGACCGACACGTACATCATGAAGGGGCAGGGGACGGAGGTATGGGAGCCACGCTTCGAGTACAATGGCTTCCAGTACGTCGAGATCTCCGGATTTCCGACGGCGCCGAGCCTGGACGCGGTTGCCGCGCGGGCGGTCAACACCGCGTTCGACACCGTGGGGCAGTTCTCGTCGTCGAACACGCTGTTCGGCAAGATCTTCGAGGCCACGCGTTGGTCCTACCGGAGCAATTTCCAGAGCATCCCCACCGATTGCCCGCACCGCGAAAAGAACGGCTGGATGGCGGACGCGCACCTGGGCGCGGAGCAGGCGATGTTCACGTACGACAACGCCGCCGGCTACACGAAGTGGATTCGCGACATCTCCGACGAGATCTCCGCGACGGGCGCGTTACCCGGGATCGTGCCGACCCCTGGCTGGGGATACAGTTGGGGCAACGGCCCGGCGTGGGACAGCGCCTTTTTCATGGTCCCGTATTACCTCTATTTGTATTACGGCGACACGCAGATCCTGACGGCGAATTACGACAAGCTCAAACGGTACGTCGATTACCTCAATTCGGTCGACTACTTCGCAGCGAATCCCAGCGGGTGGCTGGGTGACTGGGTGTACCCAGGCGACACCACGCCCGAGGCGGTCACGCACGCCGGCTATCACGTCTTCGACGCGACGCTGTTGTCGACGGTGGCCGGCTGGCTCGGCAAGACCGACGACGCGGCCAAGTACGCGAAGATGGCCAGCGACGTGAAAGCCAAGTTCCAGCAGAAGTTCTACAACGCGTCCACGGGCCAGGTCGCAACCGGAAGCCAGACCGCGCTGGCGGCGGCGCTGTTTCAGAACCTGGTGGACGGCGCCGACCGCGACAAGGTGCTGGCGGCGCTGGTGGCCAAGGTCGGGGCGAAGGGCAACCATCTGGATACGGGTTGCCTGGGCACGAAGTACTTACCTCGGGCGCTCACCGACGCCGGCCGCGCCGATCTCTTTTATACAATCGCGTCGAAGACCGACTACCCGAGTTGGGGAAACTGGATCGGAAAAGGGGCGACGACGCTGTGGGAGGACTGGCAAGGCGACAACTCGCTGAATCACATCTTCCTCGGTGACATCACCACCTGGTTCTTCCGCGCCCTGGCCGGCATCAACCCCGACGTGAACGCGCCCGGATTCGCGAACGTCATCATTCGTCCGGAGGTCGTCGGCGATTTGACG
>JADGRE010000300.1 GCA_017881185.1 Pseudomonadota bacterium | reverse complement strand
AATCGTCAGGCCGAGCTCTACCTGCTCCTACTCTTCTGCATCTCCGGCATGACCATCCTGCCCGGCGTGCGCGATCTCATCCCGCTGCTCGTGTGCTTCGAGCTCATGGGCATCCCGCTCTCCGTGCTCGCCGCGTACCCCAAGACCGAAGAACCGACCGGGGTGAACCGTCACGCGCCCGAAGCCGGCCTCAAGCTCTACATCGTCAGCGCGCTCAGCACGGCCATCACCGTGTTCGGCCTGTCGTTCGTGTACGGCATGACCGGCACCACCGACTTGCATGCCATCGCGCAAACGCCGCTGTCGCCGCTGCTGTCCCTCGGCATGCTGCTCACGCTCGCAGGCCTGAGCTTCAAGGTGGGCGCCGTGCCCTTCCACATGTGGATCCCCGACACCTACCAGGGCGCGCCCACCCCCGTGGTCGCGTTCCTTTCCGTCGCGCCCAAGGCCAGCGGTTTCGCTGCGCTCGCCGCGCTCTTGCTCGGCGCCTTCGTGGTGAACCAGCCCGCGCTGTGCAGCGTGCTGTTGATCATGCTCACCGTGTCGATCGTGCTCGGCAACCTGTTGGCGCTGCCGCAGACCGACAGCAAACGCATGCTGGGCTACTCGGGCATCGCGCAGGTCGGCTACATGCTGATCGGTCTCGCCACCGCGAACGCCTACGGCATGGGCATGCTGCTCTTCTACGTTGCAGGTTACCTGTTCTCGAACCTCGGCGTGTTCTTCGTGCTCGAGGCCGTTTCCACCGGCGAACACGGCGCCGAAATCAGCGAGCTCAACGGTCTGGTGCGTCGCTCACCGTGGCTCGGGCTCGCGCTGCTCATGTTCTTGCTCTCGCTTGCAGGCATCCCGTTCGCAGTCGGCTTCTGGGCCAAGCTCTTCGTGTTCATGGCCGCGTACCGGGCCGGCTACACCTGGCTCGTGTTGCTCGGCGCGCTCATGGCCATCGTCGCGCTCTTCTACTACCTCGGCCTCGCGCGCGCGGCCTTCATGCAGGCGCCGAGCACGGCATCTGCCGTTCGCGTCCCACTGCCGCTGGCGGCGGCGATCGTGGCGTGTCTGGTCGGGGTGATCGGCATGGGCGTGTACCCCGCGCCGTTCTTGAACGCTGCAACTGTTGCGGCCGATGCGTTCTTCGCGGCGCGTTGAGCTATGCTCGCCACCATGGACTCGTCATTCTCATCTCAGTCGAAGTTGCTCGGCGTCACCAGCGCTCTGGTCTTCCTCGTTGCCTGCGGCAGCAGTCACGACTCGAAGAATTGTGCGGTCGCCGAAGCCGCCGGGCAGAGCGTCTTCGTCGACTGCGCCGAGATCATCCAGGTGGACGAGCTGGGAGACGGCTTCAGACAACAACCACCGACCGGTTCCAAGTGTGATGGCGCGTCGAGCTACACGATCGACCTCAGCATGCGCAAGCTGCACTGGTCCAACTGCGATCAGAGCGTGCCGCTGTGGATGCCCCGCTCGGGCGACCACTCGCTGTCGCAGAGCGAGTACGACACGCTGATCGCAGCGCTGAAGAAGGTGGTGATCACGGCGTCCACCACCAGCTGCGGAGCCGACAAGCCCACCATCACCCTCAGCGTGGACACCGGCACCAGCAAGCAGACCTATCACGACAGCTTCTATGCTTGCACCGGCACCGGTAAGCCCTACGTCGACAACATCGACGGCGTGCTGTCGCTGCTCTTCCCGCTCGCCAAGCCCTGAGCCACGCGCCGCTCGTGGTCGAGCAGCCAGGTCTTCGCTGGCAGGCCACCGGCATAGCCAGCCAGCTCGCCGCTGCTCGCCAGCACGCGGTGACAAGGCACGAAGATCGACAGCGGGTTGCGTGCGTTGGCTGAACCCACGGCGCGCGCTGCCCCGGGCCGACCGATGGCTGTTGCCAGCTGCGCATACGAGCGGCGCTCACCGAAGCGGATCGCGCCCAGCGCTCGCCAGACCTTGCGTTGAAACACCGTGCCGCGGGCGTCGAGCGCAACGCTGAAGCTAGTGCGCGCTCCCGCGAAGTACTCGCGTAGCTCGCGCGCGGCGTGGTCGAGCACCGGGTGCGTGCGCACGGTAGCCGCCGTCAGCTGCGGCGCCGGGTGATGCTCGGGGAAGTACACGCCGACCAGCGCCCGCTCGCTGGCAACCAGCCGCAGCACGCCCACGGTAGACTCGAAGCGTTTCTCCAGCAACCTGGTCATCCACCACCTCCATCCGAGAGCGAGCTCCACAGGTGCATCACGGCGTACGCACGAAACGGCTGCCAGTCACGCGCACAGGCCTCGGCCTGCCGCGCGCTGTCCACACCAAGCGCTTTGCGCACCGCCAGGTCGCCCGAAGGAAAGGCATCCGGCCAACGCAACACGCGCATCGCCAGATACTGCGCTGTCCACGGTCCGATGCCGGCAATGCGCTGCAGCTCGGCCATGAACTCCGCGGGATCTTCGCCAGTCTGCAGGGTCAGCTTCCCGCTCGTGACCGCTTCCGCCAGCAGCACGATCGTCTTCGCCCGTGCTGCTGGCAAGCCGATGGTGCGCACCTGCGACACGCTCGCCTGGGCCAGCACCCGCGCCGCAGGAAAGAGCGACGCCACACCTTCGGGTGCAGCCCGCAGAGGCGCACCGAAGCGCTCGACCAAGCGCGCGGCCAGCGTCGTCGCACCGCGCACCGACACCTGCTGGCCGAGCACCGCGCGCACCGCCGTTTCGAAGCCGTCGAACGCGCCGGGCACCCGCAGTCCCGCACGCCGCTTCACCGAAGCGCCCAGTAGCGCGCTGGTCTGCAACTGCGCAGCGATCACATCCGGCCGCGCATCGAGGTCGAAGAGCGCGCGCACGCGGGCGATCAGCGGCAGCAGCTGTGACACCAGCGAAGGGCTGACCTGCAGCTGCAACGCCGCGCGCTCGGGTTCGGCGCTCACGGCGATCCACCCGGTCTGGTCGCCGAGCGTGACACTGCGCAGGTAGCGCTGCTCGCTCACCAGCTCCACACCCAGGAGCGCGCGCTGGCGCAGAAAGCCCAGCAGCGCCTGCCAATCGAGCGGTGGTCGGTAGTCGAGGCGCAAGCTGATGAGCGCTGTGCCGGACGCTGTCGCACGCGCCCGACGCAACGCCGAGGGCGCACGCCCGAAGGCCGCCTGCAACGCAGCGTTGAAGCGTCGTACGCTGCCGAAGCCCGCGGCAAAGGCCACCTCGGCAAGCGGCAGCTGCGTGTCTTGCAGCAGCTGCTTGGCGAGCGCCAAGCGCCGGCTGCCCGCAAGCCGCACGGGCGACACACCCAGCTGCGCCTGCACCGCTCGCCGCAGGTGTCGCGAGCTCACCCCGAGCTCTGCAGCGAGCGCTTCCAGCGAATGGTCATTCAAGTAGCCGCTCTGGATCTGCGCGGCCGACAGCTGCACCAGACGCGAGACCGCATCGACCGGGGCCAACCCGGGCGCCAGCTCCGGCCGGCAACGCAAGCACGCACGAAAACCGGCCTGCTCTGCTTGCGCGGCCCGTGCGAAGAATTCGCAGCGCGTGGCCGCCGGTGTCTTCGCAGGGCAGACCGGCCGACAGTACACGCCCGTGGTCTTCACCCCCACGTAGAACACGCCATCGAAGCGCGAGTCGCGGGTGCGCAAGGCGCGGTAGCAAGCGTCGGCGCTCAAGTCCACGCATCCGGTCTAACGCATGCCGCTGCTGCCGTCTGGCTGTTTTCGGACCCGACAGCAAGATAGTCAGAACGCCGCGTGCAGAAAGTCCGTCGCCGAGATCACGCCGCGAATGTCTGTAGCATCGACTGCGATCACCAGCTGCACGTCGGTGCGTGCGCATGCCGCTGCAGCGGCGCTCAGCGTCGTCGTGATGGGCAGGGTCAGAATGCGCGCGTCCATCCAGTCGCCCACGCGGGCGGGGGCGTCCAGATGTTGGGCCACCAGGGCTTCAGCCTGTCCGAACACACCCACGGGACGAGCCCCATCGACCACGACCAGCGCACGGAAATGCGCCCGGTGCAGCTTGGCGATCGCTTCGGTGGCCGTGTCTTCGATAGCCACTGCGCCCACGGCTCCGGACAACACCATGGCAATCGGTTCGCTCACACCGGCCAGCGCCACCGCGCGCATCACATCCGTCGTGGACACCATGCCCACGACACGATCTTCATCCACCACGATCACGCGGTGCAAGCCGCGCCGCGCCATGGCACGGGCCGCATGCGACAGCGGTGCGTCGGCTGGCAACCATACGGGGTCCCGCGTCATCACCTCGGACACGCGCTTGTCCGGCAGGTGAAGCACCATCTCGGCGAAGCCACTCGGAAAGGTGGCCACGCCCACACGCAGCAGGTCGGTGCGCGTGATCAAGCCGATGGCGTGGCCGCGTTCATCCACCACCGGCAGGCTGGAGACCCCGTGCTCGGTCATGCGCAAGCTGGCCGACTGCAAATGCTCCGAGGGTGCCACGGTGTGCACGGCTGAGCGCATGTGCCCGCGAAGCGGCGTGGTGATGGAACGGATCACAAGCTGATGTCGATGCCGACGTGAGTATACGGTTCGCCGACTGCGAGTGTGAGTGAGCTCGTGCGCGAGAAGTGCCATTTTCCGCCAGCTGCAACGGCGAGCCAGGCGTCGCTCACGTGGCCGAAGCCCGGGAATACGCCTTTGCCGAGCCAACCCGTGTGCACGTAGAGGTTGGGGCCCACTTCGCCATAGGCCGACCAGCGCGGCGTGAAGTTGAACTGCCAACGGCCGGTCACGGGCACGGCGAACGCAACGCCGTAGTCGTTGGCCGTCTTGCCACAGCCACCGACGCATTGCTCGAAGAACAGGTCCGCGCCGAAGGTGATGTAGATGGCGTTGTTGATGCTGCGCACGAAGCCGTTGTCGATGATCGGGATCGCGAAGCGTAGACCACCGGCAGGCCCGAGGCCGCGTGGCGAGAAGCCCGCGTGCAGGTTCAGCTCGGCGCGGCGCTCGCCCGTGAACGGCGTGCCGATGCGTACGCCGTCATGCTGCGCTGCGACGCGCTGCGGCACACACCACAGGCTCACCAGCGCGCCGAGGCTCACGACCGAGCGGAGGAGGAAAGTGCGTGGTTTCATCATGACGCGCATCCTGCCACCTCGAGAGCCGATCTCAATACCCGTTCTTAAACAGGAACGTCTGGACTGCGATCCACGTCGCGATCCGCCTTCGCTTTCTCCGGTGCGTGCTCACCTACAGGAGTAGGCTCCGCGCGCTCCTCGAAACCGAAGGCGCCTCGCTCGTG
>JADGRE010000125.1 GCA_017881185.1 Pseudomonadota bacterium | reverse complement strand
CAACTCCCGCCCGATCAACTCCCGCCCGATCAACTCCCGAAGGAGTGCGACGTGATCACCTTCCTCTACATCCTCTACACCCTCGTGTGCGTGTTCCTGATCCTGGTCGTGCTCCTGCAGGCAGGTCGCGGTGGTATGGGCACCGCATTCGGTGGCGGCAGTCAAACGGTGTTCGGTGGCTCCGGCGCGGGCAACTTTCTGACGCGCCTCACGGTCATCAGCGCGGCGCTGTTCATGCTGCTGTCGGCAACGCTCACGTACGTGTCTTCGAGCGGTGAGAAATCGCTCGAGAAGGCCAGCGAGAAGGTGCGCATGCGCGAAGAAGCGCGCAGCGCGGCTTCGAAGAAGGGCGCCGCGACCAAGGCTCCCGCGCCAGCCGGTCAAAGCTCTCCGGATGCGCCGCCTGCACCCACCCCGGTGCCGGTCGAGAACGCTCCCACTGGCGTCGGCACTGCCGTCGACGAAGCGCTGAAGAAGCTCGACGCCAAGCAGCCGCCCAGCGCGCCTGCGCCCGCACCAGCGGCTCCCGCGCCAGCTCCGGCCCCGTGATCTGAGCCATCGGTCGTTCTGGCGGCGCCCACGCTCAGGCTGCTGTCAGTTGCAACCTGCCGCGCCCGCTGCGCTCAGCGCGACACCGTGATCGGCACCGCCGCGTCGACCTGGCGCAGCGCCTGCTCGGTGTCTTCGGTGTACTTGCGATGGCCGTGTTGGACTGCGAGGTTCAGCACTTCGCGCAAGAGGCCGCGGGCGCCGTCGAGGTCGCCGCGCGCTTGGTCGATGATGGCCAGCAGATACTTTCCCTGGATGATGTCCCACACATATGCGTGGTCGATCGCGTAGTTGATCGCCTGCAGCAGCCGTGCCCTGCCCTCGCCGGACCCGAAACGTGTGGCGTCGATGAACCCCAGGACGCGCATGTTCGACATCTGCAGGCGCGTGTAGCCGTGCTCGGAGGCGATTTCGTAGCTGTTGCGTAGCGCCGCGAAGGCGCGGCGGTAGTCGCCCATGCGCAGGAAGGCTTCGCCCATGTTGTGAGCGTTGAGCGCGCTCTCGTACGAGAGCCCGGCCTCGCGTGCGATTTCCATGGCGCTGGCCGCGGCGCGCGCCGTGCTCTCGGGATCGCGCGCGTGGTAATGAATCTGCGATTCCAGCCGCAAGACGTGCGCTTGCACCAGCGGGTCGGCCATCTCCTGGCTCAAGCGCCGCACCGCTTCCAATGTGCGCATCGCCGAGCTGTGGTCGGCCATGCGCGCGTAGGTCAACGCCAGCGGCATGAGGCAGCGCATCTCTGCGGTGGGGTCGGCGGTGTTGCGCGTCAGTTCGAGCGCTTCCTTGAGTGAGCCGACCGCCTTCTCGAACTCGCCGCTGCGGGCGTCGGCGTCGGCTTTGGCGATGAACACGTCGCGCGAGAGGTCGCGGTCGGTCAGGCCGCGCGCGACGTGCTGTGCTTGATCGAGCCAGCGCCGGCCTTCCTCGATGCGCGACGAGCTCACGAGCATGCGGCCGCGCCACACGCAGAATCGTGCCACGTAACGGTCGGCTTTTTGGCTCTCCGCGGCTTGCAGCGCACGGTCCATGATGGTCGCGCCCAGCGTGAGATTGCGGTTACGGAAGCACAGCTCGGCAATCTCTTCGTAGATGCGAAACATGCGGTCGCGATCGGGCGCAGCCAGGGCGGCGATGACGTCTACGGCGCGCTGCAGCGCGGCGATGGCGTCGTCGAGCGCATTCTCTCGCTCGAAGCGGCGGGCTGCGCGCACCAGGAAGTCGACGGCTTCGTCGTGCTGGCCTGCCTCGATGTGGTGGCGTGCCAGACGCTCGGCCATTTCATCGAGGCGATCGGGGTGCAACGCAGCAATGGCCTCGGCGATCGCTGCGTGGATCTCGCGCCGCGCTTGCAGCGTGACGCCTTCGACCAGCACCTGCCGCACGAGGCCGTGCGCGAACATGTGTTCCTGCGGGCTGATGCGCGCGACGATGCCGTGCATGGCTGGGTCGCCGAGCGCCTCGGACACGCTGCGCGGATCTTCGTCGGCAGCCGCGGCAATGATGTCGCTGTTGAAGCGCTCGCCGGCCACTGCTGCGACCTGCAACAGATAGCGCGGCACGGGACCAAGCCTCGCGATGCGCGACGCCACGATGCCGCGCAGCGTCTTGGGCACGTCGACGTCTGCGACGGTGGCGTTGAAGCGGACCTGGCCTTCCTCGAAACGGATGGCGCCCGAGTCTTGCAGCGCCTTGAGGTATTCCTCGACGTAAAGCGGGTTGCCGCCGCTCTTGCTCATCACCTCGCGCAGGAGCTCGAAGGGGATCTCGTCGGCTCCCAGGCGCGTGGCGGTCAGGCGTGCGATGTCGTCGTCGGTCATGGCGCCGAGCTTGATCTCGAGGAAGTTCGGCAGGTCGCCCCAGCGTGGACGATGTGGCGGCCGGTAGCTCAGGAACACCGCGACGCGTGCCTGCGCGACGGCTCGCAGCATGTCGTCGACGATGGTCTGCGAGTCGCTGTCCATGTGCTCGGCGCTGTCCCACGCGAAGATGGTGAGTCGGTCTTCGGCGAGCTTGCGGATGATGCGCAAGAGCGCCGCGCGCAGCGGACGGTGACTGGCGTAGCGCCGGCCAGTGGTCTTGAGGCCGAGTGCTGCGGCAACGGCGGCCTGCTCGGCCGAGACCAAGCCGAGCTCGCGCAAGCGGGTCGTGCGGTCGCGCAAGAGCGCATCGGGATCGAACTCGTCCACGCCGAGCACGGCGCGCAACATCTCCTGGATCGCCGACAGCGGGACTTCCCGCATCTGCGGCGTGAGCGTGGCCACATGCAACCCCACGTTATGACCGGCGAGGCCCAGGCGGCGCATGGTCTCGACCATCAAGCGCGACTTGCCCGAGCCCGCGTCACCGGTGAGCCCGACCACGCGAAGCTCGCCGCGGTTGGCACGTGCGAGCGCTTCGCCGATGAGCTTGAGCTCGTCGCGTCTGCCGATGAAGCGTCCGTAGGCCTCGGCCATCGTGCGCTCGCTCGCGAGCAAGAACGCGCCTTGCGATTGCTGTCCGGCCGGAACCAGGCGGAAGCGGTTGCGCAGTGGCTTTTCGGCGTCGGCATTGGCCAGCACCTGGCTTGGGCCCGCTTGCAAGCTGCGCGCGCGCAGCGCGGCCAAGAGGCCCGTGTAGTGCTCGTCGTGCAGCAAGCCACCGGCGAGGTCGGCGAGCACGCGGCCCGCGTGCAGCGCGATGGCGACGCTGGTGGAGCGCCCTGCTTCGGCCGCTGCGGCGCTCGCCGCGCGCGAGATGCGCAGCGCGCACAGCGCGGCGTTCTCGCTGTCGCGGCCGTCCGGGTTCTTGTCACCGAAGAGCAGCACCACCGTCTGGTCCTCGGCGCTCTCGCCCTGGGGCGCTTCGATCACGCTGCCGCCGAAGCGCTCCGCGAGGTGCCCGATGGCTGTGAGCTTGAGCTCGTCGTCGGGCGAGAGGCGCACCGCCACTGCGGTCACGTCGCGCCACTCGGTGCGCTCGCGTTGCGGAGTGGCGTCGCGGTTGCGCTTGACCGCGGTCTCGCGCGACGGCGGCGCCTCTTTCGAAGGCTTGCGGCCACGCCCGACGCGTGTGCGCTCGCGCTCGGGCATCTGCTCTTCGAACGCCGTGATGCTCTCGATATCGAACGCCTGCTTGAGGCCATCGGCGCCGCGTGCGTCTTCGCTGCTCGCGGTGCGCAGCTGCGCCAAGAACTCGGCAAGGTCGCGCGCGCCAAAGCGCCGGCCTGTGCCGTACAAGTACTGCACGAGGTCTTCGTAGAGTTGCCCGGCGCTCGCGTAGCGCTTGTCTGGGTCGTGCGCCATCGCGGTGCGCAGCACACGCACCACTTCGTCCGGCACGTCGCCGACGAGGTTCTCGATCGGCGTGACGTCACCCGAGCGAATGCGCTGCAGGGTGTCGTAGTTCGAGCTGGCCTGGAAAGGGTTCACGCCCGCGAGGGTCTCGTACAGCAGCACGCCCGCAGCAAACACGTCGGCGCGCGCATCGAGTGGCTTGCCGATGATCTGCTCGGGCGCCATGTACGCGTACTTGCCCTTGACCACGCCCACGTCGGTCACCGACTGCGCGAGCGTGCGTGCCTTGGCAATGCCGAAGTCGGTGAGCTTGACCTCGCCCTCGTAGCTGAGCAGCACGTTCTGCGGCGAGACGTCCCGGTGCACGATGTTGAGCGGCCGCTGATCTCCGTCTCTGCGCCGGTGTGCGTAGTCGAGGCCTTTGGCCAGCTCGCTGATGATGTACACCGAGAGCTCCGGGCTCACGCGCCGCTGGGCCTTCTGCGCGTGCTTGAGCATCGTCGCCAGGTCGACACCGGCCACGAACTCCATGGCGATGAAGTAGCTGTCTTGGGCCTGTCCCAGGTCGAAGACCTGGACGATGTTGGCGTGCGAGAGCGTGACCGCGATCTTCGCCTCGTTGATGAACATCTCGAGGAAGCGCGGGTTCTGACTGAGCTCAGGCAGGATGCGCTTGATGACGAGGATCTTCTCGAAGCCCTCAACGCCATGCGCCTTGGCTTTATAGACCTCGGCCATCCCTCCTCGAGCAAGCTGCTCGAGGAGCTGGTACTTCCCGTAGAGGACCGGCGCCGGAGTTTCGCTCATCGGTGCAAAGACCCGCCGCAAACAGGAGGCGGAAGCTTAGCCGAAAGTCTGGCCCGTAGATCCAGTCAGATCGAACCGGCTTGTAGAGAGGATGGCGACAATGTAGGTGAAGGTGGAGCTACTGCGCGCCGAACTGCAGTTGATGCAGGTGCGCATAGAGCTGCCCCTGCCGCAGCAGCTCCTCGTGCGTGCCCTGCTCTGCAACCTGCCCGCGATGAAACACCAGGATGCGGTCGGCCTGGCGGATGGTCGACAAGCGGTGCGCGATGACGATGGCCGTGCGGCCGCGCATCAGCTCCACGACAGCGCTCTGCAAGCGGGCTTCGGTCTCGCTGTCGATGTTCGCGGTCGCCTCGTCGAGCACGAGGAACGGCGCATCGCGGTAGAGAGCGCGGGCGAACGCGACGAGCTGACGTTCGCCGGCGCTCCAGTTGCTGCCGCGCTCTTCGACGCGCGCGTGGATGCCACCCGGTCGGCGCTCGACGAGATCGAGCGCGCCGACGCGCGACAGCACCTCGCGCACCTTGGCTTCGTCGACACTGGTGGGCGAGAACGCGACATTCTGGGCGATGGTGCCGGCGAACAGGAACACGTCTTGCGGCACCATCGAGAACAGCTGTCGCAGTTGCCTACGCGGCAAGCTGCGGATGTCGCGGCCACCGACCAGGATCTCGCCCGCGCGGTGCTCGTACAGGCGTAGCAACAGCGCAATGGTGGTGCTCTTGCCCGCGCCGGTGGCGCCGACGATGGCCAGATGCTCTCCGGCGCGAGCACTGAAGCTCACGTCTTTGAGCACCAGGTCGTCTGCGCGATAGCCGAAGTCGACGTGCGAGAAGCGCAGAGCCTCGCCAGCCGTGTCGATGGTTGCGGGACTTTCAGCGGTAGTCGGAGCTGCGCTGGCCTCGACGCTCTCATTCGACAAGAAGCCGAACACGCGCTCGGCGGCCGCCATGCCCGACTGGATGATGGTGTATTTGGTCGACAGGTCGCGGATGGGTACGAAGAACTGTTGGATGTACTGGTAGAACGCCACCACCGTGCCGATGTACGCGGCCTGCTGGGCGTTGCCCGAGAGCACGCCGGCGCGCACGCTGGCGTACCAGAGCACCAGCGCGACGCAGATCATCGAGACCGACTCGACCACGGAGTACAGCAGCGCATCGAGCTGGATCGATCGGTAGTTCGCCTTGCGATGCTCGTCGTTGATCTTCATGTACTCGGCAGCGCTCTTGGCTTCGCGGCCGTATGCCTGCACGACTTGGACGCCCTGCACTTGCTCGCCGAGGTATGAGTTGAGCTCGGAGATGCGCGCGCGGATGTCGCGGAACGCTTCGCGGGCGCGCCTGCGGATCAGCTCTACCGCCACGCCCAACGGTGGCAGCGCGACGAAGGTGATGAGGCTCAGGCGGTAGTCGAGCGCCAGCATGAAGCCGATAACGCCCAGCAGCGTGACGATGTCGGCCACCGCCATCACGGCGCCCGAGGAGAAGATTTCGCCGAGGGAATCAACGTCGTTGGTGACTCTCGTGAGCACGCGCCCGATCGGCGTCTTGTCGTAGTAGCTGATGGTCATGCGCTGCGCGTGTCGGAACACCTCGCGCCGCAGGTCGGCCATGCTGCGCTGACCGGCGAGCTGCATGCAGTAGGTCTCGGCGAAGCCAACCAGGAATTCCACGAGCAGCGCGCAAGCGAACATGGTCACGGTGCGCAGCCACGCGGACTCGCTGTGCTGCACCAGCACGGCATCCAAGGTGTGTTTCACGAGGTAGGGCTGTAGCAAGGTCGCGAGCGAAGAGATGGGGACCAGGCACAGCGACAAGATCAAGAGTGGCCAGTGCGGACGCAAGTACGGCAAGAGGCTCTTGAGCAGTCCCAGGTCGCGCAAGGTTGGTGGCTCGTCTGAGGGTCGCTCGCGCGCGTTGCTTGCGGGCACGAGCGCTGGCGCTGCGCCGCTCGTCGGGGCGGTCGCCGAAGCCTTGCGGCGCGTGCGGTCTTGTGCGACCTCGTTCATAGCGCACCCAGCTCCGCTTCGAGACGTTGGCGCGCGGACAAGCTGGCGTAGAGCCCGCCGGCCGCCAGCAAGGTGGCGTGGTCGCCCTGCTCCACCACGCGGCCGCCATCCAGCACGAGGATATGCGCGCAGCGTTCGGCGGCGGCGATGCGGTTGGTGACCAGCACGAAGGTTCTGCCCTTGCCCGCTTCGTCGAGTGCGTCGAGGATGCGGGCCTCGGTCTTGGCGTCCACCGCGCTCAGCGGGTCGTCCATGATGAGCACGCGCGGCGCAGGCAAGAGCGCGCGGGCCAACGCCACGCGTTGCTTCTGACCACCCGACAGCTGCACACCACGTTCGCCGACCATGGTCTGCCAGCCATCGGACAGCTCCTCGATCTCGGATTTCACGCAGGCCGCCTCGGCGGCGTGGTGGATCCGCTGCGTGGCTTGCGGGGAGCTCGTCTCCGGCAGCGCGTAGCCGATGTTGTTGGCTACGGTCTCAGAGAATAGGAAGGCTTCTTGTTGGGCAAACGCCACGGTCTTGCGCAGCTCGCGCAGGCGCAGCTGCGTGATGTCGTCGCCGTCGAGGAAGACCGCCGCAGCCGGTGTCGGCAAGATGCGCGCGATCAGTGCGGCCAGCGTGCTCTTGCCACTGCCGGTGCGCCCGACGATGGCCAGCGAACCCTCCGCCGGCACGCTGAAGCTCACGTCTTGCAGGACGGTGCGGTCGCCGTATGCGTAGCTGAGATGGTCCACACGCAGCGCGCCAGCCGCCTGCGGAGCCTTTGCGCCGGGCGCATCGGTGATGTCGGGGGCTGCTTCGAGAATTTCGCGCACACGGTTGAACGACGCGCGACCGCGTTGCAGCACGGCCATGATGTAGCCGAGACCCATGGTCGGCCATTTGAGCGACTCGACGTACGCCAGAAACGCCACCAGCGTGCCAACGCTGAGTGTGCCCTCACGCACCAGACCCGTGCCGCGGAACAGCACGAGCAGCGTGCCCAGCGAAGCGACGCCGACCATGAGCGGCCAGGTGAAGCCCCGCACCACCACGAGCGCCATGTTCTTCTCGAGCGCGTTGCGGTTGGCTTCCTCGAACAGTGCTTCTTGCTCGGACTCGGCGCCGAATGCACGCACCAGGCGCACGCCGGCCAGCGCTTCCTGCACGCGCGAAGACAAGCGACCCAAGGCTTCTTGCGACGCCTGGCTGCGGCCGAACATCGACTTGCCCATGAGGCGCGCGACCAATACCAAGATCGGAAATGGCAGCACCGCCCACAAGGTGAGCTCGGGCGACATGACGAGCATCAGCGCCAGAGCCAAGCTGTAGGCGAACAGCGAGTTCACGATGTTGAGCAGGCCGAAGCCGATCATCACACGCACCTGCGAGAGATCGTTGATGGCGCGGCTCATGGTTTCGCCGGTCGGCATGCGCTGGAAGAACGACGGTCCGAGCCTGTGCAGGTGCGCGAGCAAGTCGTTGCGCAGCTCGAACTCGATGTCGCGGCCGATGTTGAACACGGTCGTGCGCGAGATCGTGCGGACCACGCCCATGGACGCCGCCAAGAGCGCGACCAAGCCGGCGCTGCGTGCGACCGTGCCGAGCGCGCCGGACACCAAGGCGTCGACCGCATCGCGCAGTAACCACGGGATGCTCTTGTCGAGCAGGTTGGTGACGAGCAGCAGCAACATTCCCTGCCACAGCTTTGCGCTGTGCGGCCGCAGGTACGACACCAGCGAGCGCGGGGCACCGGCTCTGGGCTGATCGACCTGTGCAGCCGCTGGGCTGTCGGCAGATGCGGACGACATGGGCGGCGGCCTATCCTCGCGCTCGCGCGTCGGAATGGGTGTCACCGTGGGTGTCACTCGTGTGCTGTTTGACGGCCGTACGCTCGAGGCCCCGCCACATCTGATGCGCCTTGCCCGCGGCTTGGGTATCGCCGACGGCTTCGAGCAGTGCGGGCATCACGAGCTGTACCTTGGAGTGCTGCTTGAGCAGCGCATCGAGCGCGACGCGGAAGGCTTTCAGATCGACGCTGCCCGGGACGACGATCTTGCCATACACCAGGCGATGCGCCTCGGGCGCCGTGTGTTCGTGCTTGCGCATGTGATCGCCGCTCGCGCAGCGCGCGCACAGCTGCTCGACCTTCGCGCGGTGCACGAACAGCTGCGCTTCGTCCGGCAGCTGCGCACCCAAGGCTTGCACGTCGCCGGCGTCGTGTTCGAGCGCCACGAAGCGCAGGCGTCGTTCGTCGCCCTTGCGAAGCACGCACAAGAGCGGGAAGCGCGGCACGGGTTTGCCCTCGTGCTCGGTCATGCCGACCGGCACACCGTCCCACAGCACGAGGTCGCCGTAGTCGACCGAAGCCTCGCGGAAGGTCGTGCTCTGCACCACGCCATGACATGGGCTGAGCGGGCTCACCCACAAGAGCTCGAAGGCCACGGCGCGATCGAGCTCGGCGCCGTCGCCGCCGTGTCCTGAACCGAGCGTGGCGGCACGCACCTGCACCGGTGGCAAGCCATCGATGTAAGGCATCCCCGCTGCCGACAGTTCGACCGGCAGACCGAGCGCGCGCAGCGCTTCGCTCGCGACCTCGCCGCGACCGAGCGCGATGCCGCAGATCGCGAGGTTCCACAGTACGCCTTTGCGATCTCCGAGCAGCTTGCGCGCACGCTCGTTGGCTTCGAGCGCGTCGACGAACGCGTGCCGGGCTTTGTGCACGAGGCCGAGGTTCCACCACCAGTCGCCGTTCTCCGGGTTGCACGCAAGCGCCGCGCGCGTGCTGCCGACCGCTTCGTCGAAGTGGCGACCCAGGCGCAGTGCGTTGCCGCGGATCATGTGCAGGTAGCCGCCGAGCTTCGGGTCGCGCTGCTTGTCGTCGGGCAGGCGCTCGAGCGCTTCGAGCGCGATGCGTGCGGCGGCTTCGGCTGGACCATCGGCTGGAGGTGGCTCGTCGGGAGGTTGCAGCTCAGCGGCTCGTACCAGGGCGTCGCATGCGGCCATCGCCATGAGTGGGTCGGCTGCCCAGCGCGTCGCGAGCGCTTGTGCCTGCTGCCGCAAGCCGGTTCGGCCGGGCGTGATGCGCAGCAAGGTCAGCCAGGTGCGCCCAAGGCCGAGGTGCGTACCCCAGCGTGGGTCCTGCTCTGGCCCGAAAGGTGCGAGCAACGCCCACGCGCGGGCGCTGTCGCCTTGTTCGATGGCCTGCCCCACGGCGTGGAGGACTTGCTCGATGTCTTGGTCGATGTCTTGAGACGGCATGGTTGGAAAGCGGGGCCCCGGAGCGATAGCAGGCTTTGGGTGACGCGCACCTGGATTGAGGATCGCGTGCCAGACAGAGGGTCGTGCGGAACCGCAGCCCGTTACGGTGTATGCTTGTAGTATTGGTGGTGGGTCGGAGCGGAGCGGACGCGATCCGAGCCGATCCACTGAGCTTGGCCCGAGCGTAGCTATTCAGGAAATCGGTGTCGCTGCAACGCATCGCATACGGGCGCACGGACGTTGGCAGGCGCCGCAGCTCCAACGAGGACGCGTTCCTCGTGGACGACGAGCTGGGCCTGTACGTCGTCGCCGACGGCATGGGCGGCCACAGCAGCGGCGAGGTCGCGAGCGCGGCGGCGATCGAGGTGTTGCACGGCATGGTGCAGTGCGAGCGCGACGCGCTGTCCGCAGTGGCTCTGTTGCCGCGTGATTCCGGCGCACGCTCCGGCAGCATGCCGCTCGCCATGCAGAAGGGCCTGCGCGCGCTGGAGAGCGCGGTGCAAGCGGCGACCTACATGGTGTTCGGTCTGAGCGAAGCCAACCCCGAGCAACGCGGCATGGGCACCACGCTGTCGGCGCTGCTGTTGCGCGGCGAGTTCGCGTTGACGGCGCAGGTCGGCGACAGCCGCGTGTACCTGGTGCGCGACGGACAGACCTCGCAGATCACCGAAGACCACACGCTGATCGCCTGGCAACTCAAGAAGGGGCTGATCACGCCCGAAGAAGCGCGGGTCTCGCGCCAGAAGAACGTGATCACCCGCGCCGTGGGCTCGCGCGACTACGTGCAGGTCGACACGGGCCTGGTGGCCATCCAGTCCGGCGACGCCTTCATGCTGTGCTCGGACGGCTTGCACGGCTACGTCGCCGACGAAGAGATCGCTGCGCTGCTGCACTTCCCGCCGCACGAGTCCACCGAGAAGCTGATCCAATTGGCGAACCAGCGCGGCGGCCGGGACAACATCACTTCGGTAGCGGTTCGACTGCGGTAGCGTCGACCGCGCGCCCGAGCGCAGCGCTCACGTCGGTCTCGCTGTTCGACGGCCGCGTTGGCCGCTCGGTGCCACGATGCGCCGTGGGCGGCGGCGGGACCATGGATGCGCGCGGCACACCCAGGAAACGCTCGCGCAGGTGCAAGAACACCGTCTGCGTCACGCTCAACACGGGCACCGCCAGAAGCGCGCCGAAGATCCCGTAGAAGTGCTCGCCAGTCAGCAGCGCGAAGACCACGAGCACCGGGTGCACGCGCGCCGAGTCGCCGAGAATCTTCGGGTTGAGCACGTTGGCTTCGAGCTGATGGATGCCCACCACCCAAGCGAGCACCAGCAGCGCCGGACCGATGCCCGAAGGCAACGCCACGATCACCGCAGGAATCGTGCTCAGGATCGAACCGAAGATCGGAATGAGCGACATCAACGTGGCGAGCACGGTGAGGAAGGTCCAGTACTTGAGCCCGAGCGCCCAGAAGCCGATGCCGGAGAGCACACCGTTCACCAAGCAGATGATCAGCTGCCCGCGCACCACGCCTGCGAGACCGCGGTCGATGCGGCGCAGCAAGTCGTCGAACTCGGGGCGGCGTGCTGGCTGGTATAACGTGCGGAAGAACTCGAAGATGCGATCGCTGGTGATCAGGATGTACGCCGAGAGCATCAGCGTCATCGCGAAGCCGAAGATGCCGCGCGAGAACGACAACACCATGTTGCGGATGGTCAGCAAGAGCGACGCGGCTGAACGCTCGGTGGTGCCTACCGCGCCGCCGAGCGCGGCGTTGAGCGCACTGCTGAGATCGCGGTCGTTGCGCGTGCGCGCCGGCGCTGGCGTGATGCGGTAGGCGTTTTCGCCATCGGGCGTGATGCGCAAGCCTTGAGGCGGCAGCGCGATCTCGTAGCCACCGTCGCCACGCGGGCGAACCTGGATGGCCGACGGATCGAGGCGCGGGCCAGCCGGCGCGCGCTCATCGCCGATGCGCGTGCCGTGCGCTGCAACCTCGAGCGGCGACAGGTACAGCGCGCTGGTCTCGCGCAACCTTCGCTCGGCCTCGGGGATCCACTTGGTCTTCAGCTCCTCGGCCATGCGCGGTGCTTCGTGCGCGAGCCGACTGAGCTCCGACGCCAGGCGCGGCAGCGAGATCGCCACGATGCCGACGATGCTGCCCAAGAGCAGCATGTATAGGCTCACCACCACCACCCAGCGCCGCGGATGACGCCCGAACAGCCGCAGCCGCTCGCCCGCCTTCACGACCGGCGACAGCACATACGCCAGCAACGTCGCCAGCACGAACGGCGACAACACATCGCGCGCCGCCAGCAGCACCGCACCCGCCAACACCGCGAGCACGATGAGAAACCCGCGCCGCCGCCGCTTGGACCCCGGCCCCGAATCCGGCTGCGCCCCCTCCCATTCGGGAATAGGCGGCATCATCGTTGGCGCTCCATCATCCAACGATAGCGCACGCCCGCCCCCTTGCCGAATTGGAACACCAACCTCGGGCGCGCGCAGCTGCCTGCCTGTCGCGCCAAGGTTGCCGTCTTCTTCTCGATCACGGCACCAACGTAGGAGCCGCGATTTTGCCTTCAGGCGCGAGCGCGCCCACAGGCCCCGAGGGAGCCGTACTCACGTACGGTGACCGACGGGGCCGAGGACGTAAGCCGCGCCTGGAGGCAAAGGCGCGGCTCTTAGGTCACTCCTTGGTGAGGTTCTCGAGCTTGTCCTTCAAGACATCGCCCAAGGTCGCGCCCGAACCGCCGCTCGGGCCCACCGACTTGCGGCTGCCACCGACGGTGTCTTCGCGCGACTTCTCCATGAACTTCATGGCTTCGACGTCTTCCTCCCGCTCAGCCACACGCTTGAGCGAGAGCGCGATGCGCCGCTCGTTCGGGTCCATCGAGATGATCTCGGCCTTCACGATGGTGCCCTCTTTGAGCAGGCCCGCCGGGTCGGCAGCCACGTCCATCGGCAGCTCCGAGATGTGCACGAGGCCTTCGACGCCGCGCTCGATCTCGACGAACACGCCGAACTCCGCGACCGACTTCACGCGAACCTCGAGGATAGTGCCCACGGGGTAGTTGTCGGGCAGACGCAGCCACGGATCTTCGTACAGCTGCTTGATGCCGAGCGAGACCTTCTTCTCCGCGTGATTGATGGAGAGGATGATCGCTTCGACCTCGTCGCCCTTCTTGTAAAGGTCGGCGGGGTTGTTGATGCGCTGCGTCCAGCTGAGGTCGCTCTTGTGGACCATGCCGTCGACGCCGTCTTCGATGCCGACGAACACGCCGTAGTCGGTCAACGAACGGACCTTGCCGCGGATGATGTCGCCCGGGTTGTACTTCGAGGCGAACTGGTTCCACGGATCGGCCTGCAGTTGCTTGAGACCGAGGCTGATGCGCTTGGCTTCGGTGTCGACTTCGAGCACCTGACAGTCGACCACTTGGCCCACTTCCACGACCTTCGACGGATGCTTGGGCTTGCCCCAGCTCATCTCGCTGACGTGGATGAGGCCTTCGATGCCCTGCTCCATCTCGACGAACGCGCCATAGTCGGTCAAGGAAACCACCTTGCCGCGGATGCGCTTGCCGATGGGGTACGACTCCTTCGCGTGCTCCCATGGATCGTCCATGGTCTGCTTCAAGCCGAGCGAAACGCGCTCGGTCTCCGCGTTGTAGCGCAGCACCTTAACAGTGACTTCGTCGCCGATCTTGAAGACCTCGGACGGGTGATTGACCCGGCCCCAGCTCATGTCGGTGATGTGCAAGAGGCCATCGATACCGCCCAGGTCGACGAACGCGCCGTACTCGGTGATGTTCTTGATCGTGCCGCGCACGACCATGCCCTCTTCGAGCTTCTGCAGCGTCTGCGCCTTGAGCTCGTTGCGCTCTTTTTCGAGCAGCACGCGACGCGACAACACGATGTTGCCGCGCTTCTTGTTGAACTTGATGACCTTGAACTCGAAGGTCTGGCCGATGAGCTTGTCGAGGTTGCGCACGGGGCGCAGATCCACTTGCGAGCCCGGCAAGAACGCCTTGACTCCGCCGCGGATCGACACCTGCAAACCGCCCTTCACGCGCGCGGTGATGGTGCCGGAGATGAGCTCGTCGCGCTCACATGCGTCGCTGATCTCGTCCCACACCTTGAGCTTGTCGGCCTTCTCTTTCGAGAGCGCGACCAGGCCCATGTCGTTCTCTTTCGCCTCGATGAGCACATCGACCCGGTCGCCCGGATTGACACTGACTTTGCCGCTCGTATCGATGAATTCGTGCGCCGGGATCACGCCTTCGGATTTGTATCCGATGTCGACGATCACGGTGTCGCGGTTCACGCGAATGACGGTGCCCTGAACGATGTCGCCCTCTTTGAGCGAGTCGGACTGTTGCAGCGTCGCTTCGAACAACGATGCGAATGTATCCTCTCCGGTAGATACGGCCTGTGTGCTCGTCATATGTGTCTGGGGAACCTTTCCTACGGATGAGCCGAAGCTCCACGGTATCGAATCGTCACGCGGCAGAACTGCCGCCCTCAGGTTGGTCAATGCGCTTTTGCGTCTGGGAGAGGCTTGCCCCTACGCGCGCGAAACACTCGGAGAGCCGAAGGCTGCTCCGCGAAACGGTCGGAGAGCCGAAGGCTGCTCCGTGAACGAAAACGTCAGGTACTGCAAAAGTAACAAGACGGGCTACCGCCTTGTTGGGCGCGGGAACTTAACAGGGGGGTATAGCCCTGTCAACCGAAGGATCACGGGCTTTTCGCCCGGCGTTCACGCGCCTTTGCCGCGCGCAATCTCCGCCAGCTGGCTGACGACGTGGTTGATGTCCATCATGGTGGTATCCACCATGATAGCGTCTTCTGCGGGCCGGAGCGGGGCCACGGCCCTGCCCTGGTCCTGGGCGTCGCGCGCCTGAATCTCGGCCAGGGTTGTGTCGTAGTCGGCCGAGATGCCGCGCGCGGCGAGATCCAGCACGCGTCGGCGGGCGCGGATCTCGGCGCTGGCGGTGAGGAACACCTTGGCCTCGGCGTCCGGGAACACCACGGTGCCGATGTCGCGGCCTTCGAGCACCACGCCGCCGTCTTTGCCGAGCCTGCGCTGGAGATCGAGCAGCGCTGCGCGCACTTCGGGGTGCTTGGACACGTCGCTCGCGCCCATCGAGATTTCGGGCGTGCGGATGTCGTTCGAGCGGTCGACGCCGTCGATCAGCAAGCGCGGTGCGCCGCTGGGGCTGGGCGTGAACTGCAGGTTGAGCGCGGCCGTGAGCTCGCCCAGGAGCGCGCCTTCGGTCCAGGCCACGCCGCGTTCTCGGGCAGCGAGCGCGACGCCGCGGTACAGCGCGCCCGTGTCGACGAGCACGAACCCAAGGCGCTGCGCGAGCTGCAACGCCACGGTGCTCTTGCCCGCGCCTGCGGGGCCATCGATGGCGATGACGGGACGAGCCCGCCTGGCGTTGCGCGTGCTGCTGGTGCGGGGAGTCACTGATCCGATCCTTGCAGGACGATGTCTGCGCCGAGCGATTGCAGCGCCTCGATGAACCCAGGATGTGCTTGTAGCAGCGCATCCACGCCGCGCTCAACCCGGGTCTCGGCTTCTGCATGCAGGCCAGCGATGAGCGCGGCCATCGCAAGTTGGGGGTCGTCGTGCGCGGGCTGCGCCGCGGGCTCTTGCTCGCCGCGCGTACGCGACACCTGCAGTGCGCCGTCGCGCAGCTGCGCGTCGTAGCCCAGGGCGTGCAGCACGCCGGGCAGCGAGGCCAGGTCGAGCTCGTGGCTGGGCGCGAGCGCTTGGAGATCGTAGAGCTGCACGCCGCGCGTGCTCTGCCCGCCGAGTAACGCCAGCGCGGGGATCTCGGTGCCTGCGCGCAAGAGCAACTCGCCGCCCAATACGCCACCGCGCAGCGGGCGCGGTCGCACGAGCAGATCCGCGATGGGCTCGCGGCCGGCTTCGCCGCGCGGCAGCACTTCGACATCGGCACCCCACAGCCGCAGCACGTCGAAGAAGCCCGTGCGGCTGGGGTTGATGCCTGCGCCGCGCAGCGCGATGCGACTGCCTGGCGACAGTAACGCGGCTGCGCTCAAGTACGCGGCGCAGGTGGTGCAGCCGGGCAGCGGCAGGGTCTGTGCGCTGATGCGCCGGTTCCAGCCTTGTGGCTCGAAGCACACGACGCTGCCGATGCGTCGCAGGGGCAAGTCGAGCAGCACCATCAGGCGCTCGAGGTGGTCAGCTGACACGGCAGGCTCAGTGAGCGTGGTGGAGCCGCTGGCGAAGAGCGCGTTGATCAGCACTGCGGCTTTGGCGTAGGCGTCGGGCGCGGGCAGCTCGCAGTCGAGTGCGGCGAGGCGTTCTCCTGCCACCAACGGCGCCACGCTGAGCGGGGGCGTGACGGGCGCGTCTGGTCCAGCGCTGCGCCCGGCGATGTGCGCCCCGCGGGCTCGCAAAGGACCCACCAGATGCTCCACCGAGCGCGTCGTGAGCGCGGCGTGCGTGATGATGCGCGTGCCGAAGCGTTGGCCGCTCAAGAGGCCGGCAATCAGCGCGAGATTGCTGACGCTGCGCCCGGCGTCGAGCACGCCGTTGGGCATCCGCAGGCCATCGAGACCGACGCCGCGCACGTGCACGGCGTCAGCGGCCAGCTGAATCGGCACGCCGAGCGCACGCAAGGCATAGGCGAGCACAGCCAGATTCGAGCCATTTGGTGCACTGGGCCATGCGAGCGAGCTTTCGCCTTCGGCGAGTGCGGCCAAGAGCAGTGCGCGCTGCGCGACTTCGCAGTCGGGTGGTACCTGTGCGGTCCCAGACAGCGGGTTGCCCGGCCGCACGCGCAGCGTGGTGCGCGCGGTTGCAGCTGTCACGGTGCATGTCCGGTCGGTATCGCGGTCGTGGTCCCGGCCGTGGTCCCGGCCGT
>JADGRE010000021.1 GCA_017881185.1 Pseudomonadota bacterium | reverse complement strand
GCGGCTGGCCCGGGACCTTGGCGATCAGCATGTCGCGCGACGCGGACGGCGTGCTCAGCCTCACGGTCCACGACCCGGGTCGCGGCGGCGGCGGCGCAACAGACCGCCTCAGTGAGCGCAGCCTGGCCGGTGCGCTGGTGCGCGCGCTCGTCCGCCAGCTGGACGCGCGCCTACGGCAGGAAAGCAGCAGCAGTGGCCACAGCGTCGTCGTGAGCTTCTCGGGCCACATTGCGCCCTGAGAAGCGGTGGAGCTGCGGGGGATCGAACCCCGGACCGAAAGCTTCAAGCCATTGCCGCGCTCGACGAGAGTTTCTTCCGCGTTCGCTTCGATCGCTCGACGCCGACGGAGAAGCGCTACCTGCGCGCGATGGCTGAGCTTGGTCCCGGCCCTCATGGTTCCGGCGACGTAGCCCAAGAGCTCGGCGGCAACATGACGTCTCTCGGCCCCACCCGGTAGCCAGCTGATCGCCAAGGGCATGGTCTGATCCCAGTTGCCGGAGGTACCACTATCCGGTATCTATTGGTATTGTGCCTGGAGGAGTACCTCATGTCGAAGAACACAAGCATCACGATCGGTGAGCATTTCGATCGGTTCATCAGCGCGCAGATCAGCGCGGGTCGCTTTGGCTCGGCTAGCGAAGTGATCCGCGCCGGGCTGCGGATGCTCGAGGAGCGCGAAACGAAGCTCGCGGCACTCCGCGCGGCGCTGGCGGAAGGCGAGCGCAGCGGCATCGCGGAAGGCTATTCATTGGAGCGCGTGCTCAAGAAGATCGACAGCACGCCTTGATGAACGATGCCGGGTTTTCGACTCACCAATGCAGCGGAAGCCGACCTGATCGAGATCGGCCGGTACACACGCGAGCGTTGGGGAGACGCACAGTACCGCGGCTACCTGACGCGGCTGGACGACCGCTTCCGTATGCTCGCCGAAAATCCGGACGTGGGCATCGCATCAGATGACGTGCGGCAAGGTTATCGACGCTGCCCCGAAGGGAGTCACGTGATCTTCTACCGCGTGCTCGACGCTGAGACCATCGAAGTCGTGCGCGTGCTGCACGAGCGCATGCTCCCCGAGAACCACCTCGAAGACGAGTAACGCGAGCGGTGCGTGCAGACCCGCACAGCTGACAGCCCATCGCCACCGCTGCGGCGCCGGTTCAGGGTGCGATTTCGGGTGCTCGGGTGCCACGCTCACTTCGTGTCTGGCACCCTCCACGAGTCGCGCGCTCCGAAGCCCGCGCATTCACTTCAAGAAACTTTGTGGAGCTGCGGGGGATCGAACCCCGGACCTCTGCATTGCGAACGCAGCGCTCTCCCAGCTGAGCTACAACCCCGAAATCACGTCTCGGACGACAGGGCGGGTACTATACACAGGGGCTGTGCGGAGGCAAGCACGCCGGCTACATTCGCCAGGCGCCGAAGGCCGCCGCGGGGTGACGCTGGGCGAACGCTGGGCTCTCGCCCGCGACGCCGATCGAACACGAGGTGAAGCATGGGTTTCGAAGGATTGGACTTCTACTCGCTCGATGAGGAGCTCAGCAGCGACGAGCGGTTGGTGCGCGACACCGTGCGTCGCTTCGTCGAGGCCGAGATCGTGCCCATCATCGCCAAGCACTATCAGGAAGGCAGCTTCCCGATGCATCTCATTCCGCGCTTCGCGGAGCTGGGTTTGCTGGGCGCCAACATCAAGGGCTACGGCT
Organism: Pseudomonadota bacterium; assembly: GCA_017881185.1. Classification (GTDB taxonomy): domain Bacteria; phylum Myxococcota_A; class Polyangia; order Polyangiales; family JAFGIB01; genus JADGRF01. The sequence goes on along the minus strand of JADGRE010000021.1, from coordinate 42,250 downwards.
GCGCCGGTCTGGGCGAGGTCGCCTACGGCTTGATCATGCAGGAGCTGGAGCGCGGTGACTCTGGCATCCGCTCGTTCGTGTCGGTGCACGGCTCGCTGTGCATGTATCCGATCCACGCCTTCGGCTCCGAGGAACAGCGCCAGAAGTGGTTGCCGAAGATGGCCAAGGGCGAGGTCATCGGTTGCTTCGGCCTGACCGAGCCCGACTTCGGCTCCAACCCCAACGGCATGATCACGCGCGCCGAGCGCACGCCCAGTGGCGGCTACCGCATCAACGGTCGCAAGCGCTGGATCACGAACGGCAACATCGCGCAGATCGCCATTGTCTGGGCGAAGCTCGACGGCGTGATCCGCGGTTTCATCGTGCCGACGAACACCAAGGGCTTCACCGCGCAGAAGATCGAAGACAAGTTCTCACTTCGCGCGAGCGTGACCAGCGAGCTGATTCTGGAAGACGTCGAGCTCGGCGAAGACGCCATCCTGCCGAACGTGCAAGGCATGAAGGGCCCGCTCTCGTGTCTGACGCAGGCGCGCTCGGGCATCGCGTTCGGCGTGATCGGTGCTGCCATGTCTTGCTACGACTGCGCGCTCTCCTACGCGAAAGACCGCGTGCAGTTCAGCCGGCCGATCGCGGGCTACCAGCTGGTGCAGCAGAAGCTTGTGCACATGGTCACGGAGATCACCAAGGCGCAGCTGGTGGCGCTGCGGCTGATGCGCATGAAGGAAAAGAAGACGATGTCGCCGGTGCAGGTGTCACTGGCGAAGCGCAACAATGTGTTCCACGCGCTCGAGATCGCTCGCATGGCGCGCGACATTCTGGGCGGCAACGGGATCATGTTCGAGTACCCGATCGCTCGGCACATGCTGAACCTCGAGACGGTGTACACCTACGAGGGTACGCACGACATCCACACGCTGATTATCGGTCAGCACGTGACGGGCATCTCGGCGTTCGAGTGAGCGCGACTTCGGTCTAATAGGTCGCAGCGGTCAAGCAACGGATCAGCCCCGAGGCGTGAGCGGCGTCGCGCAACGCGTCGGCGTTTGCGGCCACGTGCGGGAAGCGCAACACCGGCACGGGCAAGCGCTCGGCGAGAATGCGTTGGTTGGTGGCGGCGCTCGCATTGCTTTCGGATCGAGTTTGGTTCAGCACCACGGCCGCGAGCGGCAGCTGGCGTGAGCGCGCCGACTCGTACGCCGCCAGGGTGTGCGAGAGCACGCCGAGCACGTCGGGGACGACCAGACACAAGGGCAGACCGAGCAGCGCAGCGAAATCTGCGATGCTGTGCGTGGCGTCGATCGGTACCAGCAGGCCGCCCGCACCTTCGACGAGCAGGAAGTCACCAGCGGTCGCGAGCTGCGTGACGCGCGTGGCAAGCTGCGCAAGCTTGGGCGCGGGCAGGCCGGTCTCGAGCGTGACGGCGTACGGGCTCAATGCCGGCTCGGCGCGATACAGCGCGGAGTCGTCGGCAAGCTCGGGGCGGCCGGCGGCCTCAGCAAGCAGCACGGCGTCGGCAGGATGCGGTTGGCAGCCGGTCTCGAGGGGTTTCAGCGCTACAACGTTGCGTTGCATGGCGCGGAGCGCCAGCGTGATGGCGCGCGAGACCAGCGTCTTGCCGGCGTCGGTTCCGGTCGAGGTGACGAAGATGCCAGGCGTCTTGGGCGACATATGTATCACACATGGAACAAAGTGGCGCGGACGGTTTAGAGCCGTGCGCGCCTGAATGCCTCGAGCGCCTGCCCGATGTGTTCGGCCGTGTGTGTGGCCATCGGCGTGACGCGCAAGCGGCTCGTCCCCGGAGCGACCGTGGGGGGCCGAATGCCGTGGACGAACACTCCCTGTTCCAACAGGCGCGCCGAGATTGCCATGGTCGCCTCGGCGGGGCCGATGATCACGGGAAGCACCGGCGACTCACCCGCGGGCAGTTGGTAGCCAAGCTGCGTGAGGCCTGCGCGCAAGCCGGATGCACGCTCGAACAAGGCACGGCGCGCCGGCTCTGCTTGCTCGACGAGCTCGGTCGCCGCGATCGCCGCGGCCGCCAAGGATGGCGACGGTGCAGTGGAGAAGATGTACGAGCGCGCCCGGTTCTCGACCAGTCGAATGAGCTCGGATGCTCCGGCCACGAACGCGCCTGCGGTTCCGAAGGCCTTGCCCAAGGTGCCGATGATCACGTCCGGCACCACGCCTTCGCGTGCGCACAAGCCCCGGCCGCTTGGACCGTACACGCCCAAGGCGTGTGCCTCGTCGACCAACAAGCCAGCATCGTGGCGGTTGCACAACTCGCGAAGCGCGCGCAGTGGTGCGAGGTCGCCGTCCATGGAGAACACGCTCTCGGTGATGACGATTGCCGCCGGCGCTGCCGCGCGATGCTCGCGCAGCTGGGAGGCGAGATGCTCGGGATCACGGTGGCGAAAGCGGATCACGCGTGCTCGGCTGAGCCGACAGCCGTCGATCAGACTGGCGTGGTTGAGCTCGTCGCTGAAGATCACGACGCCTGCGTCTGCCAGGGCCTGGATCGCGCCGGTGTTGGCGGCGAAGCCGGTGGCGAAGAGCAGGGCGCGCTCGGTCTGAGCGAAGCGCGCGAGGCGACGCTCTGCCTCGAGATGCAGATCCATGCTGCCCGAGACATGTCGCGAGGCGGCCGCGCCGAAACCGAGCTGGGTGGATGCCGTGGCTGCGGCGGCCGCGATGGCTGGATGCTGTGCCAGCCCAAGGTAGTTGTTCGAGCAGAGGCAGACCACCTCACGGCCCTCGATGAGGACGGTGGGCCCCTGGGGTCCTGAGATGGTTCGGGGCTCTCGCATCAGACCGGCTTCGGCTTGCGCGAGGAGGCGGGCTCGGACGTGGGAGCGGAAGTCCAAGGGAAGGGGGATATCCTCAAAGGGTTTGGCGTGCAATCGCTGGGATCGGGCCAGCCGCCCAGTTTCACGTGAAACACTACGGTGCCATACGTGTCACGTCATAGCGTCGAGTTTCACGTGAAACGGGGCGCGCCACCGGCGGGTATGCTGTGCCGCCAAGCAGCGCCAGTGGAGTGCATGAGACCTGATCAGGCTCCACCGGATCACGCGCGCGTCGACCTCGACTGCAGGGCCTATAGCACCAGCTTTGCCCGCGGGTTGGCCGGGTATTTGGCCTCGAGCTCGCCGACCAGGCGCTCCATGGCCTCGTCTTCGACCTCGGGCAGGCGTAGCTGCAGCGTGACGATCATATCGCCGGCTTCCTGCCCGGCCCGAGGCGCACCCTTGCCGCGCAGGCGTAGCTTCGCCCCGCTCTTGGTGTTCTTCGGCACGGTGAGCGTGACCTCGCCATCGAGGGTCGGCACCGAGATCTTCGCACCACGGTAGGCTTCGCCGATCGTGATGGGTACGTTCAGCAGCAGGTCGTCGCCTTCCCGCCGCAGCTGCGGGTGCTCCTCGACCTGGATCTTCAGCACGAGGTCGCCACCCCGAATGCCTTGGCCTCGCAGCCGGATCTGGCCGCCGTCTCTCACGCCGGCCGGAATTCGTACTTTGAGAGTCCGCGGTGCAGCTTCACCGGGCACGGCCAGCTGAAGCTCCCGTTCTGCGCCTCGCAGCGCATCGAGGAACGCCAGCTTGAGCTCAGAAACCAGCTCCGGGCTCGGCTCGGGTCGCGCAGGTCTGCGGCCACCGCGCCGAAACAGCTCTTCCACCACGTTGCCGCCCGAGAAATCTTGGAAGCCACCCAGACCGCCCGACCAGGCTCCGGCCGCTCCGCCGAACAGGTCCTCGAGATTCGGACCGCGCCCACCAGCACTGCGCGGGTTGCCGCGCGCTTGCCGGGCCATCTCCGGGTTGAAGCCCTCCCGGAGTCCGTGTTCTCCAAATTCGTCGTATAAGTCGCGTTTTCTCTTATTCAGCAGCACTTCGCTGGCGTGGGCGATGTCCTTGAAGCGTTCCTCGGCCTCTTTGTTGCCGGGGTTCTTGTCCGGATGGAACTTGCGCGCGAGCGCCTTGTACACCTTCCGAATCTCCGATTCAGAAGCCGTCCGAGGCACCCCGAGAACGCTGTAGAAATCTCGCTCCGACATCAGTCGCTCACCTCTGCGCCGCTGCCGCTGCGCTAGCTCGCGAATCTACACCATGGTTGCGCCCCGCGTGCTGCGCACGTGCGATCGGCACACGCTTCGGCACTCGGATCGTCGACGACACCTGTGGTCGCGAAGTTGTCGTACCGGCCTCCACGATGTCTAAGCCTAACCACTGCCGCGGCGCTCGCGACTCTTGCTTGAATGCAAAAGCCTCGCCGTGTTAGGGGCAAAGCGTAAGTCATCGTCACCGCAGCATTTTGGCTGCTCTTGCTCCACGTTCCGCGCGAGCTTCCAGTCGCCGAGGCGCGGTGTCCAGCTTCCGGGTTTCGTTCGCGCATGTCTGACGCCCCCGCCTCGCGCAGCAATCTCACGTTGCGTCTGTTGACTGCTGCGGTGACCGCGCCGCTGATCGTGTACCTGTTGTTCGCGGGCCCCCATTGGGGCTTCCCGGCGCTGACGGCGTTGGTGTGCGCGCTCGGCGCGCAAGAGCTGTTCGCGATGGTGGCGCCGCAGCATCGCCTCGTGCGTGCGTGGGGGATCTTGGCGACGGGCGGCATCTTCGCGCTGGTCGCGGGTGCGCTCGACCCAGCGTGGCTGCTCGCGTCGCAGCTCTTGCTGGTGTGTGGCGCCATGTTGGTGAGCTTGCCCCGCGTCGAGCCGATGGAGCAGGCGGCGCTGCGCATGGGCTGGGCCATCGCTGGCCCGCTGTACTTGGGTGGGCTGTTCGGGTTGATCGCGCGTGTGTTCACCGTGCCGCACGGTGGCCAGTGGGCTCTGTTGTCGATGTTGTTTGCGTTCTGGAGCGACACGGGCGGTTACTTTGCCGGCCGGGCGTTCGGCAAGCACAAGCTCTACGAGGCGGTGTCGCCGAAGAAGACGGTCGAGGGCTCGGTGGGTGGTGTGCTCGGCGCGTTGCTCGGCGGGCTGATCGCGCACTTCTGGTTCCTGCCGAGCTTGCCGCTGCTGCATGCGATCGTGTTGTCGATCGTGGGCGCGCTCGCGGGTCAGCTGGGCGATCTGTGTGAGTCGTTGATCAAGCGCAGCACTGGCGTCAAAGACAGCGGCACGATTCTGCCGGGGCATGGCGGTATCCTCGATCGGGTCGACGCTTTGCTCTTCTCCACCGCCGTGGTCTGGGCCTACGTCCAGCTCATGACCTGAGCGCGCAAGCCGCGCTCACAACGGCTGCACGAGGCTCGCGAGGCGCCCGCTGCGGGCGTCGGCCTGGAAGATTTCGCCGAGCGGTGCGGTAATGCAACAAGGCCACGCCTTCGAGTACCGCGCGCCGCGGGCCTTGCACAGCACAAGCCGTGCGTGAAGCCACCCAGCTCGCGCAGGAGGGTTCAGCGCCGCGGTGAACACCGTCGACCGGTCCCGGCTTCGGGGGGATGACGCCGGGACCGGTCGTTTCGGCTTACTGCTGTACTGCCTGAGGCACGGCACTCATCGAGAGAGAGGGGAAACCGAGAACCCGACCGCTGCTGCAGCTGCGGTCGGCTAGTGCGAGGAGAAAGCAAGATCGAGGCCAGCACGCAGCGCGACAGATTCCCTGGCTGTGTGCGATTGCACGTGCATCAGCGCCGCGTAGCCCGACTCGCTTGTGTCAGCCTGTGCCAGCGGGGCTTGGCGTGTGCATCCCAGGTCGCACTGGCTGGTCGGGGGGTGCGCGCGTCCGGTATATGTCGCGGCGCCCGCCTGAGCGCAGCCGCGCCACCGCACCGGCTTTCCAGATGAACTTGTCCTCGCTGGTCCTGCTCTTGACGATGCTCGGTCTCGGGTATGGCTGCGCGCGGGGCAAGGCGTTGCCCGACAATGCGGCGGACACGCTCAACCGCTTCGTGATTTACGTCTCGCTGCCGGCGCTGGTGTTGCAGCTGCTGCCGAAGCTGCGCTGGGAACCGGGGCTGTACGTGCTCGTGCTCACGCCCTGGCTGCTGCTCGCGGTGGGTGCCGGCTGCGTGCTCCTGGCGGCGCGCTGGTTCGGGTGGTCGCGGCAAGTGCTCGGGGCATTGCTGCTGTGCGTGCCGCTCGGCAACACCTCGTTCCTGGGGTTTCCGCTGCTGACGGCGTTGCTGGGGCCACAGAGCGTGCGCTTCGGAGTGCTCTACGATCAGCTGGGCTCGTTTCTGATCGTCTCCACCTACGGGCTGTACGTGCTCGCGCGCTTTTCGGGAGAGGCGGTGCCGTCGGCAGCCAGCGTGGCGCGACGGGTGCTGCGTTTCCCGCCCTTCATGGCGCTGTGCGCGGGGCTGCTGGTGGCGTGGACGGGTTGGCAGTATCCACCGGCGCTCTCAGCACTGTTGTCGCGCGTGGGCGACACGCTCGTGCCGCTCGCGATGTTCGCGGTGGGCTTGAAGCTGCAGCTGCGCCCACCCAAGCAGTACGCGGCACTGGCGTTCGGTCTGGGTGTGAAGCTCGTGGCCTTGCCGTTGTGTGCGCTGGGTCTGGTGCGCGCGCTCGGTGCGGCTGCGCTGCCTGCGAAGGTTGCGGTGCTCGAAGCCGGGATGCCGGCGATGATCACCGCCGGTGCGCTGGCGATGCTCGCGGGCTTGGCGCCGGAGCTGAGCGCAGCGCTGGTCGGCTACGGCATCGTGCTCTCGCTCGTGACGGTGAGCGCATGGGCGCGCTTGCTCGGCTAAGTGCTCTGACCGGGCAACTGCAGCCCGCCGTAGCGAGTGACGCCGGACTTGCCGCGCACGCGGTTGAGCACGCCCTTGCTGTGGGCGTAGAAGCCGAAGAAGGCGCTCACCAAGCGGCGGTCGGCGTCCGAGAGCGGCGAAAACGAGCAGATCCATTTGGGGTCGGGCAGGCCGGCATCGACGAAATCGACGCGTGCGACCACGGGCACGCGCACGGCGGTGCCTCGCGGCAGCGCTGCCCCGAGCACCACGGCGTCTTCGCGATCGCCGTCGCCCGAGAGCGTGTTCGGGACACTGCCGTAGTTGAATGGGCAGGGCAGCGGCGAGATGAAGTCGACATGGCCTGCGTCGTCGCGCTTGATAAAGCCCAGGCGCGGCACGTCGATGACGACTTCGAGTGCGTCCGGGAACAGGTGTGGGAACACGGAAGAGAAGGCGGCGGCTTCGGGCATGGGTCAATGCGTCGCGGATGGGGTCGAGGGGTTGCTGAGCTCTACGCGCACCAGACGAGGATAGTACAATGCGTCGTTCGGCGTGGGGTGCTCGAGATCGTTGACGACGTAGCTCACGACGAGCCCGCCGGCCTGTTGCTCGGGGTGCGCTTTGGCGGCGTACGCGACGAGGCCCCGCGCGCCGGGCAGCGCGCTCTCGGGCGGGCGGAAGAAGGGGCGGAGCACGGACCACGGTCCTTCGGGGCGAGGCGACCAGCGCAGCCCGAGCGCGGTGTTGGGATCGCCCAGGAACAGGCCGCGCATCTGTAGCTCCACGAAGCGCTGCAGCGCCGGCACATAATGGACGCTGAGCTCGACTTGCCCGTCGGCAAAGAGCGCAACGGCTGGGGTCGCGCTGTGCTCCGCCACGAAGCCGGCGTCGCCGCAGTACCACTGCGGGTCGGCGAGCACACCGCTGGGCAAGCCTTTGAGATCGCGCAGCGGCCAGCGCGCGAGATATACCGCATGATTCTGTGCCGTGTTGGCCGTGGCGTAGGCGTACAGGTAGTCGCCGTCGATCAACACGCTGCTGCCGACGAGCACGGCGGGCGCCGCCGTCAGCGGCTGCACCAGGCGCGGCTGCCAGGCTGGCAGTGGTTGCTGGGGGTCGTCGATGGCGACGGCGTCCCAGCCCATGGGCTCGAAACCCAGGCCGCCGGGAACGGAGCGCACGTGCATGCGAAACAAGAGCAGCGCGCCATCGGGCAGTCGCACGCCGTGCAGTGGCCAAAGCCAGTGTACGGCGCCGTCTTCGTCGTGAAAGAACGAGCTTGGAACGCCGTCGTGGGTCGGCCCCCAGTAGAACGAAAGTGACGCGCGGGCTGGGTCGTACGCGCTGGCGAGCTCGGGCGCCGACTGCAGCGCGCAGCTGTTGCGGATGAAGAAGTTGTTGCCGTTGGTGCGCGAGCCGTCGGCCGCCGGGTCGATGAAGGTGTCCGCGAACAACCACAACACGCGGCCGGAGCCGAGGTCGACCGAGTAGGCGCTGTCGGCCCCCAGCCACTGGCCCTGTGCGTGGAACATGTTCGTCGGCGGCAGAGGCGCGACGTGGCTGACGCCGGCAGGCAGCGCGATGCTGGGCTGTGGCTCCGCAGCCGCCGGCGCCGCGCGCTGTGGTGTGCTGGGCGGCACGCCCGTGCATGCCGCGGCGCAAGCAAGCAGCAGTGCCGAGGCCGTGCTGCGTGAAAGGGCGAGTCGCACGCGTTGCTGGAGTCGGAATGGCACGGTGCGAGGCAGGACGCCACGGCTTGCTCGACGCGTCAAGCGTTCCGGCGGCTCGCAGCGCTCAAGGCGCAGTCGGTTGCGAGGGTTGCGCAGCGCTAGCGGCTTGCTGTGCGTCGATGCGCTGCAGCAGTGCGCGTCCGCGCAGGTCTTCTGGCACATGCTCCACCAGCCACATGGCCTGTGTGCGTGCTGCATCGAAACGTTGTAGCTGGAACAACGCCGAGGCCAGGCTCAAACGGACGCGGGGCTGGTTCGGCGCCAGCTGCAGCGAGCGCTGCAGCTCGCCGGCCGCGTCCGCGAAGCGTCCAGCCATGCCCAGCGCCAGGCCGTAGTTGAAGTGGGCTTGTGGATCGCTCGGCAACAGTTGCGCGGCGCGCAACAGGTGCGGCAGGGCTTCGTCGACGGCGCCGCGTGCCAGCAGCAGACCGGCCAGGTTCGCGTGTGCGTCCGCATAGTCGTCCTGCAGTTGCAGCGTCGCGCGCAGTGCGGCTTCGGCCCCGCCCAGCTCACCTTCGCGCCGCAGCGTCTCGGCCAGGTTGTAGTGCGCGCGCGGATTGTCGGGTCGTGCCTGCACCGCGCTCTGCCATGCAGCCCGCAGCGTGGCGAAGTCGCCGGCATGCGCGCGGGCACTGGCAACGAGCGCGAGCAGCAGCAGGCCCAGCGCGGACGCCAGCACACGCCGGCCCGTGTGTTGCAGCTGCGGGTGGCGTTCGACGGCCCACCACGTCAGCTGACTCGTCACGAGCACGCCGACGGCGATCAGTGCGATCAACGGTAGATAGAAGCGGCGCTCGGCGCCCACCTCGGTGTGGATGCTCAGCAGGCTCGAGCTCGGTGCCAAGATGCCCAGCACCCAGACGCCGAAGAATCCTGGCAGCGGTCGCACGAAGGCCACCACCACGGCGAGCGTGGCGGCCAGGCCACTGCCGAGCAGGTAGGGCCAGCTGGTCGCAAGGCTCTGCGGCAAGAGCGGCCCGTAGTCGAGCGCCGGATGCGCCGGCCACAGCGCGGCCACGAAGTAACCTGGAACGATCTTCGCCTGGGCGATCAGGTAGCCCCACTCGGCGAAGCGCACCGACCCTGGCCGCGGATCGCCGTGCGCGAGCCACAGCGTCGCGAGCCACGATGCTGCCAGGCTCGCATGCACGGGCCAACGCTCTCGCAGCGCACGCGCAAACGAGCCTGCGAAGAACGCACGATCGAAGAACAGCGCGACCACCGGCGCGGTCACGAACACTTCCTTCGAGCCCGCTCCGAGCAGCCCGACGCCCAGCACTGCCGGCCACAGCCGCCGGCAGCTGCCCGCGCGAGCGGCCAACGCGACGCCCAGCAAGGCCGCAAGATAGAAGAGCGCCGCGAGCGACTCCGTGCGCTGTGTGGCGTAGAGCACCAACTCGACGGCTAGCGGATGCGCGCAGAAGATCAGCGCACTGGCGGCCGCGAGCGCGCCTGCGCTGGCGCGCACCGGCGCCGGCAGCAGCGCGGCCGCGAAGCTCTCGCGCAGCAGCAGATACGCCAGCAGCGCCACCAGCGCGTGCAGCAGGAGGTTGGTCGCATGAAACGACAACGCGCTGCCACCGAGCACGACGTAGTCCAGAGCGAGGCTCAGGTTTGCGACTGGGCGGCCGGCGACGGGTGTCTCTTGCGGTGGTGCAAGCGCTTGGCCCAGCGCGAGCGTGCGGATGCTGGAGTTGTCGACGATGGCCTGTTGATCATCGAAGAGCAGCGGCCCCGAGAGTTCGCCGGCGTACACCGCCGCGCACACCATCAGCAGCGCGAGCACGACCGGCCCAGGCGTGGTGGATAGCCTGGACACACTGGCCGACGGCGCGGCCGCTGCGGGCGCCGCAAGCTCGTCGGGCATCGCATGATCGGTGGCCATCGAGTGCGTGGCGACAGTACACCGGCTCGCGTCCAGGCGGCCAAGGGGAATCTGGCCTGGCTCGCGCAGCGTGCGCGTGCGTGCCCGCGCAGCCTGCACACGCATGCGCAGGATGTAGGCCGGCGATCCGTCGACTCGGTGATGTCGCGCGGGAGGTGATAGCCTTGCGACGGTGAAGGTTCTGATCGTCGAGGACAATCGTATCGATGCGCAGGCATTGACCGACATTCTCGAGCGCTCGGACTTCATGCGCGCCGACATCGTCATCGTCGATTGTCTCGCCAAGGTTGCAGAGCATCGCGACGCGGGGGTCGACGTGATCTTGCTCGACTTGTCGTTGCCCGACGGACACGGGCTCGAGAGCATCCGCGCGGTGCAAGCCGAGCTGGCGCGCGTGCCGATCGTGGTGTTGACCGCCGACGAAGACACCGAGACCTCGCTGCGCATGCTGCGTGGCGGTGCGCAGGACTATCTGGTCAAAGGGCGCTTCGACCAGGACATGCTGCTGCGCTCCATGCGCTACGCGGTCGAACGCGTGCGCGCCGAGGACTTGCGACAGCGCCTGTACCACGCCGATCGCTTGGCCGTGGTCGGTCAGCTCGCCGCGGGCGTCGCGCATGAAATTGCCAATCCGGCGGCCTTCGTGCAGGGGAACTTGCTGCTGATCGCGCGCAGACTCGAGGCGCTCAGCTACGACGCCGCCGCGCAGCACGCCGATTCGGTGGAGGGCAGCCTGGCGCACGCGCGCGCCGCAGGCATGGTCGCTGCGCTCGACGAAGCGCGCCGCATGGTGGACCAGAGCTTGTCCGGCGTCGCACGCATCACCAACGTCGCGCGCGACATGCAGGGCTACTCGCGCGTCGAGCGCGACCCGGTCGAGCCCGTGCAGTTGAACGACGTGGTGCTCACCACCTGCAAGCTCGCCAACAGCGTCGTCAAGCACCGCGCGCGCCTCATCACCGAGCTCACCGACATTCCCAAGGTCATCGGCGACCGCTCCGGCCTCGAACAGATCGTCACCAACCTCGTGGTCAACGCCTCGCACGCCATTCCCGAGGGCGACGTGAGCCATCAGCGCATCGTCGTTTCGACGCAGCTGACGGACGAGGGCGTGGTGCTCGCAGTGGAGGACTCGGGCCCGGGCGTGCCGGCGGCAATCCGCGACCGCATCTTCGAGCCCTTCTACACGACCAAGGCCAAAGGCTCCGGCACGGGGCTCGGTCTGTCGATCGCGCTCGAGATCGCGCGCACGCATGGCGGGATCTTGCGCTACCGGGATGCCGCTGATGGCGGCGCCCGCTTCGAGCTCGTGTTGCCGGCCACCCGCACCTTGCCGCCACCGCCGCAGCCGGCCATTGCGCGGCCGCGGCGCAACGATCGGCGTGCGCGCGTCTTGCTGATCGACGACGAGCCGGGCATCCGGGCCGTGTATCGGGAGCTGCTGGCCGCCGACCACGACATCAGCGTGGCCGCCAGCGGTCCGGAAGCACTCGCGCTCATCGCCCGCGAGCGGCCGTTCGAGGTGATCTTGTGCGACCTGATGATGCCCGAGATGGATGGCCGCGAGCTGTACGAGCAGCTGCGCGGGCGCTCTCCCGAGCTGCTGCGTCGCATGGTATTCTGTAGCGGCGGCATCGTGACCGAGCGTTCCCGGGTCTTCGTGGCTTCCATCCCCAACCGGCTCCTGGAAAAGCCGATCTCGGTGGAGGCGCTGCGTGAGGCCATCGACGACGTCATCGACGCCGAAGCGAATCACTCCTGACTTCAGCGACTTGCGCTGAGCGCCGTGCTCCCGATCATCTGCGTCATGCTGCGTGTATCACTCAGGCACCTCCGAGGGCTATCGGTCCGGAGCATTCATGATAATCGCAAGCTGCCGGAGCGTGATGAATGCTCAGCACCGGTCCCGCCTCGGCGCGCGCTTGCGCCTACGCCAGCCCTGGCCTTTCACAGCCCAAATCCTGCTTGCCTGCGGCCGCCATTTCATTACGCTGCGTGCCCATGACGAACCGAGTCGTGAACTTCAACGCTGGTCCTTCTGGTCTGCCCCTCGCCGCTCTGGAGCGTGCCCAAAAAGAGTTCCTGGATTTCCAGGGCACGGGCATGTCGATCATGGAGCACAGCCACCGCGGCAAAGACTACGAAGCGGTGCACAACGAAGCCATCGCGCTCATGACCGAGCTGCTCGGCGTGCCCGATACCCATCAGGTGCTGCTGCTGCAGGGCGGCGCGAGCCATCAGTTCGCGATGCTGCCGATGAACCTGCGCACCGACGAGCACGCGGGTGACTACGTCATCACGGGCGCCTGGTCGCAGAAGGCGTTCGAAGAAGCCAAGATCGTGGGCAAGCCGGCTGTTGCAGCTGACACCTCGGTCGAAGGCAAGTTCTCGCGCGTACCCAAGCAGGCGGAGCTCAAGCTCTCGCCGAACGCGCCGTACGTGCACATCACCAGCAACAACACGATCTTCGGCACGCAATTTTTCGATTTTCCGACCACCGGCAACGTGCCGCTGATCGCCGACATGTCGAGCGACATCCTGTGGCGGCCGACCGACGTGTCGAAGTTCGGCATGATCTACGCCGGCGCGCAGAAGAACATCGGCCCATCGGGCGTGACGGTCGTGATCATGCGCAAGGACTTGATCGAGAAGTCGCGCAAGGACATCCCCAAGGTGCTGCGTTACTCCACGCACGCCAAGGAGAACTCGCTCTACAACACGGCGCCCACCTTTGCCATCTACATGGTGCGCAACGTGCTCGCGGTGCTCAAGGAGCAGGGCGGCCTGCCTGCGATCGAGAAGCAGAACCGCAAGAAGGGCGAGATCTTGTACGCTGCGATCGACGGCAGCGGCGGTTACTACAAGTGCCCCGTGGAGAAAGACTCGCGTTCGGTGATGAACGTGGTGTTCCGGCTGCCGAGCGAGGCGCAGGAAGACAAGTTCGTGTCGGAGGCCAAGAAGGCCGGCATGGTGGGCCTCAAGGGTCACCGCTCGGTCGGCGGCATCCGCGTGTCGATGTACAACGCGGTGTCGGTGGATGGCGTGCAGAAGCTGGTGGGCTTCATGGACAGCTTCAAGAAGGCCAACGGCTGAGTAACGACAACGTTTCGTTGTAAGTGAACGCGCGGACTGCGGAAGCAGGACGCGCTGCCTACCCCAAGCGCTTCAACGTTGTGACTGAGTGAGCAGACGGGGCGATGGCTCGCAGCAAGAGTTGCCGTCCGATGCAGACGGGGCGACGGCTCGCAGGCACTGCTGCCGATGCGCAAGCAACGTGGGGCACGCTGACGCGGACATTGCTACTGGAGCGTGTTGGGAGGGCGGGTGGCTCTCGGGCTCGCTTTCGCAGGCCCGGGAGGTTTCAGTGCGTGCGGCCGGTGTGCCGAGGACACTCTCGCGAGCCCGGGAGTGACCCGCCCTCCCAACACGCCCCGGCAGGTTGCGCTCTCACGTCGCGCTCGTGGCCGCCGCCAAGCGCTGCAACGGCTTGCGCAACGCTCGCTGCAGCCATGCGAACTGCAATACCGCCACGCCGGTCAACCCGATGAGCAGCCCCCACCAGATGCCGGTCACGCCCAAGCCCGCGCGGAACGCCAGCAGATAACCCGCGGGCAAGCCCAGGCAGTAGTAGCCCACGAAGTGACTCACTGCGGGCGCGCGTGTGCGGCCGATGCCGCGCAGCACGCCGGTGCACACGACTTGCGTGCCATCGGCGATTTGAAAGCCGGCGACGATCGGGAAGATCAGCGCGGCTAGCGCGATGACCTCGGTGTCGGGCGTGTAGGCGCGGGGGATCAGCGTGCGCAGCAGCGACAACAAGAGCGCGCAGCACGCCATCACCGAGACGCCGAGCTGCAGTGCGAGCGTGGAAGTGCGGCGCGCGGCATCTTGATCGCCCTCGCCGATCAAGTTGCCCACGCGCGTGGAGGCGCCGATGGAGATACCGAGCGGGAGCATGAAGGTGAGCGCGGCGAAGTTGAGGCAGATGGTGTGCGCCGATACGGCGCGCTCGCCGAGCCAACCGGCCATCATGGCGGCCCACGAGAACGCGGCCACCTCGAGACCGAACTGTGCGCCGATCGGTAGACCGATCTTCACGATGCGCCACATGCCCGCCGGCTCCCAGCAGGCGCGGCTCCACGGCTGCCACGCTTCGCGCTGCAGCTGCAACGCGAATACGATCGTGGTCAGTGCGAGCAACATGAAGACGTTCGCGAGACCGCTGGCGATGCCTGCGCCGCGCAGGCCGAGCGCGGGGCAGCCCAAGTGACCGAATACGAGCGCCCAATTGAACACCACGTTCACGAGGTTCGTGAGCGCGATCGTCCACATCGCCGGGCTGACCAAGCCGCGGCCTTGCAGGTACTGACGCAGCGCCATGAACGTGGGGAAGCACGGCACGCTCCACAGCTGCGAGTCGAGGAAGAGCTGGGCTTGCGCGGCCAGCTGCGGCTTCTGCCCAGCGAGCACGAGCACGTTGCCCGCGAAGTGCCAGGCGAGCATGACGAACAGGCTCAGCCCCAGGCCGAGCAGCAAGCCGCGTTGCAGCGTGAGCGCGACCTCGCGTGCGTCGCCGGCGCCGTGGGCTTGGCTGACCAGCGGATCCATGCCGATGATGACACCTGCGGCGGACATCATGCTGATCCACGCGTAGGCGTTGGCGAGCGAGGCCGCGGCCATCGCGCTCACGCTCACGTGCCCGATGAACACCGTGTCGACGATGCCCAGGCTCATTTGACCCAGCTGCGTGAGCATCACCGGGCCGGCCAGCCCGAGCAGGATGCGTATCTCGCTTCGGCTGGCGGTCATGGGGCGCATAGGCTTCGGTGTGCGGCACGCGACGTCAAGCCGAAGCTCGCAGAACGAACGCCGCAGCTCAGTCGCGTAGCTCGCCGCGACTGCTCACGACCACGCCTTCTTGATCGGCGCGCTGCGTCCAGCGACCTTGGCCTTCGGCTTCGCTGGCGGGACACAGCTCGCTCAGCGGGCAGCTGGCACAACGCGGCTTGATCGCCACGCAGACGTAGCGGCCGTGCAGCACGAAGCGATGCCCCATGTCGACCCAGCTCGTCTTGGGCCACAGCCCACACAGGTCGCGCTCGACCTTCACTGGATCGGAGTGCTTGGTCAGCCCCAGCCGCCGCGCCACGCGTCCGGCGTGCGTGTCGATGGTGATCCCGCTCGCGATGCCGTAGGCGGTGCCAAGCACGACGTTCGCGGTCTTGCGGGCCACGCCGGGTAGCTCGACCAGCTGCTCGAGCGTGCGCGGCACTTGGCCTGCGTGTCGCTCGACGATCAAGCGGCTGGCTTCGCGGATGGACTTGGCTTTGTTGCGAAAGAAGCCGGTCGCTTTCACCAGCGCTTCGACCTCGCTCTGCTCTGCCGCTGCCAGCTTCTCGGGCGTGGGGTAACGCGCGAACAACTGCGGTGTCACGCGGTTCACCATGCGATCGGTGCTCTGCGCGCTGAGGATGGTTGCGACCAAGAGCTGCCAGGGGCTCTGGTGTGTGAGCTCGCATTGCGGCTCCGGCATCGCACGCGCCAGACGCTTGCGCACTTCGCTTGCGCGCTCCTGCACGTCTTCCTTCATGCCGCGACGCTACGCCTGCGGCCGCGCGCTCGTCCAGCAAAACGGCTGGACCAAGCGTGTGCTTGGCCGGCCGGTGACTCGAACCCTGGCTGCGCGTGGTGCGGGCGGCTCAGGCCTGCGGCTCAGTCCTCGCCACCGTGCATCATCATCATCATCATGTGAGAGCGCGCCTTCTTGCGCTGCTCGGGTGTGAGCAGCTGCTGCACTTGCAGCATGGTGCGCAGTCGCAGCTTGGCCAGCTCGTTCTTCACTTGGCCGACTTTGTCGAACTGCTTGAGGATCGCCTCGGTGTCGGGCTTGTCCTGTTCCATCAGGCGATGCAGCTCGAGCTTGGCCTGCTCCAAGTCGGCGCGCAGCGCGATGCCTTGTTTCTTAGCCTCGTACACGAGGTCGGCGATCTTCTTGCGGGTGGCGTCGGGCAGGCCGAGCTCGTCGGCCATGTGCTCGAACATGCCCCAGTGCGTGTTGGGGCCGTCGTCGTCGCCGTGTCCGCCCATGCCCATCATGCCGCCGTGGTGCTTCATCGGGCAGTCGTCGCTGTCGCAGTCTTCACCGCCGCGGCTACCGCCGCCGTGGCCCATCATGCCGTGACCCCCACCGCCCGGTCCGCCGCCCGGTCCGCCGGCGTGATCGTGAGCTGGCGCCATTTGCGCGAACGCGGCAGAGCTGCCCAGCAGTACGACGGCGAACACGACGAGGGCGCGGAACGATTGAGGACGCATGAGCGGTTTCTCCTGGAGTGGGACCTGGGTTGTGCGGCTGACCAAGCGTAACCGCTGCAACGCAGGGCGCCACCTTCGCATTCCTTGTGGTCTGCAAGGGTGGTGTGCGGCCACACGCTGCCGTGGCTTGCTTCGCGGGAGCGCTTGACCGAGGCTCGGGCCCCACGGAAGCATCTGCACCCGAGCGGCCCCCATGACCCAGCGCACCCAAAGCCCGTCCGGCTCATCCGGCTTGTCCGGCCTGCGCGTACAGTTCGCCCACGGCCTGGAGAGCAGCCCGCAAGGCAGCAAGGCGCGCTTGCTCGCGGCGCACTTCGAGGCGCGCACGCCAGCCATGAACACGCGCGACTTCGACAGTTGTGTGGCAGTGCACGCGCAAGCGCTCAAAGACCACCCACCGGATGTGCTGATCGGCTCTTCGTTCGGTGGCGCTGTGGTGGTGGAGCTGTTGGCGCGCGGCCTGTGGCGCGGCCCGACGCTGCTGCTCGCCCAGGCCGCGCTGCACTACAACGCCCACGCGCAGTTGCCCAAGGGCGTGCGGGTCACGCTGGTGCACGCCAGGCAGGACGACGTGGTCCCCGTCGAGCAAAGTCGCGCGCTGGCCCGCACCGGCAGCCCCGAGCTCGTCCAGCTGATCGAGTGCGACGACGACCATGCGCTGACACGGCTGGTGGAATCGGGCGAGCTGTTGACCCTCGTGCAGCAGCTCGCGGTCCCGACCACGCACTGACGTGGCCTGCGTGGAGCCGACCAAATCCGGGCTGCACAGCAGTTCAGCCGGTAGCCACTGGCCCGGCGCGGTGGGCCGAGTTACAACGCGGGGGGCCCGTGTTCGGGCGGAGGATCATGGCGCAAGGCGGCCCGAGCTTTCTGCAACGGATGTTGGCGAGCAAGCTGCTCGGTGAGCTGGTCGAGTACTTGCCGGAACCGGCACGCGACTCCGTGGTCGATCTTCGCGACTACGTGCAGAAGCACGGGCGCTTGCCGAAATTCGAGCCGCTGCGCACCGACCCACTGACGGCTGGGCAGACCGTGCAGGCGCTCGGGGTGTATCTCGGCGACGCGCCGTCCGGGGTCGCGCTGCGTATGATCAACCTGCTCAAGGGTAACGTCGAAGGAGCCTCGCTGCGCGGCGTGAACGCCATCGTCGGCGATCTGCAGGCCGGCAGTGTGCGCGGCACCAACTTCCTGGTCGGTACGGTGCATGGCGGCGAGGTCCGCGGGCTCAACCTGTTGCTCGGCGACGTGCATGGCGGCGAGCTGCGCGGCGTGAACACCATCCTCGGCAGCGTGCACGGCGGCGACGTGAAGTGTCAGCTGCTGGTGGGTGACGTCCACGGCGGCAAAGTGGTGACCAAGCTGCTGCGCGGTCGCGTGCTCGGTGGCGACGTGCAAGCAGAGCGCACCATCGGTTGATTGGGTGAGCGCGCCAAGAGGTGGATATGTCGGGGGCTGATCAACACGACGCAATCCGGGTGGGCGGCTTGAGCGCGACCACCGAGCCGGGCTCGCTGTCGGAGGTCAATCAAGTCGAGCGGCGCAGCGCAGCGCTCGTGGTGGCGTACACGCCGGCGAGTGAGCAGCTGGGCACGCGCGTCGCGCTCAATCGCGATCTGGTGTTGCTTGGGCGTGAGATCGAAACGGGTGGCCTGTGCCTCGACGACCGGCGCATGTCGCGCACGCACGCACGCTTCGCCTACGACACCCGCGCCGGCATGTTTCGCGTCGGCGATGCGCACTCGCGCAATGGCACCTTCGTCAACGGCCAGCGCGTGGACACCCGCTTGCTCTCGCCGGGCGACGTGATTCGCGCGGGCGAGAGCTTGCTCGTGTACTGCGAGCTCGACCCGATGGACCACGTGCGCAAGCAGGCACAGACCCTCGCGCGCGCGGGGCTCAACGTGCTCGTGCGCGGCGAAACCGGTACGGGCAAGGAGTTGCTCGCGCGCTCGCTCCACCAGCAGAGCGGGCGTAGCGGTGCGTTCATCGCCGCCAACTGCGCCAGCATCCCGAGCGATCTGGTCGGCGCAGAGTTCTTCGGCCATACCAAGAATGCGTTCTCGGGCGCTACCCAAGCGCGCAAGGGTCTGTTCATGGCCGCTGAGGGCGGCACCTTGCTCCTCGACGAAGTCGGCGATTGCCCACCCGACGTGCAAGCCGCGCTCTTGCGCGCCATCCAGGAGAAAGCCGTGCGACCGATCGGCGCCGAGCGCGAGCAAGCGGTCGACGTGCGCATCGTCGCCGCCACGCACGCGCCGCTCGAGAACGCGGTAGAGCGTGGCACGTTCCGCGCCGATCTGTACGCGCGTCTGTCGCAGGCCACCATCTCGTTGCCCCCACTGCGCGAGCGCACGAGCGAGATCCTGCCGCTGGCCATGGAGATCGCGCGCGAGGCTGCACAGAGCTTGCGCATGACGCCCGACGTGGCCGAGGCCTTGCTCTTGTGGCAATGGCCGCTCAACGTGCGCGAGCTGCAGTCGCTCGTACGCTCGTTTTTGGCGATGCACTCGGGCTCCGAGCTCGACCTCGCCTTGCTCGCGGAGCTTGCGCCCAACATCGCCGCTCCGCTGCTGGCGCGCAAGCGCGGTGAGCCGAGCAGCTCGGGTGAGGGCAACACCATGCCGCCAGATCCAGCGTCCGAGCGCTCGCGCTTGAAAGCGCTACTGGAAGCGCACGGCGGCAACGTGTCGGCGGTTGCTCAAGTGCTCGGCAAGCCGCGCGCTCAGGTCTACCGCTGGATGAAATCGATGGGCCTGTCGGCGGCGAAGTACCGCCGCTGATGGCGGCTGGCGGGCTGCTGCTTGCGCGTGGCCGCCTAGTGGTCTGACCGAGGGGTTTTGATGTGTTGTCGCGCAGGACCGAGCGCGCAGGGCAAGGCGCGACGAGGAGCAATAGCCAGCGCTGTTGTGACGAGGAGCAACGCAGCCATGCGCGTTCGGGACAAGCGAGAACGCGTCAAAACCCCTCGGTCAGACCACTAGAGCGGCATGCGCAGCGACACGCCGAACGCACGCGGGCCGAGCACCGGGCGCAGCGCCAGCGAACGCGGCCCCGGCTTGGGCTCGGTCAGCAGCAGAGCGGTTCCCGTGCCGGCCGTCGCGACACCGACGCCCAGCGCGCTCAGCGCGACAACGTACAGTGGCTTGCCTGACTCACTGGCGGCGAGGCCCGACGCGTCACAGCCGCCGCCATTGCAATGGTCGCTCACTGTGTTGAGGCGGTCGATCACGAGCGCGCTGCTGACGGCGGCAGCGAGCAAGCTGAGCGCGCCTGCGCCGAGCAACACGTAGGCGATGGTTCTGCGCGTGGTGAGCAGGGGTTGCTCGGAGCGCGTGTCGGCCGGCCGTTCGGTGGCGCGCGCTGTCAGCTCGGGCGTGACGACCGTGGCCGTCGTTGCTGCTGATGGCGGCGGAGATTCGGGCTGGGGGACCAGCTCGCCGGGCTCGATCTCGACCTGCGCGTGATCGCCTTCGTGCAGCTCCACCGGGTAGGTGCGCGCGGCGCGACCGCTCGACGCGGCTTCGATCACGTAGCTGCCCGGGTCCATCGGCAGCGCGACGTCGAAGCTGGCGGTGCCCAGCTCCACGCCGCCGATCGACGCATGCGTGTCCTCGGGTGCATTCGCCGAGCGGTGCACGATTAGACGCGGCAAGCGCGGTTCGAGCACGATCAGGTGTTGGTTGGCGATCGCCACGCGCTCGTCATCCGAGGGCAGCGCGTGAATCACCTCTTGATAGTGCTGCCAGGCGTTGCCCAGCTCTCCGAGGGCCTCTTCGCACACGCCGATGTTGAGCAAGGTGCCCAGCGCGTGCTCGAGGCGGTACGACTCGCGGAACTTCGCGCAGGCCGTCGTAGGATCGCCGTGCTGCATCGCGTCGCGGCCCGCACGGAACAGCGCTTCGGACGCTGCAGCCACTGGCTGCGCCTGTACGGCACTGGCCAGCAGGGTGGACGCCGCGAACGGTGCCGCGCACAGCAACAAGGCACAGGTGCGCAGACAAGAGCGGTATCGGAGCAATGACACGGAATGGCGTTCTGCGGACTGTGATGCGGGCTGCGGCTAGTGCCGGCGATCGAGTGGGTCGGGCGGCAGCGCAGCGATGTGGCCAGCAGCGTGCTTATGGGAATTCTCGGTTGGTTGCACCAAAGAAACACCGCGCGCACGGGCGCCCTGGTTGGTCATGCCCGGCCTGGGCTCGCGTGCCGCCAGGGGTGCAATGGCCTGCGGTGTGAAATCCACGCGGTTCTGGTCCAGCGCCTCTTGGCCGTAGTTGTCGAGCAGCGCGGGCGTGAGCTCTGCCGCTCGCAACGCCATGGGAGGCTTTCCGGCTGCCGCGGTGGCGCCGTTGCCCGCCCACGCCGCTGCCGGAGCGCGGGCTCGCAAGGTCGCCGGTTTCGGATCGGGATCGCTCTGGCCCGCGAACGCCGCGACCAGCGTGAGTACCAGCGCTCCCGCGAGGGCCAAGCCGAACAGGCGGCGCCGCCGCGTGCGTCGATCGACCAACGACAGGCCGAGCACCGACACGCTTTCGGTCACCCGTTGCCAGGCGCCACCGCCGGCGTTCTGCACGCTGGGTGCGTGGCTCTCGCGCTCGCTCACGGCCTGCGCCACCTCGTCGTCCCACGCGGCACGCAGCGCTTCTTGCATGCACAGCGCGTCGCGCCAGCGCTGTGCTTGCTCGAAACGCAGTGCGCAGTCGACTGCGTCCCCGAAGGGCTTCGGTAGATCGGGATGCAGGTCGGCGAGCCGGCGTGCGGGCATGGTCATCGCCTTGCCGAGCTGCTCGTTGGGCGTGTCTGCCGCATGCACGAGCTCGCCGGTCACCAGTGTGAACAGCGTGGCACCCACGGCCCATAGATCGGTGCGGTGATCGACCTCGTCCCAGCGACCGCGTGCTTGCTCCTGCGCCATGAACGCGGGCGTGCCCAGCATGCTGCCGTCCTGCGTGTGCACCGTTGCGCCCGGCACGTGATCGAACAGGCGTGCGATGCCGAAGTCGAGCACCTTCACGTGCCCGCTCTTCATCAGGAAGATGTTCTCCGGCTTGATGTCGCGATGCACCACGCCGCGCGTGTGGGCTGCCGCCAGCACGTCGAGCACCTGATCCGCGATGTCGAGCAGCATGCCGACCGGCAGCCGCCCGCCGCGCGCTTTCGCAGCCGCGGCGAGCGTCTCGCCTTCCAGCAGCTCCATCACCAGGTAGGCGGTGCCGTCAGTGTCGATGCCGTCGTCGTGGATCTGCACGACACCCTGGTGACCGATGGTGTTGGCCACGTAGGCTTCGCGCAGGAAGCGCTTGCGCTGTCGTTCGGAGAGCGAGAGCGCTGGATGCAGGAGCTTGAGCGCAACGCGCTTGCCGTTGCGGTGGCAGGCCTCGTAGACCGCGGCCATGCCGCCGACCCCGAGCAAGCGCAATAGCTTGAACTTCGAGTTGACCATTCGGCCAACCCGAGCTTCCGCCGCTGCTGCTAACTCCTCCCGCTCCGCTGCCATGGGCACGCCAGATCCGCCGCAAGGATGCCGCGATCAGTGCGCAATGCAAGAGGATGTCAGAGCCATCCCTACGTTGCGGACTGAACTCGTGACCAGCTTGAGCTGTAGCCAATGCGATCCGCCCAATCAGCGCTCAACTCGTGGTCTCGCCGACGCGATACCGACGTAGCGCGGGCAACCGCCATGCGACGATCGCGACCACCAAGAGGCAAGCCAGGCCTCCGCTCACCACCGAGAAGGTCGCCGTGCTCAGCGCGGCGACGAAACCGGACTCGGCTGCGCCCAGCTGATTGCTCGCACCGATGAACAGCATGTTCACCGAGCTCACGCGCCCGCGCAGCTCGTCGGGCGTGGACAGTTGGATGGCCGTGGCGCGCATCACCACGCTGATTTGATCCGCCATGCCCGCCAGCATGTATGCGGCGACCGAGAGCGGAAACCAGCGTGACAGACCGAACACGACAGTGGCGACTCCGTACACGGCCACTGTCGCCAGCAAGACGCGCCCTGCGTTGTAGACCGGCGGACGCAACATCAGCAGCACCGACATCGCGAGCGCACCGAGCTCGAGCGAAGAGGTGAGCAAGCCGTAACCGCGCGCACCCACGTGCAAGATCTCGTTCGCATAGATGGGCAGAAGCGCGCTCGCGCCGCCGAAGATCACCGCGAACATGTCGAGCGCCATGCAGCCGAGCACCACCGGCCGCTGCCACACGAAGTGCAGACCTTCGCGAATGGCAGCCAGGCTGACGTTGCGGCGCGCGCTCGTATCAGGGGCGCCCGTGCGCAGCGCGAGCATGCCGATGAACGCGACCACCACTAGGCCGAGATAGGTGGCGTACGCGCTGGTGATGCCGCCGCTGGCGATCACGAGGCCTGCGAGGAACGGACCGGTCGCGAACGCCAGCGCTTGGTTCGTGGACGCGATCGTGACTGCACGCGGGAAGATCTCTCGCGGGATCAAGCGCGGCAGGAGCGCCGAGCGCGCTGGCGCTTCGAATGCACCCGCGCACGAGATGAGCAGCACCATGCCGTACAACACCGGCAAGCTGAGCGAGCCCGTGCGCGTGACGGTGAACAACACACCGCCGGCAAGCAGCACAGTCAGCTGCGCGAGGCTGATGATGCGGCGGCGATCGTAGCTGTCGGCGATTGCGCCACCCACGAGCGTGAGCGCGAGCGCGGGCAGAAACTGCACGAGGCCGATGAGCCCCAGGTGAAACGCGGAGTGCGAGATGCTGTACACGTGCCACGCGATCGCAGCACGCATCAGCGTCATTGCGGTGGCCGAAGCAAAGCGGCTCGCGAGGAAGAGATAGAAGTCGCGGTTCACGCGTGCGCGGCTCCCGAAATGGCGTTCAGTGCGCGGAGCGCGCTCAACCCAAGTGCGTGGTGCTGCCGGCTTGCCGGTTCTGGCGGATCTTCAGCTCGGGTGACTCGGCCACGGCCATGCCGACCAAGCGCAGCGCTTCCTTCATGTGCAGCGTGAGCTTGCGCGTGAGGTCTTCGCTGGCCGGGCCCACATTCGGATAACCATTGCCTGCGGCGTCGGTCTGCACCTGACCCCAGTTGGCAAACAAGCGACCCCACTCGCTGTTGAGCACTTCGCCCATGTGCTTCTTGGCGTACATCGGGTACCAGAACGCGTCGTGGTACGCGACCGAGGCCACGTACGACCACGGTGCAAGCCAGGTCTTCAGCGACCACTCGAGCGGCTTCTTCAGCGGGCCCCAGTAGATGCGGTGCTGGTTCTTCGACGCGAAGGTCATGTTCTTGAACGGGCCGTCGAAGTGCCAGTTCTCGTTGAACGCATCCACGTCGCCGACGATCTCGATGTCGCGCACGTCGCCACAGCCCAGGCCGCGCTCGTGCGCAAGACGCACGAACTTCAGATCTTTGAGCGGGTCCATGCCCATCAGCTTGCCGGCGACTGCGTCGATCGCGACCTGATCTTCCGACGCCAGCACGATGTTCTTCACGTGCGGGATCATGCAGCGCGGTCCCGGACCGTCACCGACGAACGTTCCGTCCATCACGGCGAACACGCCGCGGTGGATCTTCTTCTGGATCATCAGCAAGTCCACGAGCGTTTCGTGGATGACCGGGTGTGTCCAGTGACGGTGCTCGTTGAGCAACCCGCCGAACGCGTTCTTCATGGCACCGGTGGTGGTGGTGAAGATGTGCGTCTTGATCGTGGGCAGGTGGATGATGTTCTCGCCGATGAAGCGCTTGGGAATGGAGAAGCCCTTCGGATAGACCTCGTTCAAGCACAGGAAGTCTTTGGTCAGATCGCCGACGGCGTCGCGGACGTTGATCCACTCTTCGCCTTCGTACAGATGCACGTTGCGCAGGCCGTGCGCGTTGATGACGTCGATCTGCTTGTTCTCGCGCTCGCCCAAGTGCGCGTCGATGACCACGGTGCGGTTGTGGCAGCCGTGGATGAGCTCCGGCTTGTAGCCATCCTTCTTCATGGCGCGAATCACGCCTTCGAGCTGCCACGGCGTGGTGGAGGAGCCGGGGTAGAAGAAGTGCCAGGAGATGTTGATCTTGAGGCCGGTGTCGGCGTCCTTGGCGATGACGTCTTGGTACCCGGCCAGGTTCATGGCGCGGTGGTAGTCCGCGAGAACGGTGGCGGCCGAGGTCCGAACGATGGCGACTTTGGATTTGCTCACGGGCAAATAAGAAGCATGAAAGATCGCTTCGGTCCAGGCGTGGGCAGGCTCACAAGGCCCCGGGAGTGTGCGCCGCAGTTGCACGACGCTGCAGCCGGCGGCGGCGAGCGCGGAGGGTCGTTTGCTCCGCGGCTCAACCCACGCGCTGCGTGATGTCGGATGCGCACCCAGGGTGCCCGACCTAAGAAAGTTACCAGGCGTCATGTGAGCAGCGAAGTGCCGCTAGCCGCGCACGCGGGTGATCCCTGGCGGACCCAGGCGCGGTTGTATGTCACTCGTGACACTCCTGGGGGACTCACGGCGTTTACTCAGTATTCTGGCGCAAGCTGTGCGCTCCTGGCGCCCAGATCCGTTGGCGCCGCCTCACGGCAGCGGCTTGCGCTGCGCCGCGCCACCTGCATTCCCATCCTGGGCTAGTACGCGAGCCATCGATCGCAAAGCGGCTTGTACTGAAGTGCAATAACAGTACAGTGCCGGGCTGCGGGGAAGCGTTGGAGGTCTTGTAATGGGCCAAGTGAATCATCGGGCGTCGCGTTCGCTGCGGCGAGGTTGGTTGGTCGCGTGCATCGCGCCGCTCATGTTGATCGAGGTCGGCTGTGCGACCAAAGCGCCGTCGACCGCCGGTTCGCAATCGAGCGTGGGTGGAGTCGGCGGCACCTGGTGCGAGGCGCAGACCGTGCTGCAGACGAGCTGTCAGCAGTGCCACGGCGCCGTGCACCAGTTCGGCGCGCCGATGTCACTGGTGACCTACGCTGACCTGATGGCGCCTGCGCCGACCGACCAGACCAAGCGCGTCTACCAGCTGGTGGGGGCGCGCATCCACGACCCGCAGCGGCCCATGCCGCAGCCGCCCTTCACGCTGAGCCCGCAAGGCATGACGACGCTCGACAACTGGATCGCGCAAGGCGCGCTGCAGGGCGATCCGAGCTGCGGTTCGAGCAGCGGTGCAGGCACCTGGGGTGGTGCGGGCACGACTGGCACACTGGGCACCGCAGGTACCTCGACTGGCATCGGTAGTGCGGGCGCGGGTGCTGGCGCAGCCGGAGCGGCGGGCACCGCGGTCGTCCCGACGGCTGGCACCGCTGCGATGCCGACAGCTGGAACGACTGGCGCGGCCGATGGCGGCAGCGCTGGCAGCGGCGCGACCACGGACTGGCCGGCGGACTGCGACACGCACTACACGCTGCTGGCGCACGACATGAACAATGCCAGTGCCAAGTACAGTGTACCTGGGGGCTCCGAGCAGCATCCCTCGTTCTACTTCCCGCTGCCCTACGGCACCGACAACGTGCAGGCGCTGGCGTTCAAGCCCATCATCGACAACAGCCAGGTGCTGCATCACTGGATCTTGTACGGCGGTGCGGGCCTCGACGACGCGTTCTTGTCAGGCTGGGCGCCGGGCATGGACGGTGCGAAGCCGTTGCCGGCCGATGTCGGCATCTACATGCCCACGGGTGGCGCGCAGCTGCGGCTGGACGTGCACTACAACAACACCGGTGGCACGACGGTGCAAACGGATGCCAGTGGCGTGGAGTTCTGCGTGACGCACAAGCTGCGGCCCAACTCGGCGACCGTGATCGGTCTGACGGCGTCGTCGACCTCGTATGCCGGACAGATGGTCACCAACACCCAGGACTGCAAGGCCAACGTGACCAACGGTCCGATCCACCTGCTGAGCACGAGCCCACACATGCACAAGCTCGGCACGCACTCTTCGCTGCTGCTCACGCCCGTGGGTGGCGCGACGCAGACCTTGCACGACGGGCCGTTCAGCTTCGACGAGCAGCACGTGTACCCGCTCGACAACGTGATCGTGAACAACGGCGACACGCTGACGACCAAGTGCACGTACGACAACACCACCGATCACACGGTGAGCTTCGGGCAGAACACGACCGACGAGATGTGCTTCAACTTCACTCTGTACTACCCGAAGGACGGGTTCAGCTGTGCAGGTGGGTTGTCCGGCGGCTGAGGCGCCTCCGCACAGCCGCGACCTACGGTCTCAGCGCGGGCTGGCGGCGATGTTGCCACCGTCCACGGTGGCGACCGAGCCGGTGGTGCTCTGCGCCAGCGCCAGGGCGAGGAAGGCCTGCGCCACGTCATCCCCCGTGACCTCGCGGCCCAAGAGGTTCGAGCGGTAGTACTCGTCGGGTTCGAGGCCGCGGGCGCGCGCGCGCTCGGCGAGCGCGGTCTGGTCGAGCAAGCCCGTGCGGATGCGGTCGGCGTTGACGGCGTTGGCGCGGATGCCGAGCTTGCCGTACTCGAGAGCGTACTGCTTCACCAGCGCGAGTAGCGCGGCCTTGGGCAGCGCGTAGGGGCCGAAGTCGGCGCCGGGGTTCCAGGCGGCCTTGGACGCGTTGAACAGCAGAAAGCCGCCCATGCCCTGGCGTTCGAGCACCGCGGTGGCCGCGGACGCGACCCAGTGGTGCGAGAACAGGTTGATACGGAAGCTGCGGTCGAGCTCCGCGGTGGTGCACTGCGCGATGCGGGCTTGGGGTGCGGTGCCCGCGTTGGAGACCACACCGTCGAGGCCGCCGAAGAGCTGCACCAGGTGGTCGATGCTGGCACGCACGGCAACCTCGTTCGTGATGTCGAAGGCTTCGTAGGCGCACTGCAGCTCGCTCGCAAGCGCGTGCAAGCGCTCGGCGTCGCGGTCGACGAGGTAGAGCGTGGCGCCGGCCTTGGCGAAGCAGCGCGCGGTGGCGGCGCCGATGCCGCTGGCGGCGCCTGTGACGTAGACCACTTTGCCGTCGAGCGCCTTGGCTTGACCTTTGCCGAGCTTGGCCTGTTCGAGCGACCAGTACTCCATGTCGAAGACGTCGTCTTCCGGCAAGGCTTCGTAGTGGCCCACGGCTTCGGCGCTGCGGATGACGTCGATGGTGTGCTCGTAGATGTCGGCGGCGATGCGCGCGGCCTTGGCGTTGGCACCGACCCCGACGATGCCGAGGCCGGGCACCAGCACGATGCGCGGGTCGGGGTCGAGCGGCTTCACACCGTTGTGCTTTCGTAGCAGCTGACGCTCGAAGTACGCGCGGTACTCCTTGCGGTAGTTGTCGAGCGCGGCGCGCACGGAGTCGAGCTGGCCGCTCACCGGGCGGCCCTGATCGAGGTGCAGCACGATCGGGAAGCGCTTGGTGCGAATCACGTGATCGGGCGTGGCGCAGCCGACCTGGCACAGCGCGTCGAGGCGTGGGTCGCAGACGAAGTCGTAGATGTCCTTGCTCTGACGCAGGTGCAGCTGGTAGCTGCGCTTGCCTTCACCGAGCAACCCACGCAGCACGGGTGCAAGCTCCGCGTACGACATGGAAGAGGCGGGCGGCACCGAGTTGCGCGTGGACCAGTAGCGACGCTTCTGCGCGAACGCCTCGGCCGAGTGCACCGCGGCGATGTGACGCTCGTAGGATTGGCGTGCGTCGTCGCCGAAGCTGAACAGACCGTGCTTGAGCAGTAGCAAGCCCTCGACCTTGGGATTGCGCTCGTAGACCTCGGCGGCGAGCTTGGCGAGCGCGAAGCCGGGCATGATGTACGGCACGATGCCCAAGCGCTCGCCGAAGCGCTCGCGACAGATGTGCTCGCCATCGGGTTGATCGACCAGCGCCAAGATCGCGTCGGCGTGCGAGTGATCGATGAACTTGTGCGGCAAGAAAGCATGCAGCAGGGTTTCGACCGAAGGGTTGGGTGCACTGGCGTCGAGCATGCGCGTGCGCTGCGCGTTGACCATGTCTTCGTCGCTGAGCGCGGGCAGCTTGCGCAGCGCCAGCAGTGGCGCAAGCCGGACGGCAGGCAGCCCCGCGGGCTCGAGGCTTTCGAGATCCCAGCCGCTGCCTTTCACACACAGTGCGTCGATTTCGTCGCCGACGTCGTCGCGCAAGCGCGTCTTGACCGAGGTGTTGCCGCCGCCGTGCAGCACGAGCGCAGGCTCGCGGCCGATCAGGCGTGAGGTATACACGCGCAGTGCGATGTCGGCGTTGTGCTTGTCGGCATAGCGCTCGACGAAGGACTGCGCATCGTGGTCGGACCAAAGGCTTTCCATGCAGCGAGCACTCCTATTACGTTCGAAAGACTTGGGCCAGGGCTTTGCGGGTGAGCGTGGACACACCCACCTGGGTTCGTGCGTCGGCCAGCCCCGAGGCGGGCAAGAGACGCAGCGTGGGCAGCGTGGGCAGCTGCGACAGCTTCGCGCCGAAGAGCGTGACCTGCAAACGCCGGTGCGTGAGCAGGTGCTCGAGCCGGCCGAGCGGCTGTCGCGAGAGGCGCGCGGCGACGCCGAGCTCGGTCAGCAGCTGTTTGGCGGCGTCGGCGTCGCTGCCCTCGCGCATGGGTAGGTTCCACAGGCCGCCGAAGAGCGCGCTTTGCCCGCGGCTGAGCACCACCGATTGCCGCGTGTCGTCGAGCACGGCCACGGCGACCCATTGCACCGCTTTGGGTGGCGTCTTCTTGCGTGGGACGGGCAGCTCTTGCGCGCGGCCTTGCGCGTGCGCCAGGCACGAGCGCTGCAGCGGGCACTGCTCGCAGCGCGGCGAGCGCTTCGAGCACAGCGTGGCGCCGAGCTCCATCAGCGCTTGGTTGAGCGCGCCCGGGCGCGGGCCCTTGGCCAGCTCGCCCGCGTGTTGCCAGAGCAGCGCTTCGGTGTCGGCGCGCCCGAGCGGCGACTCGATGGCGTGCACGCGGCAGAGCACGCGTGCCACGTTGCCGTCGACGATCGGCTCCGGGCGATCGAACGCGATCGAGCCGATGGCGCCCGCGGTGTAGCGCCCGATGCCGGGCAGCTTGCGGCGCGCTTGCGCGTCGGCCGGGACTTGCCCGCCGTAGCTTGCGACGACCTCGCGCACCCCCGCGTGCAAGAGGCGCGCACGGCGGTAGTAGCCGAGCCCGCTCCACGCCGAGAGCACTTGGTCTTCGCTGGCGCGCGCGAGGGCGGTGGTGGTGGGGAAGCGCTCCAGGAAGCGATCGTAGTAGCGCCGCACGGTGTCGACCCGCGTTTGCTGCAGCATGATCTCGGAGACCCAGATCGCGTAGGGGTCGCGCGTGCGCCGCCAAGGCAGATCCCTTGCGTGCTCGTCGTAGAAGCGCAGCAGCGCGGCTCGCAGCGCTTTGGGCATGCACACAGGGGTAGCACTAACCGGCCTCGGTGTAGAGTGCGGTGCATGAGCAGCCGCCACCGGCATGGCCGATTTGCGGCGCTGCGCCTGGTCGCGGCGACAGTGCTCTGCGCGCTGGCGTTGCAGGCCGTGCCGGCGTTTGCGCGAGCGCAGTCGGCCAAGGTCAAGGCGTTGCTGTGCGATCCGGCGCAACCGGAGCTGTTCTCGCGTGTGCAAGGGCAGACCCGCGACCTGCCGGTGCAGCTGCAGCTGAGCACGGGTTGTGGTGACACGGCCAGCTTGGCCGCCGCGCGGGCACAGCCGCTGACGGCGGCGGCCGCGGCAGCCGTGCTGATCTGGCTCACGGCGCGGGCGGACGGCGGCTACGACATCGCGACTTTCGAGGCGGCGCGGCACGAGCTGCGCGTGCGGGAAGTCGCGGGCGTGCGCGAGCAGCAGGCCCTGGCGAGCTCCGCGGTGTTCGAAGCCGTGGCGTTGGTGGTGCGTGCGGAGCTGTCGGCGTTGGTTGGCGAGCGGGGCGCTGGTGGCGGCACCGCGAGCGCGCAGGCCGACGCTGCGAGCGCAGCTGCCGCGGCTGAACGCGTGGCAGCTGACGCAAAGCGCGATGTGGCTGCGTCCGCCGCCGTCAGCGGCGACGAGGGTTCTGCTCCGCCGGCGCAAACGCCGGCGGACACGCAGGCCATCGGCTCGCGCGTGAAGCTGCTGATGGGTCTTGGCTTTGCACTCGCGCTGCCCAGCCCGGACTATCTGGGCACAGCTGGCAACGCGGCGCTGGGCGTGGCTTGGCCGCACCTGCGGCTGGGCTTGCTCGGTGGCGTGGACCTGCCGAGCACCTTCTCTGACGCACGCGCGCGCCTGCACTTGCAGCAGCGCGCGCTGGGAGTGTTCGGCCAAGCGCGCCTCCTCGAGCGCGGTCGCTTCGCGCTGTTTGCCGGCGTGCAGGCGCAGGTGCAGTGGCTCGACCGGCGTACGTTGCGTGCACAGCCGCCTCTGATGGCGACCGCCGCCCGTACGCTCTCCTGCCTTGCGCTTGGGGCCGAGCTGGGCCTGTCGTTTTGGCCGTGGGACACGCACGCGCTCGGGCTGCAGCTGCGCGTCGGCGCAGACGTGGTGCCCGCACCCCCGCGTTACGCCTATGAAATCGCGGGGGTGCGGACGCTCGCGCTGCAGCCTGGCTATGTGCAGCCTCGTGTCGGGTTGGGTGTGCTGCTCGCGCTGTAGAGCGCAAAACTGGGCCTTGACCCGCTTCCTGGAGGCGCGCCCACTGTACGGGAGGAATGCCCGTGCCCTTGCCGCAACCCGATCCGACCACCCCCGACCCGCGTGTCGCTGCCGCTGCGGCCGGTGACCGTGCCGCGGCGCAGGCGCTCTTGCTCGAGCTACTGCCGCGCGTGCGCAACCTCGTGCGCTACCTGGTGTGGAGCGACGCCGACGTCGACGACATCGCGCAGTTGGCGCTCGTGGAACTGTTGCGCTCGTTCCACGGCTATCGCGGCGAGGGCGCGCTGCGTTCTTGGGCCGACCGCATCACCATGCGCGTCGCGCTCACGCACTTGCGTCGTCGGCGCAGCGAACAACGACGCCGGCAAGAGGCCGTGCCCGATCTGCGTGCGGTGAGCAGCAACCCCGAGCAACCCGACGAATACAGCGAGCGGCGTGAAGCGGTGCGCTGGCTCGATGCGTTGCCGGCCGAACAGCGCGAGGCTGTGGTGCTGCACCATGTGGTGGGTGTGCCCGTGCCGGAGCTTGCGACGCTGCTCGCAGTGCCCTTCGAGACGGCGCGCTCGCGTTTGCGTTTGGGTCTGGCAAAGCTGCGCGAGCAAGCGTTGCCCGTGAGAGGTAAGCCATGACGAGCTCAGATCTCCAGCTATCGCCCGCGCTTGCAGCGCGTCTGTCGCTCGATGAGCACGCAGGTCCTGCGCCGAGGTTGCCCCACGCGCGCGCCACGGCCATGGTGGAAGCTGCGCTGCAGGCGTGGCCCGAGCCTGTGGCGTCGTTGCCTCCGGCGCGCGCGCCACGCTCGCCACGCAGCAGCGTGCAGACCTTGGCGATGGCCGCGGCCGTACTACTCGCACTGGTCGGCGCGGCTGCGGCGGCGCGCCTGTCCTTCGTGTCCAGCGCGGTGCCCGCGCCGCAGCCGCCAGTGCGAGCCGTCGTGGGGTCCGCGCCGCCAGTCGCTGCGCCTGCTCTGGCGCCCATGGCGAACGCCGAGCCGGTCACGGCGACCGACTCCGACAACACTGCGTTGCAGCACGGCGCCGCGCACCCTGCGCCCAGCCCGCACGCCGCGCCCGAAGACCTGCTGCAGAAGGCCAACCACCTGCGCGCCGAAGGCCACTTCGCCGAGGCCAGAGACACCTACGCTCAGGTGTACGAGCGTCATCCCCACGCGCTGTCGGCGTACGTCGCCGAGATCGCAGCGGCGTCGATCGAGCTGGAGCATCTGGGGCGACCCGCGCTCGCCAAGAGCTTGTTCGAGCGTGCGATCCGCGCCGAACCCGATGGCGCGCTCGACATCGAAGCGCGTCAAGGCCTGGCGTTGTCGCTGCGCGACCTGGGCGATAGCCGCGCCGAAACCACGGTGTTGCGGGCCTTGCTCGACGCCCATCCGCGCAGCCCCGCGGCCGCGCGTGCGCGTCTGCGTTTGCGTGAGCTCGGCGCGGCTGGACACGCTCCGTGACCATGTGGCTGCGCGCTCGCCGGGTGTTGCTGGTCGGGGCTGCAGCGTGGCTCGCGTTCGGCTGTGCGCAGACCGACGTGATTGCGACAGGCGGCAGCCCGCTGTGCCTGCACGCGGGTGACTGCGCCGGCAACGGTCATTGCGAGGCACATGCCTGCGTGGGGACAGCGGCGATTGGCGCCAGCTGCGCTGCGCAGGTCCCAGCGATCGTCGCAGGTGATGGCTGTAGCGATGCCCAGCCCTCGCAGCCGGCGTTCCGCTTCGGCGTGTGCGCGTGCACGGACCTCGTCAGCAGCTCGCCGGTCAGCCTCGACGCTTGGGACAGTCGCGGTGGCAGCGCCACGGCAACCGACGCCGCGCTCGGCGTCAACGGCAACCTCGACGTGCACGCCGCGCTCACGGTCAACGGCAGTGTGCAGCTGACGAGCGATTACGTGCTCGGCGCCTCGCCGCAGGTGCAGATCGGTGGCGCAGTCTTCGCGCCGGCCAACCCGCCGTGCAACTGCGCGCCGGCCAACCGCTTGGACTTCTCGGCGCTCGCCGCTGCTGCGGCTTCCGCCAACGATGACGCTGCCCAAGGCCTCGACCCCACGGCGTTCGATGGGCTCAGCGCCAGCCGCAGCGTGACCTTGCCCTGCGGTCGCTACTACTTCACCCAGCTCGCCAGCAGTGCCGACGTCGAGCTGCTCGTGCAAGGTCGCGTGCAGGTGCTGATCGCCGGCAACGTCGAGCTCGATCACTCTCTGTCGGTCCACCTCGGCGCCGGCGCGAGCCTCGACTTGCTCGTGGTCGGCACCGTGCGTGTGAGCGGCGACTTGCAGCTCGGCAGCCAGGCCGACGCAGCGCGCGTACGCAGCTACGTCGGCGGCAGCGGTACCATCGACCTCGGCGGCACGAGCACGCTGGCCGGCGTGTTGTACGCGCCACAAGCCGAGCTCGTCACCCGCGGACCACTTACGAGCTACGGTGCGCTCTTGGTGCGTCGCGCGGCGCTCGGGGGCGCGTTGCAGGTGCACTACGACGTCGCGCTGGCCCAGCCCGGCAGTTGCACTGCGCTCACTGGCCCCTGAACATCGGTTTGCGTTTCTCGAGGAAGGCCTTCACGCCTTCGGCGTAGTCGGCACTGTCGAAACATGCGGCCGCCGCGGCGGCTGCGGCTTGCATGTGCTGGTCGCGCTCGGCTGCCGGCTGCGCCAGTGCGAAGCTCGCGCGCTTGACGGCGCGCAGCGTGAGCGGTGCGTTGTCGGCGATGCCGTGGGCCAGCTCGAGCACGCGCGGTTCCAGCTGCGCCTTCGGGAATACCTCGTTCACGAGGCCCATGCGCAGGGCTTCTTGCGCATCGAAGCGCCGCGCCGTGAAGAACAGCTCTTTGGCACGCGCGAAGCCGACCACTTGAACCAAGGTCTCGATGCCCGCAAGCGGATAGCCGAGACCCAGGCGTGCGGCGGGCACTGCGAACAGCGCGTCGTCGGCGCAGTAACGAAGATCTGCGCACACCGAGAGCGCGACACCGCCACCGATGCAGAAGCCATGGATCATCGCCAGCAGCGGTTTCTGTATGCCCTGTAGCGCGGCAAATGCGGCGCTGTTGCTGGCGTCGTACGCCATGGCGGCCGCGCCCATGCGCTGCTGCGTGAACTGCGAGATGTCGGCGCCCGACACGAACGCCTGCTCGCCCGCGCCGCGCATCACGATCACGCGCACCTGCGGGTCGGCGTCGAGCGCGGCGGCGGCACGCGGGATATCGAGCCACATCGCATCGTCGAGCGCATTGCGCCGCTCGGGGTGCTCCACGATCAGAAAGCCGATCGGCCCTTGGGTCTCGCTGCGGATCTGTCCTGGCATTTGCCGCGCACTCTACAAGGGCTCTTGCGACGGGTCGAGCGGGCGCTTCTCACCCGCTTCGATGCGTACGGCGAGACGATTTTGCGGCGGCGTAAGCGGGCAGAACGCGAAGGGTGTGAATGCGCACGGCGGGTTGAACGCCTGGTTGAAGTCCAAGAGCACGCGCCCGTCTTGCGGCAGCGGTGCATACAAGAAACGCCCCGCACCATAGGTTGTGTCCCGGTTGGTCAGGTCCGCGAACGGAATGAACAGACGCTTGCCGCCAGTGTCGATCAGCGGTTCCAGACGCAGCTTGATGCCGTCGAGCGTGAACATCGCCAAGCCCGGTACGTGGTAGGGCTCGACGCGGCCGTTTTCGTATTCGAGCTCGAGGGTCTTGAGCGAAGCATACGGTTGGAGCTTCGCTACCACGCGTGTGCGCAGCTCGATCGGATAGTGCGCGATGCCGGGGAACTGCAGCCGCGCCGGGCTGCGACTGTCGCGTACACGCACGGCAAACAGCTCGGCGCGCTCCATCACCTCGAGCGTGAGCGAGCCGAGCAGCAGGCGATCGGGCGCGTCTTTGGCGTCGCTGACCAGTGTCACCGGCTCATGCGCCGGCAGCTGCTGCGTATCGCCTGCGCGGCGCAGGTGCAGCGCGTGCTCAGCGACCGGCGCGGGAGTGAAGCTCACCGCACCCGCCCGCAGCGTGAAGGTGCCGAGCCGTGCAGGCGCCCGGTCCGCCGGTAGCTTGACGTCGGCCGTGGGCGCCGAGCCTACGCTGTTGTCGCCCTCGCGCAGCCAGGCCCGCTCCACGAGCGACAGCCAGCTGTGCTCCGCGGTCAAACGCGCCAAGCGCGCGCGTCGCCAGGCCAGCACCAGCGCTTGGTGCTCGGCGGACGCGAGTGTGTCGGGAAACTGACTGGGGCTGACGCTCATCGAACCGGTCCCTCGCCCCTACGCGCGGGCGCGGAAGAATGAAGATGACTGGCCTTTGCGCGGCTGCGCAACTACCGTGTAGCACTCCTTGCGGAGCCACGCGTGTCCGAACCGAGCAAGACACCCACAGCCGACGAGGTCGCGAAGTTCTGGGACGCCCAGGCCGCCTCCGTCGACGCCAACGCCGACCTCGCGCAGTTCGGCACCGTCACGCAACAGAGCGTCGTGGTGCAGTACCGTGACAGCCTGGAGCGCGCGCATCTTGCGAAGCTGCTGCGCCTACGCCCCGACAGCCGCGTGCTCGATCTCGGGGGTGGTGCCGGTCGCTTTGCGCTGTGGCTCGCGCCGCAAGTCGCACAGGTCACGCTGGTCGACGTCTCGGCCGGTCTCTTGCAGGTCGCGCAGCGACGCGCTGCACAGCTCGGCATCCACAACCTCACCACGGTGCACGCCTCGGCCGTCGACTTCCGCGACCCCGCCGGTACGCAGCGCTACCACGCGGTGCTGATCATGAACGTCGCCGCGCATCTCGACGACGCGGGCGTGTCGGCGCTGGCAACCACCGCCAAGCTTGCGCTCGCGCCTGGCGGTCAGCTGTATCTCAAGGAACCGGTGAGCACCGACGACCACGAGCGCCAAGACTCGCGCAGCGAGCCAGGCACGACCTACCTCACGCGTTTTCGTCCGCGCAACTACTACGCCAAGGTCTTCGGTCGTCAGCTGGAGCTGGTGTACCAGGCGCCGACCTGCGCGCACCTGTTGCCATGGTTCGTGGGCAGCACCGGTGGCGCCGCACAGGTGGTCGGCAGCGGCGGTGCGAGCAAGCTCCTGTCGGCGGCGGTGCCATACCTCGTCCCGGTCGATGCGTATCTGCAGCGTGCGGAAGACGCGCTGCGCGCGCGTCCGCTGCTGAGCAAGCTGCTGGCGAAAGTGGACGTTCTACAAGACCTCTACGTGTTTCGGTCTCATGCTGTCGCTGACACAAGCAGCGCACCCGCGCTGTCGGTCGTGGTGATCGCGTACAACGAAGCCGAGTGCATCGCGAGCGTGGCGCGCGAGCTCCGCGACAAGCTCGACGCCGCCGGTCTGCCGCACGAGCTGGTGTTGGTCGACGACGGCAGCAGCGACGCGACGCTGGCCTGCATGCGCGAGCTCGCGCAGAGCGACGCGCGCATGCAGGTGGTTCCCCTGTCGCCCAACCGCGGCATCGGCGGCGCGCTGCGCGCTGGCTTCGATGCCGCCAGCGCTGCCCACATCACTTGGGTTCCAGGTGACGGGCAGATCTCGCCGGAAGCCGTGCTCGAGCTCTACGCCCAGCGCTGGCGCGCGCCCATGCTGACCACGGTGTACCGCACGCGCGACGACGCCTGGTATCGCCACCTGATCTCCGAAGGGCTCAACCGGCTCATCCAACTGCGCACCGGTCACAAGGCGAAGAGTGGCGGCAACTACCTGTTCGAGCGCTCGCTGTGGCAGAAGCATGCGCCGCGCGCCGACGACTCGATGATGATCAGCACGGCGTTCCGGCACAATCTGAAGGAGGCGCAGGTGCCGATCGCAGAGATCGAAATCGACGCGCGCGCACGCGTGGCTGGGCACTCGAAGGTGCTCAATCCGAAGACGATCTTGCGAACGGTGAGCGCGTTGCTGGACATGAAGAAGTAGGTGCGCGGAGCGCACGGAAACGCTACCAACCTTCTCGGCCGCCACTCTTGCAAGCGGATCGTCCCCCGCACGACCCACCATCCCCGACAGCCCGTTCGCCAAGAATCTCTCTCCGCTCGGGATACGCCGCCAAACAGGGAGCACCCGTTGCAGCGGCGTTGCGCAACGCTCGGCGCACTTTCGCTGAACGCTTGACCTGCACCGCCCTGTGAGCACACTTGCTTCATGCGCAAGTCTTTCGGGTTCATGGCAGTGCTGCTCGGTCTGTGTACGCTTTCGGTTGCCAATCTTGCGTCAGCTGGACCCGTCGAAGCGCTCAACGGCATCTTCGTCGACCCGAAAGACCCCAAGAGCCTCGCGCTGCGCTACTTCAATGGGGGTGGCGGCCTCTTGCTCAGCAGCGATCAAGGCAAGAGCTTTCGCTTCTTGTGCAACACGGGCGCCAATCCGCAGATCAGCCGCGACACCTCGGCCATGATGCTGCGGGCCGATGGCTCGCTCTTGCTGGGCGTGTTCGATGGCTTGTGGTCGGGCGACAAGAACGCGTGTGGCTTTGCGCGCGTCAAGAGCTTCGAGGGCAAGTGGGTGAACGACTTCGCGCTCGATCCCATCGACCCTACCGTCACCTACGCGATCACCAGCTCCGGCGCGCAGAACAACGGCATCTACAAGAACGACGGCAAGAGCGCGGCGTGGAGCGCGTTCGGCTCGCAGGACATGATCTTGATCGGGCGCTTGCACGTGGTGGCGCTGCCGAGCGGCAAGCGCCGCTTCTACCAGAGCGCCGTGCGCGGCACCTACGACACCATCGACATGACCACGGGTCAGATGGTGCAAAACCCGAAGTACATCATTCGCGTCTCGAACGACGACGGCAAGACCTGGACCGAGCACGCCTTCGGCCCCACCGATGGCACGCTGCGTCTGGTCGCGGTCGATCCCGACAACCCCGATCAGCTCGTGGCCAGCGTCGTGCGCGGCGACAACAGCGCGCCCGACGATGCGGAGCCCGATGACCTTGTGTGGAGTGCCACGCAGGGCAGCGCCGGCAGCTTCAAGCTCATCGGTCAGGTCACCATCTACGGCGGCGTGGCCTTTCTGCCCGACGGTCGCATGTTCTACGGCGACATCAGCCAGAACAGCAAAGCGCTTTATGAAGTGGCCAAGCTCGGCGACAAGCCGAAGCAACTGCGCCAGGACTTCAAAGCCGGCTGCTTGACCTACGACGCGCAGAGCAGCCGCCTCTACGCCTGCTCCGACCGCTTGTTCGGCACCATCGATCCGAAGGCCGGTACCTTTAGCAAGCTCTACGACATGTCCAAGGCCGACGCTTTCGCGCAGTGCAAGGGGCAGCCACCCGCTGCCGATCGCTGCCAGGAGCAGCTGCTCGCAGCGTATTGCGGCATCACGCACTTCCCGAGCGCGGCTATCTGCGCCGGCTACCACCTCTCCGCCGACGCAGGCTCTTTCATGACGACGGGCTCGGACGCTGCCGCCAGCAGCAGCGATGGCGGCGCGCAGCCATCGGCGGCGGGCAAATCCGGGGGCGGCGGTGGTTGCGCGGTCAGCGGGGTCAGCGCCCCGCGCGGCCGAGTCTTGCCGCTCTTGTGTCTGGGCGCATGCATCCTCGGTCTGCGCCGTCGCCATCGTCGCCGTCGTGGCGCGGCCTGATCCCAGCGGCGGCGACCGGGCCCGTCCCGCCCGAAAGCCGCCGCGAACGGGTGTTGAGATCGGCTCTTTGCTGTCACACTTGCCTGTGCGCCACAGCCATGGTCGACCAACTACCGTCCGGCGACCCGCGAGCAGCGTTCGACTTCGACGCTGCCCCCGTCTTTGCAGACGGGCGTGCGCTGATCGTGGCCAAGACCGACAGCGGCTTGCGCAGCTGGTTCATCGTCAAGCTCTACTTCCACATTCTCGCGACGATCTTGCTCTTGTCCGTGCTCGAGGTCGTGTGGTTCGGCGTGCTCGGCGTGGGCGAACGCTTGCTCGGCCTGATGGCGCTGGGCGTGTTCAGCTGGCTGCTCGTGTTCGTGGTGATGGCCACCGTCAGCTTCATGGGCCGCCGCTGGGTGCCGCGGATCGCTCGCGTGCGTGCTCAATACCTAGCGTGGTTCGCGTTCTGCATCGTGCAATCTCTGGTGCTTGCACCGCCCATCGCTTACGGCATCGCCTTCAGCATGACGAAGGAAGCCAACACCACGCTGCTGCCGCGTGGCATCGTCATCACCCTGGTGATGTTCGGCTTGCTCGCGGGCATCGCGATCACGCGCGGTCGCAAGTACTCGCTGGTCCGCGTGCTGTCCATGTTCACGGGCCTGACAGCGGGCGCGATCTTGTTGTTCTCGGTGGCCTTCGGCTTCTCGCAGGGTCTGATCATCACCTACGCCGTGCTGCTGATCGCATGCGGCTCCATCGTGCATCTGAGCTTGCCGCTGATGCGCACGCACCGCACCGATCAACACGTGGCTGCGGCGCTGGAGTTGGTGGCCAGCGGGCTGCCGCCGTTGTGGTGGACCGTGCCAATCGGGGTGTCGCACGCGCGTCGGTTGCTGCAGCGCTACCGCGCTGCCAAGGCCGGGTCCCCGAAGTCCAAGCGGTGACGGGTGCACGCAGCTGCCCGCTGCCAAGGGCTTGACTCGGGTCGCCCGACGCGCAGACTCCTCCGATGCGAACGCTCGTCACCTGCACCGTGCTTGCACTCTTGCTGCGGTCGGGTAGGGCGTCAGCTGGAGCGCCGGAAGAGCTCGACGCCATCTTCGTCAACCCGACCGACCCCCACGAGC
Source organism: Pseudomonadota bacterium (assembly GCA_017881185.1). GTDB lineage: Bacteria > Myxococcota_A > Polyangia > Polyangiales > JAFGIB01 > JADGRF01. The sequence goes on along the minus strand of JADGRE010000021.1, from coordinate 2,486 downwards.
TCGCGCTGCGCTACTTCAACGGTGGTGGCGGGATGCTGCTCAGCAGCGACGAAGCCAAGACTTTCCGCTTCCTGTGTGCCTCGGCAATCGATTTGGCAGTCGGGCGTCACGGCTCCTCCATGGTCTTGCGTGCCGACGGCTCGGTGTCGATCGGCGTGACCGACGGCCTGTGGTCCGGCGACGCGCACGGCTGCGGCTTCACCCGCGTGAAGAGCTTCGAGGGCCTCTGGGTCAACGAGTTCGCGATCGATCCCATCGATCCCAAGATCACCTACGCGACCACGAGCTCCGGCGGAAAGCAGAACGGTATCTACCGAAACACGGTCGCGAACAGCACCTGGACGCCGTTCGGTTCGCAGGCGCCGATCCTGCTCAACCGCTTGCGGGTCGTGGCGCTGCCGGGCGCCAAGCGCCGCTTCTACGAGAGCGCGGTGCACGGCAGTTACGATTCGGTCGACCCGGTCAGCGGTCAGCCGATCAGCGATCCCAAGTACGTCATTCGTGTATCCGAGGACGACGGCGAGACCTGGGTGGAGCACGAGTTCGGTCACATCCAGGGCGAGCTGCGCCTGGAGACAGTCGACCCTCTCGACCCCGACCACATCATCGTGAGCATTCAGCGCGGTGATGCGCTCGATTTCGCAGACGCCGCGCTCGACGATCTGTGGTCGAGCTCCAAGCAAGGCGGCGCCGGCAGCTTCGTGCTCGTGGGTCAGGTGACGCGCTTCGGCGGCGTGGCCTTCGTGTCTGACGGACGCATGTTCTACGGTGACTTCAGCCAGAACACGCCCGCGCTCTACATGCTCGCCAAGCCTGGCGACAAGGCAAAGCAAGTCAGTCACGCCTACGCGGCCGGTTGCGTGAAGTACGACGCACAGAGCGACCGGCTCTACGCCTGTGCCGACCGCATGCTCGGAACCATCGACCCGAACAGCGCGGCGTTCAGCCAGCTCTACGACATGTCGAAGGCCGAGAGCTTCGTGCAGTGTAAGGGCGAGCCGCTCGTGGCCGATCGCTGTCAGGAGCAGCTGCTCACGGCGTATTGCGGCATGGGGCACTTCCCACAAGCGCCGTTGTGTGCGCGCTACTACTCGGCGCCCGACGCGGGCAACGGCGCCGGGTCGGCGAGCGATGCCGCCGTCAGCGGCAATACGACGAGCGGCGCGGGTGGCTGCGGGTGTCGAGTGTACGGTGCTCGCGGCGTGCCTGGCGCTCGCGCTATCGGGTGCTGGTTCGGTGGCCTGCTGGTCGCGCTGCTCAGCCGGAGGCGCCGGGCAGGCTGATGCGCCTGCTCGCGCCGACACAAGTAGCTGTATTTGCTGACGTATGCGTCGTGTCGTCGGGAGTCTCCTGATTCCATCAACTTACACTGTTGTAAGTACCGGACGCTGCGCTATCCTGTGCACATGCCAGCAGTAGAAGACCCTGCCGCCGCAGATCCTTGGTTCGGGCTGAACCCCTTCGAGCGCGACGGCGTGCTCCGCAACGATCCTTATCCCGCGCTCAACCGCGTTCGCGAAGAGCACCCTGTGCACCGCACGCCGCTGGGCGACTACCGCTTGTTCCGGCACGCCGACGTAGTGCGCCTCTTGCGCGACACCAAGGCCGGCATGCGCACCACCGACGGTAAGCTGCCGGGCGTCGACGAATCCACCGGCGAGCGGCGCTTCATGCTGCTGCAAGATCCGCCCAACCACACGCGCTTGCGTCGTCTCGTCTCCAAGGGCTTCACGCCGCCCTCGATCGAGCGCTTGCGTCCCCACGTGCAGGCGCTGGTCGATGATCTGCTCGATCAAGCGCAAGCCAAGAGCGAGCTCGACATCATCGGCGATCTCGCGCGGCCGCTGCCCTCGACCGTGATCTGTCAGATGCTGGGCGTGCCGCTCGAAGACCGCCCGCTCTTCACCGACTGGACGGCGCAGGTGACACATCTCCTGGTACCGCGCCTGCTGACCGACGACCAACGCGCCAAGTCGTTCGCGGCGGCCGGCAACCTGTGGGCGTACTTCAACAGCCTCGTCGAGCAGCGCAAGAAGAAGCTCGGTGACGATCTGCTCAGCACCTTGATCCGCGCCGAGGAAGCCGGCGACCGGCTCAGCCACGAGGAGCTGATCACCCAGGGCATCGGCCTGCTCGTCGCCGGCTTCGAGACCACCATCGGGCTGATCGGCAACGGCGTGCGCGCGTTGCTCATGCACCCGGACCAGCTGGCCAAGCTGCGCGCGCGGCCGGAGCTGATCGTGAGCGCCGTGGAAGAGTGCCTGCGCTACGACGGGCCCATTCCCGGCACCGTGCGCGTGCTGCACGAGGACGCCGAGTTCGGTGGTGTGCAGCTGCCGAAGAACTCGTTCGTGCAGGCGAGCCTCGCGGCGGCGCATCGCGATCCGCGCGTGTTCAAGGAGCCGGATCGTTTCATGATCGAACGCGACCACAGCGCGCACCTGGCCTTCGGCGGCGGCATCCACTTCTGCCTGGGCGCGCACCTG
>JADGRE010000299.1 GCA_017881185.1 Pseudomonadota bacterium | reverse complement strand
GCAACTCCCAGCAGCAAATGAAGTGCAATGGCGGCGCTCGGTCCCAAGCGCGCATCCGTCAGCTGCGACAATAGCAGCGGCAAGCTGGCGCCGTCTCCACACACGCCGATGGCGATCAGTCCGTCGGCGGCGTGTGGGTCTTTGGTCTGCGCCGCAATGGATTCCAGCTGACGTGCCGTGGCCGCACCGGCCAAAGCCAGGGGGATCGCAGACCAGCCTGGCAAGCCGCCGCACAGCGCGTCGATGTCGGGGCGTGTTTGCGGCGCACCACACTTGATCAGCGCGATCGCCGCCGTCCTGCCGACATCCGGATTGTCAGCGCGCAGCAGCTCTCGGAGCCAGCTCACAGCGGAGACTTCGCGCAGCTCGCCGAGCGCCCACGCACAGGCCAAGAGCGCGGGCGCGTCCCTTGGACCAACATGCGAAGCCGCGAGCGCCAAGCGCGCGCCCAGCGGCCATAAGCGGTAGCCGATCACCCGTGCCCACACCGCCAGCAGCGCGATATCACCATGCTCCAGCGCCGCCGCCGCCAGCGGCGACCACGTCTCGGGGCAATCCAGGCACAGCGCACTGGTCAGCGCAGTCGGCACTTCGGAGGCGTCATGCGCCGCCAACGGCTGCAGCGCTTGCCCGACGGCCTGGCGCTGGCCCTGGCGACACAGCACGCGCACAGCCGTGTGAATCGCCCCAGGGTCATCGCCCGTGAGTTGCTCGACGCACAGCCCGCCTGCTTGCGCTTCACCGAGCACGAGCCCGTCGAGATGCGCCTCTTGGCGCGCCTCCAAGGCAGCTACCTCGTCGAGCGTGACGCCAGGGTCATCTAGGTAACGCAGCCGTTGTTCGTAGAGAAACGACGCCTCGTCGAGATGTGCCTCATAGGTCCACGCTCGAACCTCCCACAAAAGCCCTCTGCCCATCATGTCCGCCATGACCACCATGAAGTCGGCCTCAGAACGGGTTTCCGCAGATGTAGCAAACCGGGGACGGGGGCGGGATCGCGACCGCCGGACCTTGCAAGAGCGGCGCTGGCGGCGTGTTCTTGTCGTTGTGCAGCATGAGATCGAGCGCGCGCGGTACGTTCTTGCCTTCCGCTTTGACGTCGAACGAGAAGTTCACGAACTCGGCTTTGCCTTTGATCTTGTTGGACGCGACACCGCCGCCGGCCGAGCCTGCTTCATCACCACTGCTCAGCGCGAAGTTCGAGTCCTTCACGCAGAGCGGATTGCCATCGGCCTTCACCTTCGTCGCTCCACTCGCGGCATCCGATGACTTGGCGATGTTCGGATACGGCATGGGCACGGGCCCCGCCGGGCTGGGCGTCTTGCACACGTCTGGAAATGCGATGGTCGTGCCATTGCTGCCCGCATGCACGACGCTGAGATTGTTCGCGCTGACTGTGACTGGCATATGACCTCTAGACGGCAGGCTGCTGCGAACGCGGCAGGGGCAGAACGACCACGTTGTTGCTCTTCGGACGCTGCTTGGGCGCTGGCGCGTTGACGCACGAAACTCTGATCTCCGCGATGCCTTGCAAACCGTCGGTGGCGGACAAGAAGTTGCGCCAAAGTAGGATCAGCTTGCCTCGCTCACTGTCGACGATCACCGTGTCCAAGTGCGTTTCGAGTTGCACGGTCCCGCCGGAGCGTCTGTCGATGGCACAGGTCGGTGGGACCAGGCCTGGCAAGCGTGTTGCGATCGTCGCGCCGCCGCTCTGTACACCTTGCACGAGCACGGGCTCGTCCCCACGCAAGTGGCCGGTGGCAATCAAGCCCGGTGACGCCGCGTTGAAGAATGCGCGCTGAAAGTCCAGCGGTAGCAACGGGCTACGTTGCTTGGTCCAGGCCTCGTCATAGGTGCCGCCGAGCCGAGCGCGCGGCTGCCAGTTCGGACCGGTAAACCCGACGCCTGTGGGCACACACTTGCCGTTGTACGTCGTCAGCAAGTGCGCAGGGTCTTCGATGTTGGGCAGTAGCGACCCCTCGCTGAGCACCGCGCCTGAGGCGCGGTAGCCCCGACCGACTGGATTGCGTGGATCGCAGTGATGTTTGCTCTCGTCAGGACTCGTGCGATCCCAGCCGCCGTACGCGCGATCGTAGCTCAGCGGTAGTGTCTCGAAGGGTGCGGGTGCCGAGGCTGCGATGCCAAGCGGCGCTTTGTACCAAAGACGATCGCCGGTCACGCGTACGATCTTCTGCAGTGGACCGACCCGAAAGCCCACGTCACAGCGCGTCGCACCGCGCTGTGGTGCATGCGCGTGCCCCACCAAGACGACGTCAGTCGCCGGTTTACAGAACGCCGTCTCGGGCTCGAATTTGTAAGCACTCGTGTCGGGGTCGCCCCAGTGCAAACCCGACGCATCGACCGCAAGTTGCTCTTCCGCCAGCGTCAACGCATCGCCCGCAATGTCGAAGGTCGCTTTGACCACCGGCACCACGACATTGCGCCCTTGCTCGTCGCCAAGTTGCAGTACCTCGACTGCAAACGGGGTCGTGTTCTCGATGTACGGATGGCCCATGGCGACGCTTCGTTCGACAGATCAATTGAGATCGATGGACGCGCCCTTGATCTTGTTCGGTCCGCTCGAACGACTCAGCACGTTCGTTCCACGAATCACGACCTTGCCGTCTTTGCGCAGCAGCACCGAGCTCTTGCCACAACGCAGCAGAATCTGCTGTTGCGCCGAGAACACCAGCTGCCGGCCGTCCACCAGCACGTCTTTGAGCGCGCCTCTTTCCAATGTCACGGCGGGAATGCTCGGCTTGGGCTGCAAGCGCGCGCGCACCAAACCGCAGACGATAGGTAGCTGCGGATCGGCGTTTTCGAAACACAGCAAGACAGCGTGCCCGACCAGCGCATCGGCCGCTGCGGTCGGCGAAGCCGCTGCGTCGAGCGTCGACCGAGCCTCCACGGCGACACCCGCGGGGTTGCCCGGGAAGTCGACCCACGCCACCCCTTCTGCGGAAATACGCACTATCTGACCCACGACCTGTCCCGTAAAGGTCTGCGGGTGGCCGATGCGTGCGATGGTTTGCGCCTTGTTGGACATATTGCCTCCGCTTGCGAACGCCGACTCAGTTCTGAGAGATCTTGGACCCTTTGAGCACGATGTCACCGCTACCGTTGACGTTGATCTTCGCGCCCTTGATCTCGATGTCGCCGTTCTTCTTCAACGTGATCGTCGCTTTGCCGACCTTCAACGTGAGCTCTTCTTTGATCTGGATGATGGCTTTCTTCTGGCCATCGATCTGGAAGTCGTCCTTCGAGTTGATCGCGGTCTTCTTCTGGGACGTGGTCGTGATGTTCTGCGTGGCATTCACGACGAAGTCTTTCTTCGCGGTGTTGGTGATGCTTCCGCCGGTGGTCACGGACTTGCTGCCGCCCACGGCTTCACCACTGGCACCACCTACGAGGCTCGTCTTGGCGCCGCCGACCTCTTCGGCTTTGAGACCACCGACGCTCTCGTTCATGGCGCCACCGACCGTGACTTGATAGCCAGCGCCAATCGTCAGAGCACTCGCCACACCCACCATCTCGGTCTTGGTGGCACCGACGTTCAGACTCAGACTGGAACCGATCTTGGTGGTCGAGTTGATGCCAATCGTGACGTCCTCGTTCTTGGTGACCTGCTTGGTGCGGTTGCCGCCGATCTTGATGGTCTCGTTGTCGGTCACCGATTCATCACGATTGGCGCCGATCTTGACCGTCTCGTTCTTCCCCACGTCCTTGACGCGGTCGTTGTCGATGCGGCGGCTCTCGTCGTGCTTGACGTAGATCTGGAAGTCTTTCTCCGCCTGCAGGTAGACCTGCTCCTCGCCCTTCTTGTCCTCGAACCTCAGCTCGTTGAAGTTGTCGGGATTGCCACCCTTGCTACTGCGACTCTTGATGCCGCTCTGGGTGCGATTGGCCGGCAAGTCGTACGGCGGTTGATTGTCGCCGTTGTAAACACGACCGGTGATGATCGGCCGATCGGGATCGCCCTCGAGGAACTCGACGATGACCTCTTGCCCGATGCGTGGGATGTGCACCGCGCCCCAGCGGCCGCCCGCCCAGACTTGCGACACCCGCACCCAACACGAGCTGTTCTCGTCGGATTTTCCCAGACGATCCCAATGAAACTGCACCTTCACGCGCCCGTACTGATCGGTCCAGATCTCTTCGCCCGCCTTGCCGACCACGATCGCGGTCTGCGGGCCACTGATCACGGGCTTGGGAGTCAGCTGCAACGCGCGATACTGGACCCGGCTCTCGATCGCCGTGATCTCGGCCCGCACCTTGGTCTCACCGGCCGAATCTGACTCGCGCGTGCTGTTCTCGACGAGGTGGTTGGTGGCCACGATCAAGTACTCGCGGTTCTGGTCGTCGAGCGGAAACCCGCTGAGCGTGAACAGGTTGCCCGTGCACAGCCCGCGCACGTTGCCCTCGCCTTCCCCTTGCTCGTACTCCGCCAGCAGCGCCTGCAAGCGCGCCTTCGAATAGGCCTCGCCCTCGCCCGCTTCCACGTATTCGCCGGGGTAGTCGTAGTGTTCTAGGTCGGCGCGCGCGTGATCGCGTGGATCGGTCGCTTTGGCCTGGAGGCTCGCCTTGGGGCGCGTGAAGTCGAAGTCGTTCAGCATGTACGCGCCGGGCTGGATCTGCTCGCTCGTGCTCCACGCGCTCAAATGATCGCGTTCGCGCCGGTCGTGCTGATCAGGTGGAAAGTACGGGACTTCTTCGTAGCCTTCCGCTGTGGCGTGGGCGCCGTAGCCGTCCGCCAAGACCAAAGTGTGTTTGCCCGAGTCGTGCTTGAAGTAGTAGTAGATTCCCTCTTGCTCCATCAGGCGGCTGACGAAGGCGAGCGAGGTCTCGCGGTACTGCGCGATGTACTCCCAGCTCCGGTAGCTGCCGCTGAGCGCGTCATCGAAGTCGGTGAGGCCGAGATCTCGGAACACCTGCTTGATCACGTCAGGAACGGTGGTGTTCTGGAAGATTCGGCAATCGGCCGTGCGCGACAAGAGCCACAGCCAAGGCCGGATGGTGGCGCGGTACATGGTGTGGCGGCCGAGGCTGCCACCGCGCGCGAACCGGCTCACGATGCCGTTGAAATAGCGCTCACTATTCTGGCCGAGCTCGACTTCCACGGTCACGCTCTGGCCGAGCAGGGCCGAGGCTTTGACGCTCGTGTCCTCGCTGAGCAGCACGAGATCGTAGCTGAACGGCCGGCTGAGCTCCTCGCGCCCCACCATGCTGTGAAGCAGCAGTGTGTCGCCCAGCGGGGTGATG
>JADGRE010000298.1 GCA_017881185.1 Pseudomonadota bacterium | reverse complement strand
GGCGTGCGCCAACATGCGAATCTCGCCCGTCATGCGGTCCTGCACGACCACGGTCACGAGCCCATCCGCATCCCACTTCAACCCATCAACGTCCATAAGCGCGCATCCTAGCAGGCCCGACCGAAGCTGTTGTGGAAGCCTGAACGTCGTGCCGAGTAGAACGGGCGCAGGGGAGGACTCTTGCGCGCGGTCCAGTGGGTCCGTGCTCTGAGTCCTCCCCTGCGCCCTCGCGTCTCGCCATGGGGCGTGCCGGTCCGAGGCTCCGGTCGGCCAGCCCTAGGTACCCGCTGGTTTTCTGCTTCGCGGCCGGAACGGCACGGGTGAGGTAGGTGTACGTCGGCCACGCAAATCCACGAGCGCGTCCGGCGTGCTGTGGACATGACGTTCGATTCACTCGATCCGCATGCGCGCCCTCCCGTGGTGCTCGCGGTGCCCGGCTATCTGCGGGTGGACGATCAAGAAGGCCAGCTGCTCACGCAGTTTGATTTCCTGTGGCCCGACGCCGATCAACGCAAGAACCGCCATCGCACCTGGGCGGCCGAGAACAGCAAGCGCTACTTGGCGGGGAGCGTGGTCGTCGGAACCATCAATCAAGTGCTTCTTTCTACGCTCGTCGTTGGCCACGCGCACCTGCGGGCGACGTCGCTCTCCCGCCTGTATCTCGTGGTAGACGAGGTTCACGCATCGGACACGTACATGACGACGCTGCTCGATCGGGTGCTCGCGTTTCACCTCGCGCTGGGCGGCCACGCGCTTCTGATGAGCGCAACCCTCGGGACGGCAGCACAGGCGCGCTTCTTCGCCCGCGTCCGGCCGAGCAAATGCGCCGCGGTTTCGGGTGTCTGCGCTGGGATCCCTACGCCTGACTGGCAGCGAAAAATTTCGCGGCCAGACCGCCTGCTCGGTCGCGAAGCTCCCGTGGCGCGCCGTCCTCAACCAGTCGGCCCTTATCGAGCACCAGCAGATGGTCTGCCAACCTCATGGCCTGCGCCATATCGTGTGAGATGACGACGCTGGTCACTCCGAACCGGTCTCGCGTGCTCAAGATCAAGTCGTCGACGAGCCTTGCCGTCAGTGGATCGAGCCCGCTGGCTGGCTCGTCGTAGACGACGATGCTGGGATGGCGGATCAACGCACGCGCCAGCGCCACGCGCTTGCGCATGCCTCCGGACAACTCGTTGGGGTAGCGTTCTTCGACCCCTGTCAGCTCGAGCGACTCGAGCATGCGCACGCACCGCTCTCGTAGCGCGTTGGCGCTGAGCTTTTCGTGCTCCTTGAGCGGCAAGGCGACATTCTCCAGCACGGTGAGCGAGTCGAGCAGGGCGGAGTATTGGAAGACCATGCCGAACTTCGCGCGTATTCGCTGCAGCTCCCGCTCACTCATGCGCGCGATGTCTTCCCCCTCGATCTTCACGGAGCCACCGGTGGGACGCAGCAAACCGATGATAACGCGCAGCAGCGTGGTCTTGCCCGCGCCAGAACCACCGATGATCACCGCGATCTCGCCGCGGCGCACGCTGAAACTGACCTCGCTGAGCGCGGTGAGCTCTCCGAAGCGCATGTCGACCCGCTCGAACGCAATGTGCTCCTCGGCCGTGCCGCTCGTCATGGGCGCTCGCACTCGTCGTCCAACCACGGGCAGCGGCGCTCACTCATGAATGCCAAGCTTCCGCTTCAACTGTTGCATCAACTCGGGAAACTGCTTGTTCGCCAGAAAGCGGCCAAACGTCTGCCGATAGTGGTTCACTAGGCTCACGCCCTCGATACTCATGTCCACGACAGCCCAGCGTTTCCCCTCGTTTTGCAGAGTGTAATTCATCGGAACCTGTTCGCGGCTACTCGTGATGAGCACGGTATTCACGATCTCGACCTCACCACTCTTCTCACTGCTCTTGGTCTGGACCTCCTCGTTGCCCTGGAAGCGATCGATGTCATCCATGTACTCCTGGGCTAAGAGCTCCTTGAATACCGATACGAACTCGGCGCGCTGCTTGTCGTCGAGCTTGCGCCAGGGAGGCCCGAGACTGCTTTGCGCCATGGCTTCCCAATCGAATGCTCGGTCCACGATCCCTCGCAGCTTGAGCAGCCTGAGCTTCGCAGTCTTCTTCAGCTCGGGATCGCGCAGCAGCTTGAAGACCTGGTCGATGGTTTCGGCAATGAGCTGCCCCGGCGACTGCACCGCAGGCGTGTCTTGCGCCGGTGGCGCGGCGTGAGCTTGTGATTGCGCTTGAACCGAGGTCGGGCTCAGCACTAGCACGGTGACGCCCAGCGCGATCGATCCAAGGTGTGCCGCGCAGCTGCGCATTTCATTCCACCACATCGGTCCATGCTCCTTGGGATCTAACGTGAATGGTCCAATTCTAACGCTCTTGCGTCGGGTAGAACCCACCCGGTGTGCCATTGAGCGTACCGGTGGCGCGGGCAAGGGCGGCCAGGGCGACATTGTGTCGGTACCTCGCATCGAACGATGCGATACGCAAGTCGACGTAGGCGCGCGACGCATCTGCGAGCTCGCGCGTGTTGCCTAGCCCGATCGACATATCCGCCGACGCGCGGAGCATCCATTGTTTGCTCCGGATCACGCCCTTGTCTGCCTGCTCGACATCCTTGCCGGCTCGCTCTAGGTCTTCGAGCGCAGCCGTCACCTGCGCGGGCAGACCGGCGTTGGCCCAGCGCCGAGTCGCATCCAGCTCGCGTGCCATCGCCTGCTTCTCGTCGGCACGTCGACTCGCCATCGAGCCCGTCACTTGCCAACGCGCACCCACGAGCAACCCGGGATAGAAGCCATTGAGTGGATCCTGCACGTAGCGCGTTTCCACCAAGTCTCGGCCTGGGGTGTACGCAGCCGAAAGAAAGACCAACGCAAAAAAGTCCGGAAGGTTGCCCGCAGCTTCGGCCTTCGCCAAGGCACTCAGGGCCTGACTGCCTTCCGACAGCGCGCGCAGCTCCGGCCGTTGCTTGCGCGCGAGCTCGATCAGGATGGCGCTGCCGGAGGATGGCGTGGGAAGCAGGTCGAGACCGGCCTCGCTCGGGGTCAGCTCGGTGCCAGCTGGAAAGCCGAGGTAAGCGACGAGACCCGCCTGCGCCTGACGCCGGCCGCTGTGCGCCTGATTACACCCGAGCTGCGCGGCAGCCAGCGCAGCCTGCAAGCGCAGTACGTCTTGCTCCGTGATGCCAGTGTCGGCCTCGAGCGCCCGCTCGGTGCTTTCGATGGTGCGATCGAGCCAATGCTGGATCTCTGCCAAAAAGCGCTCGGTTTCCTGCGCAAACAGCATCCCCTCGTAGAGGCTTGCCACGTTGAAGGCTAGGTCGGCGCGGGTCATCTCGGTCTGCGCCTTACGTGCACGGATCTCATGCTCAGTTGCCAGCGCTCGAAGGTCGATCTTGCCAAATGTGTAGAGCGGCTGAAGCACCTGGAGTTGCCCGCCAACGACCACCGAGAGGTCGTTCCAGCCGACGTCGCTGTAGGCGTTTTGGGTCGACTGGACCGCGGTACCCGGCAAGAGCCGCGCTTTCAGTGACGGGCCGACGCCAGCGCTGATCGTTACGGTCGGCCAGCGCGCCGCTCCGGCCTGAGCCTGCCGTGCTTCGGCTTGCTCCTCCACGGCACGGGCGGCAGCCAGTTGCGGGTTCTGTTGTAGGGCCCGCGCAATGGCACCACCGCGCGACAACGGCTCCGCGCGACACACGATGGCGTGAGACAGCAACACTGCGAGGACAACCAGGCAGCGGGTCATGCCCCGGGCGTTCTGCCGCGAAGCGCTGCAGCATCGCGGCCCGTGATCGAGATCATGCTTCATGCGCATCGGTCACTCCAAGGGATCCGAAAACGGCGATTTCTTGGCTTCGTTCGGCGTGTGGTGCGTCGGCTCCCCGTTGTCGGATACGGGAGATCCAAAGGCATATTTCGCGATCAAATCCATGATGCTGATGGCAGGCTCCGTGCGACTGATCTGACCTCCGTGCGGCAGATCCTTTTGCGCGGCGCCCGGCGAGATCGACACGTAAGCATCGCCCAAGAGTCCAGAGGTCTTGATCGAGGCGATCGTGTCCGTCGGAAGCTTCACGCCGTCGCTGACCGCGAGCTCGACGCGAGCTGCGAAGTCCGCGAGCGTGATGTGAGTGACCTCCCCCACGGTCACCCCAGCCAACTTGACGGGATCGCCCACCTTGAGATCACCGACGGAAGCAAATCGCGCCCTCAGCATGTAGCGTGGGTCGCGCCCCACATGAAGACCGCCGAGCGTGAGCGACAGGTACGCCACTGCCAGGCCGCCTGCGATGACGAACATGCCCACGGAGATCTCGAGCCACGTGTAGCGTCGCATGCGCGCAGCCTAAACCAGCGGCGGCGATTCGACTACGTGCTCGCCCGCGAGAAGTCTTCGTGTCCGCGGGCTCGGGTGGTTCGGGGGACGGTTCTGGGGTTCTTCGCCCTCGGTTGCGCGGGCGGGCGCATCGAGATCGCCTCAGAGTCAGAAGAAGAGCGCGGTCAACATATAGTCCACCGCCAACACGAGCACGGAAGTCTCGACGACGGCTTGTGTCGTGGCTAGACCGACGCCCTTGGCGCCGCCGCTGGCGTGGTAACCGCGATACGTGGCGATCCAGACCATCAGGATCGCGAATGCCAACGATTTACTCAGCCCTTCCACGACGTCAGACCACTCGATCGCGTTCGCCACACTGAAGGCGAAGCCCCCACGATCGAACCCCAGCACGTTCACCGCAAACGTTTGCGCAACGGCCAGGCCTGCCAGGGTGAAGATGGCCGTCAACATGGGCACGACCAAGAGGCTCGACACGATTCGCGGAGCGACCAGGTAGCTCAATGGGTCGATGGCCATGGTCTTCAAGGCATCGATTTGCTCGGTGACGTTCATGTTACCGATGGTGGCCGCCATCGCTGAGCCGGCACGCGCGGTGATCATCAGCGCTGCGAGCACGGGGGCGAGCTCGCGAATCAGGCTCAGCGCGACCAAGGCACCGACCATGCGCTCGGCGCCGAACCGCTTGAGCGCATTGTAGCCCTGGAGCGTGAGCACCAGACCGGTGAATGCGCTGGTGAGCACGACGATGATCAGCGAACGGTTGCCGATGAAATGCACCTGCTCAACGACCAGGGCGAAGCGAAAAGGACGGCGTACGACCAAGGATAGCGAGCGGGCGAAGAACAATCCCGCGTGGCCGACGTTACCCGCAAAGTCGAGGCTCGCCCGGCCGACCCGTCCCGCGAGCGCGCTGACGCGCGGCTGCGCCTTCGCCATG
>JADGRE010000124.1 GCA_017881185.1 Pseudomonadota bacterium | reverse complement strand
GGAACCTCCGGTGGTGACGATGCGGGTGGTCCCGACGCTGGCCCCTGATACGCGCCGCATAGGTCGAGGCCCGGCTCGCGTTTCCCAGGCGAGCGCGATCGAGTGCGAAGCTGTGCTAGAGTGGTTGTGCAGCCCCACGTCGGTGGGGTTCGCACATCCCAATGGCAACTCCGGCGCGCAAGTACCTCAGCAACGACGACAGCGTTATCCCTCTCCACTTTCCGCGGCTTCTGTTCCAGGTGGCGTCCGAGCAGTGCGCCGACCGCGCCGGGCTGCTCAGCGGCACTGGGATCACGCTGCCCATGTTCGAGAGTCCGGACGCGCGCATTTCCTCGCGTCAGTACGCGCGTCTGTGTCGCAACGCGCTGCGACTGACCGGCAATTCCGGATTGGGCATCGACGTGGGCAGTCGTGTTCAGCCCGCGAACCTCGGCATGTTGGGTCTGGCCGCCATGAGCAGCCCAGACGCGAAGACCGCCATCGAGTTCGGTATCAAGTATTATCGAGCAATCGCCCCGTTTTGGGACCTCTCGATGCAGGTGACGGACGGGTTTGCGCGCATCACATTCCGTGAGGGTGTCTCGCTGCAAGCACTGCGCGTCATGGCGACCGAGATCGCGCTGTCGGGTTTCGCAAGCCTCGGTCGCGCTCTGCTCGGTCGGCAGGCACAGTGCATCAAGCTCGAGTTGGACTATCCCAAACCGCCTCATGCATGCAGGTACGTGGAGCTCACGAGCGCTCCCGTGAGCTTTGGCCGGCCCACGACTCAGTTCGTACTTGACGAGGCTGCGCTGCACGAGCGGCTTCCCTTTGCTGATCCCATCACCGCGCGCCTTGCAGAACGCCAGTGCGCGGCTGATTTGGCGCCGACCGCTTCTGCCGACGGGCTCGTGGCGAGTGTTCGTCGACTGCTCGAGGCTGCGCCAGGTCGGTATCCCGGTCCGCAAGAGCTGGCGCGGGCGCTCCAAACAAGCGAGCGGACTCTTCGGCGGGATCTTGTCGACATGGGCACTTCGTATCAATCGATGGTCGACATCGCGCGATGCAAGCACGCCACCGAGTTGTTGACGGGTACAGACATGAGCATCAACGAGATCGCTGAGCAGCTTGGCTTTTCCGAGGGCCGTGCGTTACGTCGCGCGTTCAAGCGCTGGACCGGCCACACGGCTGCGAAGTACCGGCAGGAAGAGCGCCACAGCTCGGCGCGCGAAGCGTAGCGAGCAACCCGGCACGTGTGAGGTCACGCGTGCACAGTCGCCATGCCCGCGAGGCTTGTGCGCACGCCTCTGCTCAGTCGTTCTAGAATCATACGTCTTGGCAGCGGATGTCCTTGACGCGTGTAGGTGGATCGGCTCGAATGGCATGAATGCGTGCACCTTTGTTGACCGCTCGCTCTTGCCGGGTTGGCCGCCCCGAGGCACTGGCAAGCTGCTGGTCGTGCGCGTTTGTCTTCGTCGCCACCACGGCGGGGTGCAGCAGCAGCAAGAGCGAGACGGGCACCAGCGCGCAGCGGTTGACCGATGCCGCCATGGCTAACACGAGCGCCAACACGAGCGCCAACACGAGCGCAGCCAAAGACGCGGGCACCGTTGACGCTCCCGTCGCCATCAAACGTGCTCCCGACGGCACGGTGATCGCGTGCGGCAGTGCCACGTGCGACCGGCCCGTGAAGACTCCGCTTGCGACACTCGATCCTTGTTGCGCGCCCAACGGACGCTGCGGTCTGATCGATCCACCGCCGTTCGGCAATGGCCGCTGCGTGCCCCAGCATGGCGAGGGCGTTCTCGATCCGGGTTGCCCCGTGGTGCAACGGCCTGGCACTGCGCTGCCCGGCTGCTGCTCGCTCGAGGGCGAGTGCGGGGCCTATGCAGACGACGTGTTCGGGTACCCGCTCAACTACGGCTGCTTGGTCGAGCCCTTGGCCGATGGCGGGGCTCCGCAAACCTGTACCGCACCAGACCCCGAGAAGGCAGCGTGGAACCCGAACCGACTCAATGATGGAGGGACCTGAATCATGCGAAACACTTGGTACACCGTTCTCGGCTTGGTGTGGATTGCGGCTTCAGGGTGCTCGGCCGCAAGCAAGGCCGGCGGCGCTACCCCCGCGGGCGTAGGCGATGCAGCTGTCGACGGCCAGGCTAAAGACCTGCCGAATGGTCCCGTGATGCTGCCGCGGGGCGCGCCGGGCATCGAGTTCGACGACATTCAGTTCGGTCCCGGGCTACGCAAGGTGATCGTGCCGGCTGGGCGCACGGGCAGCGTGGTGTTGATCGATCCCGACACCTCGGCCATGATCGAGATCAAGGGGTTGCAAGGCACCGACAAGTACACACCGGTTCCAGGGACAGGCACCGTGCGTGCAGGCACTCGCTATGGCTCCACCTCCGCCACGGAAGCAGGGGAGTACGTCGCCGCCCTCGACTGCACGGCCAAGACGTTGGACATTCTCGATCCAGTGGCCGCCACCATCGTGGCGTCGGTCGCGCTCGGTGGCGCGTCCGACTACGTGCACTACGTTCCGTCCATGCACGAGCTGTGGGTCACCAACCCGAACGCCTCAGGGATCGACCTGTACTCCCTGCCCGCGAGCGGAAAACCGACCCCCGTGAGGGTCGGCTCATTCGCGATCACGGCTGGCCCCGAGTCGTTGGCCATCGATGAAGCTCGCGGACATGCCTACACAAATACCTTCTTGGGTGGAAAGACCGACGTAATCGACCTAAAGACGAAGAAGGTCGTCGAAACTTGGAGCAACGGCTGCGTGCTCGCGCTCGGCGTGACCATGGACGAAGAACGCGGCTTCGCGTTCGTGTCGTGCGGTGACAGCGGAGACGTCGTGGTGCTCGACGCGAACAACCACGGAGCGATCCTATCGCGCCTCAATGGCGGCAAAGGCACGAACATCCTCGCGTACAGTCCGAGCCTCAAGCACGTCTACTCCGCGAGCGGAAATACAAAGGAAGTTTTCGTCATGGCCGTCGCCGACAGCGGCAAGCTCAGCCTACTCGGCAAGCTGCCCGGCGCGGACCGCGGCTTCTCCGTAGCTGCAGACGATCGCAGCCACGTCTGGGTCATCGATCCGGATCACGGACGAGTTCTGCGCGGCACCGACCACTTCCCCGTTCGCTGAAGCCACCGCGCGTAGTCCACGCCGGAAGCACTTCGCCAGCTTCCGCGGGATGGCGTTTGCCCGAAGTACGGGAACGTTGCCAGATACTTCTGTTTGCACGTGATGGAGCTTCGGCGGCAACGGCAGCGTGGTCGGTGGCACCACCGGCATGATGATGCTGTCCGATGGCGGCTTGCCCGCGGCGAATCAACCGACCTTCATGCAAGACGACACCGGCATGGCTGGCCTCGATCCCGCCACGCTCGATAAGCTGCGCAAGGGTGGCGGCGCCTGCACCACCGACATGGTCTACCCGTACAAGGGCACGGTGTTCCCGCGCGGCTTGCCCTCGCCCGACTTCATCAGCAGCTGCAGCGGTTGACGCAGCAGCGGATGGCGCTCCGTGGGTCGCGCGCAACGGCGAGCCCCGATCACTGCACCGATGCCGACATCGACAACGGCCGCACCGTGAGCATCAGCGACAACGAACCGTTGCAACATCGTCTGCGCAAACTCGCCAAGACCCACGCTGGACGCGCCCGGTTGCGCGAGCGCGTCAGCGTCGAACACAAGCTCGCGCACATTGGCTATCGGCAGCGCCGCCGGGCGAGATACCGGGGCGTGCGCGCAGCACCCGGTCCCGCGTTGCACGCGGGCAGCGTGGTGCTCTTGCCCATTGGGTCGCAGCACTGACCTTCGGTCTTGGCGCCGTTGTCCGGATCCAGGGTCGTGGTGACCTACGCCGCCACCTGGGAGCTCGCCGCGCGCTTACGGCCCGACGTTCGACACTTTTCCCTCGTTGACCAGCTTCGCGATCCAGTCCGTGAGCTTGATCGTGCCCGCGTCGGGAGGCGCGCCGCTTCCGGCATACAGCAGCGACGGCGTCACGTTCGTGCTGCCGTTGTCGAGCGTTGCGGTGGTCTCGACCGAGGTGTGCTGCGTTCCCTCGAAGAGGAACGCGCCGAAGTTTGGCACGCCCGCGAGCTGCATCTCGGCGTCTTTGAGCCCCGCCGTGTACAGGGCTCCGGAAAGCGAGCCGGTGGGCAAGGTGCTGTCCTTGCACATTCCGGGATTTCCGTAGCCGAAGAAGAGGCCCATGATCTGGTCCTGCGTCGATGAGACCAAGCCGAACGGCGCCGTCGGATAGGCCTTGGCCAAGTGCTTGAGGAAGTCGAGGAAATAGCTCTTCGGATTGGAGCAGTCGCTGCCGCAATCCGCGAGCGACCCCTGCTTCCCCCAGAGACCCGTGAGCTGACTCTGCGCGCACTCGGCCACGTACGGCGCCTGCATGGGCGGGCCGGAATCGGCCAGCACGTAGATCGGTGTGGATGAGCCGAAGGCTCGGGTCGCCTGCACGTAGTTCGCGTACGCGCCGAACGCCCCGGCACTGGAACCCGTCAGCAGCACCTTCTTGGTTCCAGGAAACGTCGGGACGATGCGCTCGAGGTCGAGGTGCACGTCGGTGTATCCGACGAACTTCTGCGGCCCGACGTTGGGAACCATCCCGTTCGGGTTGGCGCCAGCGAAGATGTCTCCGGTGCAGTACGGGATGTAGACCATGTTCCAGCCAGCGACCGGGTTCTTGGAATCACCACGATTGAACAGTCCGGCGTCTACCTTGGACGGCGCGCTCCCCGAGCCGGCCTTCCAGCTGGCAAACTCGGAAGCGCCGAAGGTCAACGGGGTCGCGACCGCCGAGCAGAAGAACTGGTCCATGCAGGCCCCGCCGGCTTCGAGGTAGATCATCAGCTTGTCGGACCCTGGCGAGGCGAGGTTCACCGCGAAGCCGGTCTTCGACCCGTCACGGCAGTACGCCCCCTCGACCGGCACCCACACCCACTCGTTGGGCTTGAGGCCAGTGACGGGCGCCCCGCTTCCAGCGTCGCCGACTGCGCTGGCCATGCCGGCCGCATCGACACCGGCGTCGCCAGAAGACTGGGTTGCGCCGTTGCTCGAGCTTCCGCATCCAAGGGACGCCGCAGCGGCGGACAAACACAACAGGCGAGCGAGCTTCACGGCCGAGCTGATAGTCTTCACGGGTTGCACCTATACATTCTGGAGTTTCGCTTCAATCGATGATCTGTGTCGCTCAGTGCGACGGGAAGGAGTCGGTCCTCCGCACCACTCGCCCGTGGTCGGGATCGATGACCCACACGTGGCCCCGGTCGTCGGCAGCGGCCGAAAACGCGCGATTCGCACTCGCCAGCTTGCCGAGCAGCACGAGCTTGCCGCTGTCGAGCACGTCCATCACGAAGATCTGCGGCGTCTTCCCGCTCGGCGAGTACAGGTGGTGCAGGGTGGGGTTGTACGCGAGGATGTTTGCCTGGGAGCCACCGTTCAGGCGGCTCAGGACCGCGCCTGCGTGATTGAGGTCGAGCGACACGCTGTCGCCGTTCTCGCCGCAAGTCACGAATGCGAAGCCGCGCTTCTCGTCGAGCGCCACACCGAGGGCGTATGAGCAAGAGTTCATGTAGGTTTCGACGATGGCGTGAGTCGAGAGATCGATCGCGTAGGTCTTGCCGCCGGTCAAGGTGTTGGTGTACGCGCGTCCCCGGGTCTCGTCGATCACGAGCGACTCTGGGCCGCCGGACACTGCGATCGAAACGAGCTTCGTGGGCTTGGGCGTACCGCTTGCGGGCAGCGAGTACACATCGAGGATTGATGCGCTCGGCCTGGTTACCCAGATCTCGCGCTTCGAGCCGACGTAGTGCACATAGTCCGCCGGGCCGTCCAATGGGACGGAGGAAACGCGGAGCAATGTCGCCGGGTCGAAGATGTTCAGCGTCTTGGCGGTGCCGTCGAGCACAGCGACGTAGCGATCGGCTTCGGTGGCGGCGGTGGAGCCGTAGCGCATACTCACGGGGATGAACCCCGTGGGAGCCGTGTACTTGTCGCTCTTGCTGAGGCCCTTCAGCTCGGTCACCTCGGAGGTGTCGGGGTCGATCAGCATCACGCTCCCGGTGCGTCCGGCGGGCACGATGACCTTGCGCAAATGAGGTCCCCACTGGATGTCGTCGAACTCGATCCCAGGGGCGCCGTTCGGCAATGCAACGGGTCCGTCCTTCGCCATGGGCGGCGCCGCAGCGTCGTGGCTCGAGGCGTCCGCGGCGTCCATATTGGCGTTTCCCGCCGACGACGAGCAACCGGCCGCGCACAACGCGCACGCAAGCGCGCCACGGAGCAGCGGCGCCCAATGGTCTGCCCGTCGCAGTCTCGTCCGATCCCGTAGGGAAGCGTCGTTCATGTCAGGCATGTCAGGCATGTTAGGCATGTCAGGCTCCGTTCCGTCGCCGGTGGTAGGAAAGCCCCCGAGTTACTGACCGAAGGTCATCGGCAACAGGCGGTCACCCCGATGAAACCCACACCACCTGATGGGCCGCACACTGTGAGGATGCAGTTCATGCTTGTGCACGGCGTGCATGCAGTCGAGGACCGCCGTGGCCAACATGTGTGACTCCGGGCGCGTGTAACCGCGGCGATGGACACGCGCCTGCGCAAGTTGACGGCTGATTCTGCGTCTGCGCGCGCGGGGGTCACAGGCGATGGCCGTATGGGTCCTCGACACGGGGCCGTCGCACCGGTACCTACACACCGGTGCGGCGTAGCTGTCAGTGGACACGGCCGTCGCGGGTTCGCAGCACTGTTACGAGACGCTGATGCCGCACGTTCAGACCGTTCAGACCGGGACGTCAGATCGCGCGGTGATCGCATTGGCCGACTTGCATGCCAGCACTGAGGCGGGAAGCATCTGCCATAGCCAGATTCAGCTTTGCTACGTTCGATCGTCACTCCACGACTGAGCCGTTCCGCGAAGGCGACGACACGTTGGGAGTGAGCGCGCATTGGAAGGTGGTTCGCAGCATGAGAGCACATGAAGTCTTGGTAGCGGCGTGTTTGCTTGCTGCGGGATGCTCGGCCAGTACGGCGACCACCCACGGCACCAACGGCGCCGCAGGCAGTGGTGGCGCAGCTGCAACGGGCACCAAGTGTTCGCCTGTTGGCCAGCAAGCTCAGTGCTACTGCCACGACGGCAAACCAACAGGCACCCAGACCTGCAACGCCGACGGGTCGTTCACGGTTTGCGACTGTCAGGCCGGCGGCGGCGCAGCGGGAAGCGGGACCGCGGGGACGGCAGGCACGAAGCCGCCCATGCCGATCGCCGGCCCGGTCTGCCCGAAGCTCGCCGAGCAGGCAAACTGCAAACCGCAGACCTATCAGTCGGAGAAGTTGCCAGCCAGCGTGCTCTTCGTGGTCGACCGCAGCGGCAGTATGGCGTGCAACCCACCGCCCCTGCAGGACAGCGCCGCCTGCGAAGTGGCATTCGCGCCCGTGGATTCCACCAAACCAAGCAAGTGGCAGGTCACGACCGACGCCCTGAAGCAGGTGTTCGACAACCTCGTCGCGCAGAAGTCGACCGCCTCGGTGGGTCTGTCCTTCTTCAGCAACGACAACGTGTGCGGCGTGCAAAGCATGCCGGCGGTCGGCGTCAATCCGCTGTCGGTTCCGCAGGTGAGCTCACTGAAAGCTTCGCTCGATCTGACCACACCCAGCGGCGGTACGCCGATGGTGGGAGGCATGGTGCTGTCTTATGCCTACCTGCATCAGGAAGCCACCATGGCCCCCGGCTGCACGCCGCCCTGCGGTGCGCACGGCAACCGCTACGTCGTGGTGCTGACCGACGGCGCGGACTCATGCGGGATGCCGGACCCGAACAAGCCCGAGACCAAGCCCGATGCCGCCAACTGCACTAAAGCTGGCAGCTGCACCAACTACCTGGTGCAGACGGCGGCTCCGGACGCGCTGAAGGCGAACATCAAGACCTACGTGATCGGCGCTCCCGGCAGTGAGCCGGCGCGCGGCTATCTCTCTGCGCTCGCCTACGCGGGCGGCACGGCGAAGAATGCCACGTGCAACCACGACCCGACGTCCGCCGCGGGTGATTGCCACTTCGACATGGCGACCTCGAAGGACTTCGCGGCGGACTTGACTGCAGCGTTGGCGAATATCAGCGGTGCAGCCCTGGGCTGCGACTTCGCAGTGCCACAGACCCAGGACAAGGTCGATAAAGACCACGTGAACGTGCAGTACAGCCAGGGTGGCAAGGGCACGCCGACCTGCTTTGCCTACGACAACAAGGCCTGTGGCGGTGGCGCCGACGGGTGGCAGTTCGCCAAGAAGTCGGACGGCACCGACGACCTGACCCACGTCGTGGTCTGCGGCAAGAGCTGCGACACGATCCGCGCAGACGTGGCTGCGAAGGTGGACATCGTCCTCGGCTGCCAGCCGGTATTCTAGCCATGCAAGCTTCCCCCATCAGCTTCGTCCTGTGTCTGACCCTGAGTGCTGCAGCCATGGGCTGCAAGGCCAGTACGCCATCGACCAACACCCGAAACGGTGCGGGCTCGCAAACGCAGGCCGGCACTGGCGGCGCCTTCGCCGGCTCGGGGGCCGCCGCAAGCGGCTTCGGCGGAAGCGCAGCGAACTCGCAAGCTGGCGCCACAGGCACTGCCGCTGTCGGCGGCCCGAGCGGTAGCGCCGGTTCGCAAGGTCAAGCCGGTACGGGCACCACCCCGGCCGACGCAGGCGCCCCGGTCGCCGCGGCGTGCGACGGCTACGACGCGCCTACCACGCTCACCAACTGCTTCGTCGGAGACTGCAAAGACTCGATCCGCAACAACACCGACGTGGCGACCTGCGTCACCACTTGCTTCAACAAGGCTGGCGCGCCGGCGGCGTGCTCCAGCTGCGCCGGCGGCGCGACTGCCACCACACGCGCAGTCAACTGCATGTCGCTGTGTGACACCGGCGCGCCCGGTTGCCTGTCTTGCATGACCGGCCAGGACTTCACATCGAACCTGCCGACCTGCGGCGTGAGCAAACCCAAGTACACGCAAAAGGACGGTCCGTGCGGCTCGCCTGACGATCAGGAGAAGGCCACCACGCTGTCGTCATCCAACAGCACCTGCGTCATGCAGTGCGGGACCGAGTTGATAACGGTCGATCCGACCACCTGCATGTCGAATTGCTACAAAAACCTCTTCCACTTCGGCGATATGTGCGTGGCTTGTCTGGGTTCAAAGACCATGCCCGCCAAGACCGCGTGCACTGGCACGTGCATCACCAACCCCACCGCCAACTGCCCGCAGTGCATCAGCGACGAGTTGGCTAAAACGCAGCCTAGCTGCGTAGGCAAGTGAGTTCTGCATGTGGATAGCATCGTATGATTCCCGAATCAGTCAGCGCTGCGAGGCAGCAAGCGCGGAGGTCACAATGGCGATAGGTCGTATGCGCGTTCTGGGCGTGCTGTCGTGGATGGCCGGGATGGCCGTGTTTCTACAACTCGCCGCGTGCAGCGCCAGCCCTGCTACACCCGGGCGCGGGACCGGGTCGAGTGTCGGCTCCAGTTGCTCCCCGGAGAACGTGACGCAGGCATGCGTATGCGCAGACCAGAACAATGCGGCCGGAAGCCAAGCTTGCACTGCTGGAGCGTGGATGGCGTGCCAGTGCGCCGCCGCGCCCACCAGCGGCACTGGTGGTGGTTCGGCCGTCGCGATGGCGGATAGTGGCGTCGTGGACGCGCAGAAACCCATGGGCGCTACCTCCGACCCCCCGGGCAACAGCAGCCCGGTGCGCTTCGACTGGTATCGCGCGCCAGTTTCGGGTGGCTCGTGCGAAGCTGGACACTACGTCGGTAAATTCACGGGTAACTATTACACGGCCATATCGCTATTAGGTGCGCTGCCCGTGTCCTCCACGGACTCGGCCGCCACGCTCGGCGGCCCGATCCTACCGGGCCTCGAATTCACGCTGAACAAGAAGCCGGGCAGCGAGATATTGGCCATCAGTGGCGGCAAGATCCGTGGCACCGCCAACGGGCTCTATCCCTTCGAGATCGATCTACTAGGCAACCTCGACTGCTCGACCGGCAAGTTCACCGGCACGATGGACGGCTGGTACAGCGTCGCCGGCATCAAGACCCCCTTCCTGGGCACAGTCACCGCCGACTACAACAAGATCACCCACCAATTCATCAACGGAAAGTGGACGTTGCACGAGCCCCAGCCCGACGGCGGCTTCCCTCCGATAGGGATGCCACCCGGTGGCAGCGGCGACTGGAACGCCAACTTGACGAAGCCGTAGAGGGCGCCTCAACCTGCGTCACCCGCATGATCGCGGGCCGATCGCGGGCAATAGACGCCGTTTGCCACGCTCAACAGGCGCAGGCTACTGGCACGCACTCTGCATCAGTAGCAGAGATGCGTTCCAGAGCGTGGCCATCTGAGCCAACGCTTCCCGGCACCAGACCAGCAAACGAGGCTGAGAGCCGCATCGGCTCAACGTCCGTGCTTCGTGGACGCTACGACTCACCTGCGGAATTCAGAGAGAGCGGTCAGCGTTCTCAGTGCGGCGTCGCCACGTACACCCTGAACGCGTCCTCCGCATCCACCCGCCTGTACAACCCGCTGCGTTCGAGGGCGTCGCCGTTCCACACGGCGTCCTCGCGGTCCACCAGCAGCACCTTCACATGCAGCTGGTCGCGCAGGCTGCGCAGTAGCCACAGCTGCGGCTCCTTTGCGAACGCGTTGGTCACGATGGCGTCGAGGCCGCGCATCATGTCTTTGTCCATGCCGTGCGAGTAAGTGTAGATCCAGTTGGGGTGCGAGAGCCGGGCGCGCCGGTCGGACAAGAGCGTGAAGCTCAGGTTGACCGGCCACGGACACAGGTCGGCGAACGCGAAGGGGTTCGACTGCACGAAGTCGTCGGGGCCCGAGTAGCGACGCACGATCTGCCAGCCGCGCGCGTGAGCGAGCCAGCGCTGGTGCTCTGCGCGCACGCGCGGCGACTCGTGCGCAGCTGGCGCGGGCACGCGGTGCGGCGCAGCGTACAGACCAAGCAGCACGAGGCTCAAGCCGAGCACGCCGACCAGGCGCTTTCCGAATGCAACGTTCTGTTGCAGCGCATCGCCTACCGTGACGAGCTCTTCGAGCCCGACGCCTCCCCAGATCGCCAGCAGCAAGTACGCCACGCTGTGCGCGCGCCAGCCCAGGTCGTTGTTGACCACCGTGCTGGCGATGAGCTGCGAGACCAAGAGAAAGCTCACGGTGGCAACGGCAGACAAGAGCACGAACAGCGACGGCACCGCGACGCGACGCAGCCCACGCGCGAGGCCATACACTCCCAGAAAGCAGGCCGCCCCGTACGCGACGGGGATCGCGTACAGCCAGTAGAGCGGCAGCTGCAGCCAGGCCGAGTCGGTCCACGAAACCACCTGCTGGATCGCCAGCGCGACCGGCACACCGTGGAAGGTGAATGGTCCGGAGGTAGCTGCCACGAGCACGAAGACACACGGCGGCGCCGCGACGGCACAGGCTCGGGCAAGCAGCAGCAGTTCGGAGCGCACGGCTCGAGATGCGGCCCGCCGTTGCCAGAACACCGCCAAGAGCAGGCACGGCGCGCTCACCAGCAGCGCGAACGCCAACCACACCGAGCAGCCGAACACGCAAGCCAGCAAGCCGCCGAGCACGAACGCACTGCGCCAACCGGGCGCGTTCGACTCGCTCGCGCGACTGTACAGCCACAGTGCGAGCACGATGGCCGCGGCAGCAAGCAAGTGGTGCGGCGCCCAGGTCGCGTGCGCGATGGCGGTGGCGAGCACGCCGGGTGGCACCCAGTCTCGGGCCCACGGCAGTGCCTGCCAGGCGGGACCCGACATCAACAGCGCCAAGGTCGCCCAGGCGGCTATCCGGGTCTTTCCCAGCTCGCGCGCAACGCCCGCGCAGCCCAGGAGCGCGGCCGCGCAGCTGAACCAGGTGAGCGCGACGTCCGCCGGCCAGCCTGCAACGCCACCGAGCATGCGCAGCTGCGAAGCCAACCACAGCCACAGGTAGTAGTAGTTGAGCGGAACGTCCTGCCCAGGCGCGAAGAGCGGATTGAGCGGGGGCAGTCCGTGGCGGTAGATCGCGTCGATGAACACCACGCGCGCGTGGTCGTGGATGGCGTTGCCGGTATACAACCCTCCGTTGTAGACGAAAGGGAAGATGGAGACGCAGGGCACGAGCGCGAGCACACAGGCCACGCCCTGCACTAGCCACAGCGTTTGGCGCGCCGCGTCCGTGCCGTGGCCGGACGGCGGCCCGTCAGCACGCACACCACGCGCGCCGTACCACAGGCCGAGGTTGAGCAGCGCATAGCACGCGAGCAAACGCGGCAAGTCGTACGGCAGCAGGCTGAAGCACAAGCTGCTGAACGGCCCGAAGGTGGCGAGGCCCAAGAGCGGCGCAAACAGCCATGGCGAGCGTCCGGCAACGCCTGAAGGCAAGAGCCGCTGTACGAGCAACCCCGGCACGACGAACCAGGCGTACGCCATGGCCATCGCCAGCGCCGTTTGGCCCGCGAACGAGACGACGAAGCTCATCGAATGCCGCAGATCGTAGCAGCGCCTTCGGGAACACGTCCATTCTGACTCCGGCGCGCGGGCTGCAGCGTTCTGCCAAAAGGCTAGCGGGTCGCGCTATTCTGTGCGAATGCGCGCGGTGCCTGCGAAGCCCACGATGGGTGCGGGGCTCGATGTGGGGCTCTTGCTCGCCTGGTTGCTCGTGGTGAGTTGGCTGCGGCCGGGCGCCATCATCGACGAGCGCAACCACCAGTGGGCGATTGGCCAGGTTCTCGCGGGCAACCTTACGCCGCCGCACTTGCCGATGGTGCCGGGCTATCACTGGCTGGCGGCGCTGGCGAGCCTCGTGTTCGGCCCGAGCTTGACGCTCTGCCGCGCGATCACCTGCCTGTTCAGCGCAGGCATGGTGCTGCTCTACTCGTTGATTCCGGTGGGGCCGCGTGCCGCAGCGCCCGCGCGCACACCGCATCTGCTCGTGCTCTTGCCCATCCTCTTCCCCTACTCGGTGCTCGCGTACACGGACGCTGCCGGGCTGTTCTTCGTGATCGCCGCGGCCTGGGCGTGGCACCGGCGTCGCGATGACTGGGCGGCACTCTTCATGGCCTGCGGCTGTCTGATTCGGCAGGTGAATCTCGTGTGGCTGGTGTTCTGGGCAGCACTGCGCTGGCTGCAGCTGCGCGAACAACGCCATGCAACCCCCGACACGAGCAGCGCTGCAGACGAGCAAGGCTGGCGTTACACACCGGGCGGCATTCGCGCTTACCTGCTGGCGGCCGTGGGCGTGGGCGCGGTGCTGCTCGCGCTGCGCGAAACGGCCTTCGCAACCACCGGGCTCAATCGACCCAACCCGAACATCTGCAACCTGTACATGGCGGGCTTTCTCTCGCTCGGCCTGTGGTTGCCGCTGTGGATCGAGCGGCTGCCTGGCGAGTGGCGTGCGCTGCGTCAGCTGGCACGGGAGCGCCCGCGCGCCGCGATCTTGCTGCTGCTGGGGGTCATCGCGTTGATCGAACTACTCGCCGCCACCTACGAGAACCGGCACCCGTGGAACTGGTATCCGAGCTTCGTGCGCAACCTGCCGCTGATTGCCATGGAGCCGCCGGGCCCCGCGCGCGTGCTGGGCATATGCACCGCGCTGCTTGGCCTGGGCCTGCTCGTGCACTTCTGGTGGTCGCAGCCCAACCGCAAACAGCTGCTCATGCTGAGCGGCTTCACCAGCGTGTACTTGCTGCCGCTCTATCTGGTCGAGGCGCGCTACTTCATCGTGCCCTTCGCGCTGGCCGATCTGCTGGTCGACTACACGCCCGGGCAGCGCCGCCGTCTGACGGCGTGGTATGCTTCGATCAGCGCGCTCATGGCATGGCTGCTGGTGTTTCGACACACGCTGTGGTGAGCGAATGAGCGGTGGCCGTGTATACTACAAGCAAGTGACGACGGGTCCCGCCGCCGAGCGCAGCACACAGTCGATCGACCCGCTCGCAGCGTGGCTTCTCGGAAGCGTCGCGCCACTGCCGTGGGTGCTGGTCGAGCTGTGCCTCGAGCGCACTTGGGTCGTACCCGCCTGGCTGTGCGGGCTGTGGCTCGGCATGCTGGCAGGCGGTCTGTGTTCGCTACTCACCTGCCGGCTGCGCACGGCGCGCGCGCTGCAGCTAGGGCTCACCTTACCACCGCTCGTGCTTGGCGCGCCGCTGCTGCTGTGGTTCTTGCGCCGCGCCGTCGAGCTGCGCATGCCCATCACTCGCTTGTGGGAGCTGCTGTTCTGCGTCGCTGCAGCCATTGGCGGCGGCGTGCTGGTGTGGCGCATGGTGCGCAGCTGGAGCCTGCGTTGGCCTGTCGCGCTGGGCAGCGCGCTGATCGTCGCAGTCGAGGCGAGCGTGCTGTCGCACCAGTGGTTGCCGGTCGTGGGGATCGTGGTGCCCGTGTGCATCGCGGCCGCGGGGCTCGCGCTGCTCTACCGGTGGCAGTCGTGGTGGCTGGCCGCAGCCGCGGCCGCGGTCGCAGTGGCCGTGCTGCACGGCATCGATCC
Source organism: Pseudomonadota bacterium (assembly GCA_017881185.1). Taxonomy (GTDB): domain Bacteria; phylum Myxococcota_A; class Polyangia; order Polyangiales; family JAFGIB01; genus JADGRF01. The sequence continues at coordinate 2,430 of JADGRE010000124.1, read as the reverse complement.
GATCTACGCCGAGCTTCGACGCATCGTGTCGGTGTCGGCCGTGGGTTGGTCCGTGCTGGCCGCACGACGTGCGACCGCCGGGAGCTTCGCGCCGCGCGGCTCGTCGGGCTTGCGCTTGGCTGCGGCGGCCGCGTTGCTGCTGACGCTCGCGATCAGCGGGGCGCTCTATACACGCGCAATGCCCGTCGCGTTTCGTTCGCGCGTGGGTGCAGTGGGTCTATCGGGCGCGCTCGCAGAAGGGCTGCGTGCGCTCACCGACATCGATGGCGATGGCTACGCGGTGCCGTTCGGCCAGCCCGACTGCGCACCCTTCGACCCGAAGATCTCGCCCGGCGTGCACGAGCAGCCCGGCGATGGCATCGACAACAACTGCGCAGCCGGCGACCCCGGTAAGAACGCAGCGAGCTGGGTGCAGGAGCACGAGCGCAGCGCAGCGCCGCCGCCGGCGTGGCACGGCGACATCGTGCTCGTGGTGGTCGACACGCTGCGCTACGACGACGCGCAAGCCCAGACGCTGCCCGCATTCCGTGAGCTCGAAGCCCACGGCCTCGCCTACGACCACGCCTATTCCACCGCCAGCTTCACGGTGGGGTCACTCGCAGGCTTGCTGGCCGAGCGCATGCCGAGCGCGTACCGCTACCACTGGGCTTCCCACAACGACGCGTTTCCGCTCGACGTGAAGCAGACGCTGCTGACGCGCCTGCAGAGCACAGGCTACGACGTGGGCCTGGCCGGCGGCGTGATGCTGCAGAACGGCGAAGGCATCTTCAGCGCACGCCGAGGCTTTGGCCGTGGTAGCCGCGTGCGCGAGTTGGGTCTGCTCAACACGAGCGCGACCGAGACCACGGGCATGGCGCTTCGCGTGTGGCAGAAGCTCGACCCCGCGCGACCACGCTTCCTGTACGTGCACTACATGGCCATCCACGGCGGCCTGCCACGTCACGAAGACTACCGGCAACGTCTGCGCACCGTCGACGACTCGCTCGGCGCGCTGCGCAGCGCGATACCGAACGCACTGTGGGTGGTCACAGCCGACCATGGCGAGTCGTTTGGTCTGCACGGGCACATGGGGCACTCCACGACCTTGTACGAGGAGGTGTTGCACGTGCCGCTACTGCTCAGCTGGCCAGGCGCACCGGTTGGTCGCATTGCAGCTGTCACCAGCCTGCGCGCCTTGCCTTCCACCGTGCTGGCCATGGTTGATCCTGCACGCGCGCCCCGCGGCGACGGGCCGTACTTCTGCGTCCCACCCGGTCAGTGTCGTGATGCCGTCGCCCTATCCGCGCTCGAACGACCCACGCTGCACTTGCACAGTGTCATCGTCGGCCAGCACCACCTGCTCCACGACCTGACGCTGAACGCTCTCTGGGCCTACGACCTCGCGAGCGATCCGCTCGAGCAACACCCACTTGCGCAAGTTCCTCCGCCGTTAGCAGCAACGCTGCTTGCGTGGGAGGAGCGCCTGATGGCTGCGAGCGAAGACTCGTTCTGGCCCTACGAGCCCCTGCACCAACCTGAAGGCAAGCGCACGATGGCAGCGGGTCGCTAGCGGCCGGCGCAGACCTGCACGCCCGGCCTGTGCTAGCGTCGGCCGATGCGCTGGAACCGTTCGGAGTCTCACGTTGCGCTCACAGCTCGCGCTTGCGAGCACGCGTTCGGCGTGGTGATGTTGCTCTTGGTCGGCTGTCAGTCGACTGGTATGCCACCAGGCACCTCCACGCTGCGCACCAAGCACGACGAGGCCGCGTGCGCGCAGGACGCCGCGAGTTGTGCCACGGATGACGCGACGGTGGGCGACGACGCCGGCAGCGTCGGCGCCGCAGCACGCGACGCCGGCTGCAAGGCGCCCGACACGGGCAGCAGCGCGCTGGTCACGCTCGAACGGCTGCTGTGGGAGATGGTCGACTTGCGAACACTGAGCGAGTTGCCTTCGCCGGCCTACGCGGCACACCTCGCCTCCAGTCACGATCGCGCGTCCGATACGGCAAAGCCCACGGACGCCAACTGGTTTGCGAATCGAGATGCGGCCCAACTGAAAGCGAACACGCCGCTCGTCTTGCTCGACGTTCGGGGCCCCGGTGCGCTGACGCGGCTGTGGTCCGCAGCACCGTCCGGCATCGTGCGCATCTACCTCGACGGCAGCACGAAGCCGGTCATCGAAGCCGACCTCAAAGCGCTGCTCAGCGGCCAGGTGGCACCCTACGCTGCACCCTTCGGTGCGACCACGGCGGCCGGCCACACACTGTACTTTCCCATTCCATATGCGCGCAGCTGTCGCGTGACGGTCACAGCCGCGAGCGACGCGCACCTGTACTATCACGTCTCGTACCGCAGCTACGCACGGGGGGCGCTGGTCGAGACCCTGGACCACGCCATGTTGGCTCGCGCACAGTGCGTGCGCTCGATGGTCGCGCAGCGCCTCTCCGAGCT
>JADGRE010000020.1 GCA_017881185.1 Pseudomonadota bacterium | reverse complement strand
GTCCGTTCGGTTTGGTGCGCGCTGCCGCGTTGCCGTATGCAAGCCGGTAGTCTGCGAACAGACCCCATTGGCCGTACACGACCTCGTGGCTCCACCGCTGCCATCCGAAGCCCGAGCGTTTCCGTTGCCGCATCGCAAACCGACGTACTTTGAGCTCCACGTTGTAGCAAACCTTGGCGAAGGCCCGGCTCGCGTTACCAACTCGGAAGTAGCTCACCCAGCCACGAACGATCTCGTTGACGCGCTGCACTGCGTCCTGCACTCGCAAGTGCCGTCCGGTGCGCAGCACGTCGCGGACCGCTCGTAGTACCTGAGTGACCTTCTTCGGCCGGGGGGCTCTTGTGCGGATACCTGGCGCTTGTCTTGTGGCTCTTCATTCATCGGAACTCGAAGCCCAGAAAAGCAAAGGGTGCAGCTCTCATCCTGGCGACGCTGGGCGTGAGCGGCGTTGAGCCAGACTACGGCGGCAGGCGCAAGGTACACGATGTGATGCAGGTACGTGAGCGGCGAAGCGCCGAGCATCAGCGCTCCAAACAAACCATAGCTGCAGCTGACGGCGGCAGGGATTCGAGAGCGCCGCGTGACCGAAACCGACAGCGCGAGCATGGTCAACATGAGCAACGCGGCAAGCAAACGCGCGAGCCCGAGCGGGTCGGGAAGCATCCGTGAGAGCCGGCGAAGAATCGAAAAGTCGTAGGTGGCGACAGGCACGCCATGAGCGCCGACCGAGCTCACAGTGGACAACGAGTGGATGAAATGGACCCATTGTTCGGCAAAACCAAGCGCGAGGAAGACAGTGCCGCCGCACGGTGCACTGAAGCTGGCCGACGTGAACCTCGAACCTGGGCATTGGCAGGCGACGGTGGTGGCGGATCATCCGATGACTGTCAGCGTGCTGACCGGCGTCACGCACTTGCCGATGGACGACAATGCAACGTTCGTGTTGCAAGGCGCAGGCTCGAGCACACGACGCGTCGAGCTCGAGCTGCAAGCCGAAGCTGCTGCGACGCAGGTGTACGGGCTCACGCTCGAACGACGCGCCGAGCAGTGAACGGCGGCGGCTCGGACGCGCGCCACCTCACGGCCGCGTGGGCACCCACTGCACCACTTCGGGGTCACGCTCTGCCCTGCGACTGCGCCCCGCTCAGGTAATCCCGCGCCGAGTCAGCTCGCGCTGAATCTCCGCTTCGACCATGTCCTCGGCCATCCCGGTGCCTTGGAAGGTCGCGAACGCGTGCATCACCAGGGCCACGCCCCAGCCGCACAGCGGCCACACGTACCACAAGGTCTTCGGGCTGTAGTTCATGTTGATCGCGTACATGGCCGCGTTGACCATCACGAACACTATGAAATGATACATGAATCCGATCTTCACCCGGGCCCGATGCCGCGCGGTGTGTCGAATCTCGGCCACGATCTTGGCTCTTTCCTCTGCGCTGACAGCCATGGCTGCTCCTCCTCTTGGTGCGACGATTACTCCACCAACTGCTACACCACAAACTGTCACATAGCAAGTGTAACGAAGGTCCAACACTCGACGCCCACTCAACATACACACGCTTGGGCCCACCCATCCCGAGACTCAGCAGCGACCGTGCAGACCGACCGGCACGACGCAAGGGGGCCCGGGGGAGACTCAGAGCACGGACCCACTGGACCGCGCGCAAGAGTCTCCCCGGGCGCCCGTTCAGCTTAGCGATCGGCTCTCTTCACGACTCGCTGTACGTACGGAACACGTGGTCCCAGAGCGTCGTGGACACGCCGAATTTCTTCTCGTTCTCGAGCTTCGGGCTGTGATGCACCATGTGGTGCTTGCGCAGCTGCTTGAACCACTCGAACGACGGATGACCGTGGTGCATGTAGTAGTGGCCGATGTCGTAAAACATGTAGCCCGCAACGAAGCCCGCGTGGAACGCGAACGCGTACTGACCGAGCACCAGCCGCCACAGGCCTAGAAACAGCCAAAATAGCGAGATGCTCACCGCCGGCGGCATCACCAGCCGGTACTGATCGCGCGGCCATTTGTGGTGCACGCCGTGCAGGATGAAGTGCATGCGCTCGCCGAATGCGCCACCGGGCTGCCAGTGAAAGAGCAAGCGGTGCAGCCAGTACTCCGTGAGCGTCCACGCCACACCACCGCCGAGCAACAGACCGAGCGTTGGCAACACGGCGACGTGCATGCGCAACGCGCTCAGCGCCAGCAAGCCCAGCATCGCGGGCACGTACAAGACGGGCACCACCGACCAGTGCGTACGCGAGAACCGGTCCACGAACCGGCTGTCGAACATGGGGGGTGATTCGCGGGTGGGCTGGGGCAGGATGGAGATCTGCATACGGAACGCAGGCCAGGCGGCCTTCCGGTGCCTCTTGTAACCAGGCTGGAGCCGAACGGCAAGCGCACCGCGGCTGTAGCCGACTTGCGCACTTGCGCCAGATCTGGCGACTTTGGCTAACGGCCTGGCTGAAATCAGCAAGCTGCGCCGGGCCGAGCGCGTGCTAGACGTCGATGAACGGTCGTTGCGCAGTCGGACTGGACGCGACAGCAGCTCTGTCGTCTACACGCCGGTCTTGCCCTGCGCAGCACCACCCACAGACGGCAACCCCGGAGACCAAGTTCCCATGCGGTACGCAGCAATGTTCCTCGGCGCAATGCTGGCCCTCGCCGGCTGCAACAGCAACAAGAGTGCGCTGGCGAGCGGCGACGGCGGCGCGGATGCAGCCGCGGTGCTCAGCCCCGACTACGCGACCGTCAGCAAGATCTTGGGTGGCCCCGAGCAGAGCAACATCGGCACCTGCGCCGCCGGCAGCTGCCACGGTGGCACCGGCAACGCGCACGCCATGATGAACTTCAAAACGGCCAAGAACTTGGTCGAGGTGCTGGTGAACGTCCCGGCCTGCGAGAACAGCAGCATGATGCGCGTGAAGCCCGGCGATCCGGATCACAGCTGGCTGTGGATCAAGCTCACCGCCGCCATCAACAACACCAACGACGGCATGATCACCTTCGCAGGCACTGCCAGCGCCTGCCCAGGCGTGTCGAGCGCCGTGGGCTTCGGCACGCGCATGCCGCAGGTCTTCGGCAGCTTCGACAAGCTCAGCGATGCCGAGCTCGGGGCCATCAAGGGTTGGATCACGGCCGGCGCACACGGCCCGTGAGAAACAGCAACGCCTGGGAGTGGGTCAGTTTGAATTGTGACCCACACGCCGAGCGCGTGTGACGGCTAGACTATCCCCTGGGATCCTCTGGCGGAGGCGCCGAAGGTTGCGCGCCACCGGAAGATCCGTTGGGTCGGGTTGCTTCAACCTTCAGCTTGGCGAGCTTGGTGAACGCGGCTATTTCACTCTGGTTCTTTCCTCGGAGCGCATCTAGATCGGCCTGTGCCCTAGTGAATGCGCGCTCAAGAAATTGGCGCCATGAAACAACCGGGGTCAGTGAAAGAAGCCATATCGGAACCAGCAGCCAAAGAGCGCAGTCGTGCGCGCTCCAAATCGCCGCGATCGTCAACGTACCCATCAGAAGCAGCGCTGCTCCAAGCGCCGCTCTGACAAACCAGCGCTCGGAGCCGTGAACGCTCTTCTTGAAGCGCTTCTCAATCTCTGCGGCTTCGCTAAGCGCGCTCGAATCTTCAGTCAGGCCGACCTCGGAGAGCGAGGTTTTTACCGCATCCGTGACCGAGGTCAGGTGCGCCGTGATTTGGTCCATGCGCCGAGCACGCAGCTCCTGCAACGCCCCGAACGCGAGGTTGATGCCGATGCCGACTTCACACAACGAACATAAGCCGGCTAACTGCATCGCCCCCCAAGGCAGATAAGCAGGGGTTACTCGGTAAGCTGAATCGGCTTGGCTTGCCCAAACACGATGTCGAACACGGACGCAAGTTCAAGCGCGATCTCGGGCTCATTGAAATTCGCTACCGCCTGCGTTTGCGAATGGTCGTGTTCAAAACGGAAGCCGCAGTCATCCATTACCGAGAAGTGCTTCGCTTTGTTGGTGGCATAGACGCCGGTCGCGACTGCGACCTCGACGTTGTCACGGCGATTCTTCTCATAGAGCGCCTTGATCATTGGCTGGCTCTTGACCCAAGCCGCATCATGTTGGTCTTGCAGAAGAACACGAAGGCGCGCGCCCGGGCGCGCGATGAAGCGTTTCAGCGCTTCGATCAGGCCGGGACGACCGTAGACGGTCTCATTCAGCGCGCCCGTGTAAATGCGCACATCGTGCTCTGCCCGCTTGAACATCGTCTCCAATAGGATGGATGCATGCTCCGGATGTCCGTTCGGCACGCGACGGTTGGCGCGCTTCTCGGCCAACTCCTCGATAAGCTTGCGGTATTCGATGATGTGGCTCGTGGTTTCCATGGGATCCATCACGTAGTCACTACATTCATAAGCCCTAACCCAGCGCGCGCTACCGGTATCCGCGCATTTCTGTACGAAGCGCTGCGCCTAGTCAACCTCTCTACGGACGTCAACGGTCTCATCTTGAGACGAGGCGCTGCAACCCGACACGTGTGGCATCGATCAATGGCATGGTAAAAAGAAGTGATTACAGCAGCTTACGCTGCCCCATCACCCATCGCATGCCCAAGACGGCCGTTGGGCTCGCCCGTGGCCCGGAGCGCCGTCCCTGGCCGCGCGCGACGCGCCAGAGCCTTCAGGGCGCGAGCCGCCCCGACTTCGAGCCCCACGCCGCAACCGGCGCGTCCGGGATCAGCGCAATCAGGTCATCGATCGACCACGCGCGATCGGTGAGTCCCGCTTGCATCGCGGGCGTCACGCGCAAGGTCTGATGAATGCGGCAGAAGTTGTAGTAGGCGAAGTGGAGCGACACGGCGTGCTCCAGATTCTCGACCTTCTTGCTGAAGCCGTTGGTGAGGCGCGTGAAGCGGCGCATTGCCATGCGCATGGTTAGGTTCTGGCGCTCCACGAAGCTCGTGCTGACGTGGTCGGCGTCGGGCTCACCGGTGATGGGCTTCGCGGTGATTCCCGTGCATGCCGCCGGACTGTAGCGGCCCGCGCCAGCGTCGGTCTCTCCGTACTGCTTGATCAGCATGGCGTAGTCCACATCGGCCCCGAAGGCGCCTGCAACGGCGTCTAGATAGGTCTTGAGGCCATCTGTCGTCAGCTGCACACGGCTCGTCAAGCGGCTCGCGACGTCCTGCATGAACTCCCAGGCGTAGCCGGCATCACGCGCACCGATGAGATACGAGATCACGAGTTTGCTGTCTGCGTCGATCGCGGTCCACGTCCACATGGAACCCTTGACGCCCTCGACGCGTTGTTGGTCGCTGAGATTCTTTTCCTTGGCGTAGACGAAGCTCCAAATCTCATCGCACTGCACGCGCTTCGCATTCACGCCGCGCACCTTGGCGTCGTGGAACTCGCGGCACGCTTGCCCCAACTCGCACAGGAGCTTGGTGATCGTGTTCTTGCTGGCGCCGGTGATGCGCGAGGTTGCGCGCAGGCTGTTGCCGTCCACGAGGCATCTTACGATCTGCGCGCGTGTCTTGGGGTCCAGGCGATTCATACTGACCAGTATGCATGAGCGATCATGCATCGTCAAGTCTCGGTCAAAAAGAAAACGGGCTGGAACAGCGCTTGCCATTCCAGCCCGTTTTCCCCCGCAAGAGCGGGACCTCTCAGGCCCTCCTGGCAGTCGCGCACATGGCACTCCCTCGCTCCCTACCGCCGTAGGATCGACAGGTCGGAGCGGACGGGGTAACCTCAGCGCATCCCCACTCAGGGAAGGCTGTGGCCTCGCCACGACCTACATCGGGCCAGCGTCGCAAGCGCTGGCCCGAAGTCTTTTGAACTAGAATCACGATTTGGCCTCGTCTGCGGTCGCCGCGGGCTTGGGGTCGTCGATCTGCGTCTCAAGAAACGCGACGAGCCGTTCGTGATCGGCTTGAAGATACTTTGGCGGCAGCGGGATCTCGATCACGCGGCCCGGCGCGATCTTGCATTTATAGATGATGAAGTCAGCAGGAACAGAAAGCGTCTGCGTCGCCGTCCCGTCACCGCCGGACTCCGGCTTCTTGTTTTCCTTGCCCGGCGCCGCGCTGTCGTCGCCTCCGCGAACGGACTTCACGGTATCGCCATCAAGCTGGATCAGCCCACCCGCCTGCAACAGCTCCAGCAACGATTCCAGCTGGCTCTTGTGCTCGGGTGTTGCAGCTGACGCGTCTGCGAGGATTGCGATGGCTTCGACTGTCTTATGTGGCTTGAACTTCACCTTGGGGATCAGTGCGGTTCCGAACCATGCGTTTGACAGGAGCGGCGCGAGCTTGTTTGCGGCGGTGTCTTGCTTCCATTCGTGTGCGCGCGCGAATGCGATCACCTCGGGAGACGGTGCAACGCCATCGGCGCCTTTGAGCAGGAGCCCGACTTCGAAGAAGAAAGCGTTTGCGAGGCTTGTTGTGCTCGGGTGCAGACCGACCACGTTCGCGACGTCCGCGTTGGCGACGGTCGTGCCAGCAGATCCGAGCTGCCCGTACGCGCGCAGGATCTCCAGCTGCTTGGCGAACGCGATGCGCTCGGTCGGCAGCGTCTTCTGCGGCTTCGTCTTGGCCTTCGCGGGCTTTGCCGCAGGCGCGGAGGTATCGCCGGAAGCTGTGGTTCCGGGCGCGGTCTCTGAATTGCTCGGTGCTTGGTCGGTCATGGCGCGCTCCTGTCTCCTGGAGATTGCGCGCCAACTCAAATTAAAGCAAACGGATCACCGATCTAATTTGCTGTAAAAACTAAAGTCGTGTGATTTCGACTGGTTACGTCGACACCAACATCCAGTCCTTCTTGGTGGGCGAACGACTAAGATCATCGACCGCTATCAATGTTCGTCGGTCACCGTGGGATGTTGTGAGGACGACGACGGAAGAACACGACCAAAGACCATGAAATTGCAACGAAATCCATGCCCATACAATTATCTCCACAACATCCCACGGTGACCGACGAACATTGATAGCGGTCGGCCACGAGATTCCATGGTGCAAAAGTGCACCGTCTATTTCTTCCACCGTGCACGAGCGGCTTTCTTCGCGATCGCGCTCTTGCGCTTGCTCGTGAGCACCTTCGCCCGCGCCTTCCCGCCTTTGAGACCACCGGCACGCCCGAGCGCAACCGCGTGCGGGTTCTTGCCCGAGTCGTCGATCGGCTCATCGCCCGTCGCGCTCGCCACGATGCTGGCCGCGAGCTTGTTCAGATCAGCTGGTCGCTTTTTCTTTGGCACGGCTTCTTATCCCATAGGGCAGTTTTCGGCGGCAAGGCTGGCCGCACATCGGGCACGTCCCGGGCTTCGGGAAGTTGCCGCTCACCACGTCTTCGAATGGCACGCCCGCGAGCCTGGCGACCCGCAGGCCCATTGTGGCGCCCGGGTACTGGTTGCTGCTCATCGCGTTCTTGACGGTCTTGTGCGCGACGCCTAGCGCCTGCGCGACCGCGGGCCAGGTTCCGTAGCGCAGGTGCAGCACGCGCATGGCGGCGCGGATGCTGTTCTGCTCGGCTTCGGTGAGATGAAAGCCGCGCTGCTTCTTGGGGCGCCGCCAGCTTGTCGTCTCGCGTAGGATCGCCATGCACTCAGTTTGGCGATGCTTGAGCGGTCATGCAAGCCGCGCCTGGACCGCGATCCACCCGAGGTCGGGGTTGGGGCCCCCGACCCCAACCGGGCGATCCGCCGCCGCTTCCTGCGGTGCGTGCTCAGCTACGAAACGTAGCCTCCACGCGCTCCTCGAAACCGGCGGCGCCTCGTTCGTGTCTCGCAATCCATCCGTTGCTGTTTAGCTCAGGCGCCAGTGTATTGCTTGATCGCAGCCAGGCGCGCGGCGTTCAAGCGCTCGGCCATGAGCACGGCGAAGCGCTTGAGTAGCTCGTAGCCCAGGCGCGGATCGTTCTCGCACTCGCGACGCAGCTGCTCGCCGTCCATCACGATGACCGTGGACGGCGCGGTGGCGCGCGCGTCGAACAACCAACGGTACGGCGGGATGAGCCACGACCAACCCAGCACACGGCCTTCGCCGAGCGTCTGAATGGTGAGCGGCTCGCCGCCGATGGAAGGCACTTCCACGGCGATCTTGCCTTCACGCAGCACGTAGAATTTGTCGGCAGTGGTGTCCTGCTTGAACACGCGCTGCTGGGGCCCGTAGTGCACCGTCGCCGCGTGCGACGCGACGAGATTCAGTTGGTCCGACGTGAGCCCTTTGAAGAAAGGGTGTTGCGCGAGGTATGCGTGGAGCGTTCCGTCCGTCATGGCAGTCTCCAGAATCAGCCTGGACTACAGCTGCATGCTGACACACTTTGCCGCATTTTGGGACGCCCAAGCGCGCAACGACCGGGCCGGGGACAACGCAAGAAGACAAAACGCCCGAGCTCCAACCGGAGCCCGGGCGCCTGCAAAGCGTGGTCTCAGCTCACTGCTGGTAGAAGGTCGGCTTCTCCATCGAGCTCAGGAACTGCAGCTTCGCGCTGCCCTTCACGCCTGCGTCTTTCCAGGCCTTCTTCAGCTCCTTGGACTCGAGGTAGGCCTTGAGCTTGGCGGCGTCAGCGGCGGGGAAGAACGCGTACACGACGTCCTTCTTGTCGGCATCCTGCGACAGACCGAGGCCGACCACGCTGGCTTCGGTGCGCGCCTGCGCGCCATCGTTGATCGCCTTCTTGAAGGCCTCGACGTCCTTGACCGTGACGGTCGCCATCACAGCACAGGTGGCCGGCTTGCTCGGATCCATCTGCTGCTCGAGCGAGTTCATGAGGATCACGCTCGGCTTACCCTCGACGCCGGCTTCCTTCATCTTGTCCTTGAGGTCCTTGCTCGTCGAGAACTCCTTGAGCTTGGCGATGTCGGTGGCCGGCAACCAGATCGTCACGATCTTGTCGTTGGCGGCGTCGCGCATGATGCCTTCGCCCACGATGCCGGCGGCCTTGCGCGCGTCGACGTGGCCATCGAACGCCTTCTTCCAGGCGTCGTAGTCCTTGACCTTGTGCGTGACGACGGCGGCAAGCGTCGGCATCTGCGGAGCAACCGGCTGCGCGGTGTTCGCGGCAGGCGTCGCCGGCGCGGCCTCGGCAGCCGGAGCGGGCGCAGGCGCAGCAGCGGCGGGCACTGCGGGCTCGGCCGGAGTCGTGGGCTCGCCGGCGGCGGCAGCAGGCGTGGTCTGGGCGCCAGTGCCGGTCTCGGCCGAGCCGCCTGCGCAGGCGCTCACTGCCAGAGCCAACAGACAAGCAGTCGCGAGTAGCGTTCGGATCTTCATATGGATGTCTCCCCGTGAATGGTGTGCCGCGACCTGCACACGCAAGGTGGCCAGCCGCAGGCGGCGGGATCTAGTCGAACCCCGCCCCGCTGGCAAATCTCAAGCTTTTTCCCTACGTTGACACACATGGGCCCCACGGCCTGCCGCCTAAGGCCGGCAGAGACACAAGCCCCTGAAATGACGCGAGAATACCGAGCCGGGGCGCACAGCTAGCTCAGTGCGGTGCAGGAGTCGGCACAGGACCGGCCGGCGCGGGCGTGGGGGTGGGCCCAGCCGCCGCCGGCGCAATACGCAGGACTGGCGCAGCGGGGGCCGTGGGGGCAGCAGGCGCAGCTGTTGCAGCTGTCGGCGGCAAAGCAGCCGGGGCAGCCGGGGCAGCCGGCGCGGCCTTGGGTGCGGGCGATGCCGCAGCCGTTGCAGCTGTCGGCGCAGCTGCGACGGGCGCGGCCGGTTGCACGGCAGCGGAAGCCGCCGGTGCGGGGGCCACCGGCGCGGGGGCTGCTGCGGCGACGGGCGCGGGCAAGACTGCTGGAGCGGAGGCTGCAGCAGCGACGGGCGCGGGCAAGACTGCTGGAGCGGGGGCTGCCGCGGCGACGGGCGCCGGCACGATTGCGGGTGCCGCAGCGGGCGGCGGCGCGCTGACGTGGTGCGGGTCGAAGAAGCTCTCGACGCTGTCGCGCTGTGCGTTCACGCGCGCGGCGCACAAGCGCAGCGCCTCGGCGACGCCCGCCAGGTTGCGCGGCGCACCCGGCAGGGTCGCAAGCTTGGGCGTGAAAAATGCCTCGGCGCGCTGTGCCATGGCGTCGCTACAGAACGGGCTGGCGAGCCAGGGGATGAAGCCGGCACCCTCCACGGACAGACGCGCCACGAGCTGGTCGAAGTGCTGTTCGAGCCACGCCCACGCCTTGTCGCGCGTGCGCAGGTCGGCGAGCTGCTGGTGCAGCGGGGTCGTGAGCTCGTTCACGTGCAGCTGCGGATCGAGCACCAGGTCGAGCGCTCGTTGGCTGCGCGCGTCGCGCACGCTGCCCAGGGCGTGCAAGAGGCGCGAGCGCAGCGCAGGATCCTGGGTCTGCACGAAGCGCTGATACAGCGTGTCGAAGAGCGCAGCGTCGCCGTCTTCGCTGAGCACACGCAACGCGAGATCTGCCACGTCGGCCGGCACGGCATCGACGTGCAGCGCGTTGTCGCCACCGAGCCCGAGATACGCGCGGGCAGCGCGATCCAGGTGCCTGCGTAGCGTGGGATCGCGACCCGTCTCGGCAAGCGCGCTGAGCACGCTGGCACGCAGCAGCTTGGTCTCGCCGTCTTCGCCCTTGCGCTCTTTCATGCCCAGGCGGTTGGCCACCGGCGTGTACAGCTCGCGCGTGAAGGCTTCCACTGCGCTGCGTTGCTTGTCGGTGACGATCTCGTCGCGCGCCAGCCGCAAGAGGCCCATCGGTTCTTCGACCACGGGACGGTTGTCGTCGGTCACCAGCGTGCGCGCGGCGGTGAGCACGTCTTTGCCGCTGACGCTGCCACTGTCGAAGCCGGCGTCGAGCGCTTGGGCCACGCTCAGGCGCTCGCGCGCCGTCAGCTTCTTCATCGCGCGCGTGCGCAGCTTCTCGAGGTCGGCGCTGGGCAAGCTGAAGCGGTAGTAACCCGCGCCGTCGGCGTTGGGCATCACCCAGCTCGGGCAGCCAGCGCCCTCGAGCGGCAGCACGCCACGCTCTTCGATGAGCAACGTGCAGCTCTCGTGCAACGCACCAGCGCTCTCGTAACGCGCGCACACCGGCACCTGCCAGCGCTGGTTGCGGTCGCCCTGCGAGCCCAGAGGCAAGTAGCGCTCTTGGCGCAAGAGCAGCTCGGCCTTGCCGCTCTCGCAACGCGCTTGCGCGTGGAGCAGCGGCACGCCGACCTGCGTCAAGAAGCTGTTGAACGGCGTCTTCACGTCCTTGCCGGCTGCAACCGACAGGGCATCGAGCAAGTCGTCGGTGGTGGCGTTGCCGTACGCGTGCGCCGCCAGGTAGCTCTGCACGCCCTTCTGAAACGTGGCCACGCCCAGGTAGCGCTCGAACATCGCCAGCACGCCACCACCCTTGCTGTAGGTGATGGAGTCGAAGGCGTTCATGATGTCGCCCGAGCTCTCGATGGGCTGGCGGATGACGCGCGCCGACAAGCGCGAGTCGCTGTGCATGGCGTCGTTGACCTCGGCCAACATCGACAGCTCGGGCTTGTGCTCCGGGTGCAGCTCGGCCACCACGCGGTGGCCCATCCAAGTGGCGAACGCCTCGTTGAGCCAGATGTCGTCCCAGTACGGCATGGTGACGAGATCGCCGAACCACTGGTGCGCGAGCTCGTGCGTCATCACGTACGCGTTGGCGCGGCGCTGGCCTTCGCTGGCGTGCGCGCGGTCGAGCAAGAGCAGCCATTCGCGAAAGGTGACCAGGCCTGCGTTCTCCATGGCACCCGCGCCGAAGTCGGGCACGGCCACTAGATCGAGCTTCTCGAACGGATAAGGACTACCGAAGTAGCGCTCGAGCGAGGCGACCATTGGTCCGGCTTCGCCCAGCGCGAACGCCAGCGAGGCGCCCTTGCCTTTCACCGCGAGACCGCGCAGCCGCAGCGGCGTGGAGCGCAGTGCGTTGGGCGCGATCGCGGGCGCGTCGACCACGTCGAAGGGGCCGACGGCGAGCGCGACGAGATAGGTGGGCAACGGCTTGGTCAGCGCAAAGTGCACGCGCTTCATGCCGTCTGGCGCGGCTTCTTCGGTCAACATCGGAGCGTTCGCCGCAGCCACGTCGGTAGCTGGAACGGTCAGCCACACATCGAAGGGAGTCTTGAAGCGTGGCTCGTCGAACGAGGGAAACGCATGGCGGGCCGAGATGGCCTCGAACTGTGTGAACGCGTAGGCGTCGGTGCCCACGTCCACGCGGTACAGGCCGTGTAGCTGCCGCCCGAGCGCGGCGTCGTAGACCAGCTCGAGGATTGCGGTGCCCGCGGGAATCGGCTTGGCGAAGTTGAGCGCGGCCACACCATCCGCATTCATCTGCGTGTAGCTGGCCGCGATCGACTCGGCGCCCACGATGGCCCGCACGCTGCTCACCTGCAGGTCGCGACCGTGCAGCCACACCAGCTGCGTCGGCGTATCGACCTGCACGCCGATCTGCACGCGCCCACTGAAGCGCTCCAGATGCGGCACGATGTTCAGCTCGAGCGTGTACGCCAGCGGCCGCACACCCTGCGGCAGCCGGCCGGTCGGCACGACGGGCGGCGGCGGCGCAACTTGCGCTGCGACCACAGGCGCAGGCTTCGGCGCCGTGGCACAGGCCACGAGCTGCAACGCGCTGATACACACGAACGTCCAGCTGAACGTACGGGCTGCCACACCGAGCATGGAGGCCAGGCTGGACCTCCGGCTATCGAGCTGTTGACCGATCACGTCGAACCCCTTTGTTGGGCGCAAAGCACGAGCGCGGCCGCCATCATGCGGGTGGCGGCACGCCGGCTCAAGCCCGTTCGAAGAGGGAGAGTCTTGGCGAACGGAGTCGTCGCAATCGCAAGCTTCCGGGGCGCTTGGGGTCGGCAGGTCGCTCCCGGGCTCGGCAGAGCGTCCTCGGCACTGCCGCTACGGCTTCGCAAGAGGCGCATCCGCGCCTGCGAAACGAGCCCGAGAGAGCGACCTGCCGACCCCAAGCGCTTCAACGTTACGGCTGAGATGGGCTCTCAGCCAGCGTCACCCGTGGCCACTGTTGCGGACGCGACGACCGTGATGCTGATTTCCTGCTCTTGATTGGTCGGAGTCCCATCGTGCTTGTGCAAGCGGCAAACGAGGTGGTGCTTTCCTGGTGGGGTATTCGCCGGGATCTTCACTTGCACGTTCGCCTGCGCCGTGATGAGCAGCGGGGTGCCACTGGTATCGTCCAGGTAGATCTTGAAGTAGCTGGCCGTCGCAGCTTCGACGGCTGTCGGCTGCGTGTTGGGGTCCACGAGCACTACGCCGGTCGTGTTCATTGTCACCGCGACCGAGTCGCCTGGCTTCAGCTGATCGACAGCGACGGTGGCCTTGAAATCGAGAGTGGCTTGGATATTGACGGTATTGTCGTGGACATTACACGCGGTGACAGCCGCAAGTATAGTCAGTCCGACGACGAGCACGATGACGAAATTTTGCTTACTCATGTTTCTTCTCTTCGAGCGCGGGCCTCAAGTGTGTAAGGCGTCGAAGCGACGCCAGCGAGCCCGGGTGAACGGTTCGTAATCAAGAGCCGTGCCATCATTCGCCGTGACGTTGTCATGGCGCGCCCCGCGTGGGATTGGCTTCGACACTCGCGCGCCGCACCTTGGTGCGGGTGGCTTCGTCGGCTGCGCGCTTGCTCGAGACATGCACCGTGGCCGCGCCCGCTTGTGTCAACGTGTGGCGCGCTAGCTCGATCCGAGCTTCGTCCGTGGAGACGCCAACAAGCACCGCCCCGCTCGCGACGAAAGCGTCGAGAGGGAAATCAATTTCCTCTTTCCAGAAGCCGAGACCACCAAGCGTTCCTGCGAGCGTACCGACAGCGGCACCCGCGAAGGCGCCTTCGACGGCGAGAAATGCGGGCCCCGCAAGCAACACGCCACTGACTGTGACCAGCACTCCGCCCAGGGCACCGAACACGGCACCGAGGATCGCGCCGGGGCCGACGCTGGTCTTGTGGGTGACGCCCAGTTCTTCGACGCCACCAGCTCGGCACATCAGCGCACCGATCTTGTCGGCAGAAAAGTGCGCGTTGAGCAGCGCTTGTACTGCCTCGGCTGCCTCGGTTTCTCGCAGATATACAGCATGCACGAACACTTCGATCTCTTGGGTCATGTTGGTTCCCTTGGGTTGCGGTCCTCAGATCGTCAGACCGAAGCTCGCGAGCAACGACACACTGTTGACCTGATGGCTGGCCGTAAGCGCGTTGTAACGAAGCTCCGCGCCGACATAGAGCAGCAGGAGCTTCACCAGAAGGCCGAAACCTGGCGCGATATACAGACTGTTGTCGCTCGAAGACAGCGTCAGCCCGGAGTTCATGACGCGGTCTTCGAGCGTCGCACGACCGATGCCAACGGACGGTCGCAGCACGAGCGGTCCAATGATCGCGTCATAGCCAACGTCGACGCCGTACAGTAGGTAGTGGCGGTTGACCACGAGTGCCGCCAAAGTTTCGGTGTTTCCGACAAACCAAACCATGCGCGCGCCCAAGTAGATGGGCAGCACGGGCAGCGTGACGCCAGCGCTGGCGCCGATTGCGCCGCCGTAAGGCTCGAGCTCTTGATGCTGCTGCGAGCTAGCAGCGTAGCCGCCGAGCAACCCCGCATACAGGCTTTGCGCATGAGCGGTGGCTACACTTGCACTCGTTGCGAGTGTCGCGAACAGGACCAGCGTGACTGCTTTGTGCATGAGATGAGGTCCGCGGGACAGCGACACACGCCGGCACTGCGCAAATCGCAGAGCTGTGCGTGAGTCGCTGGCCCGCCCAGTGCACGCGTCGTGCCACGCCAGTGCTCTGACCGAGCGGCTTTGATCGCTTATCGCGCGGGAACCGGACGCGCCGGGACATTCTTGTCGCCCGATCCTCCAAGCTTGGGCACCAAACTGTCCCAACTGGCCACTTCGGCGCAGCTCATCCGCGGGCGCGATGGTGGCACGCGCCTTGCTGGCCTTCTCGTCATCATGGGAAACAAACATCAATCTGGGCACAATGGACAACAACAACACGACTACCCGCACAACGCGGGCAAGTCAGCGGGTTCCCCGCTAGAGCAGGCGAGTGCGCAGCGCCGGTTCGAAGCCCGGGACCACAGTCAGAGCGGTAGCCAAGAGCTGCCTCGGGTTGGCCAGCAAGCTGCGCCGAGTCCGCGCAACACACCTGCGCAAGCTGATCGCGAAAAATCACTCACTGCCTCGGTGCGGCAGATGCTCGAGGAGAACCCGATCCCGGTTGCACTCGTCGGCCTGGGCATCGGAGCCGGCGTCACGTGGCTCATCATGAGCAACCGCAAACCGCCGGCCAATTCCGCGAGCCGGCTCGTGGACCGCATGCTGAAGATGGTGGAATCACGTGGTCGTCAGCTCGAGCGGAGCATCGAGCAGCTCACGCCGGCGAGCGCGCTGGCCATCAGCGCGGCCATGCTGACCGCAGGGGTAGGACTCGGGCTGACCGCGTTCGGGTCGCGCGATGAAAGCTCGTGGCTCAGCAAGGCCCGGCAGCAGCTGGTCGAGGTTGCACAGGGTCTCGCGCACGATGCCATCGAGAGAGTCGAGGTCGTGGCGAAGCAACTGACCGAAGCCTACAGCGAGCGTGCTCACGCCACGGCTTGACCGAGGCGCCGCGTGCCTGACGAACCTGTCCAGCGGGGCTCTTCGTCAGGCACGCGGCTGCGGCCGCAGATCGGCGCCGACGATTGCGGAGCGCGACCGGCGGCTACGCAGCCACGCTCGCGTGCGCTTCTGCTTTCAAGAGCTGCAGCAGGCCGCCGAGCAGATCAGTCTCCGTCACGATGCCCACGAGCTGCCCGTTCTCCACGACAGGAAGACAGCCGACCTTTGTCTCAACCAAGAGCTCCGCGGCGCTGGCGATGGGTGTCTGGGGCGTCACCGTGACGGGGTCTCGTGTCATCACCCTGGCAACGAAGGTGTTTTCCTCCTGTTGCTCCAAGTACTGCTCCCTGGGGCGCAGGACGGGGACGTCGCGCAGTAGCTCGTCCACGGTGAGACGCAGCAAGTCGTGGTGGCAGACCAGCCCCACCAGGCGCGCTCCATCGACCACCGGCACGTGCTTCAGCTTCAGCCGATCCATTTGCTCGAGGATGTGCTCGAGGTTGTCTTCTTCCTGCAGCACTGCGACTGCGCGGGTCATGATATCGGCCACTAACTGTGGGGCGTTCATGGGAGTTTCCTTTCTCGCGTGACATGGCTGGGTTAGCGCAGCTAATGCACGCGGGGGAGCGCGTACAGCGCGCTCGGCAGCGTCGGCGAGGACGCCGGCCCGCAGATGTAGGTGGTGAGGTCGCAGACCTCCGCGTGCAGCTCGCCTGTGTGCCACGCGGCAAGATCCCCCGAAGAAATCAGCCCCGCGAGCCCGCACGCACCGATGACCGGTAGATGCCGACAGCGCATCGAAGTCACCAGCTCCATCGCTTGTTGGATGGTGGTCGTCGGCGTGACCGTCCACAGCCGGCGCGTCATGATCTGGGTCACCACCGTGTCGCGCGGATCGAGCCGCTGTGCGACGACCCTGCGTAGAATATCGCGCTCGCTGACGAGGCCCTGCACGAGCCCGTCGTGCAGCACCAACACCGAACCGACACCACAATCATTCATGGTTGCGACGGCCTCGTCGACCGTTGCCGCGGGTGAGACTGCGTACACCGCAGTGCCCTTGAGCTGAAGGATCTCTTGTACCGTGGCGTGCATAGGCTGCTACCCCTCTTGGTGGTTGGTTGAACCTCAATTGAAAGGGAGCACGCGCCATGCCAGGAGCGCACGGACGCTGGACGATGGACGCCAGGAGGCTCGGCGTTGCCAGCGGCCGCTTGGGACAGTCTTGCAGACTGCAGCGAGCGGCTCCGCCAAAACACCCCGCATCGCCGTCGCGGCTGGGCGCGTTGCGTCGTGGCACGAAGCGTGCACCGAACACTTGCTAGAATCCCATGAGCGAATACCACGAACCCGAAGCCGAGCTACCCCACGCCGCGCGCGACTTTCATCGCGCCATCACGAGCCTCAAGGAAGAGCTCGAAGCCGTCGATTGGTACCACCAGCGCTGGGAAGCGTCGCAGGACGAGAGTCTGCGCGCCATCTTGGCGCACAACCGCGACGAAGAGATCGAGCATGCGTGCATGATTCTCGAGTGGTTGCGGCGCAGCGTGCCCAAGTGGGACGAGCAGCTGCACAAGTATCTGTTCAGCGAAGCGTCCATCGTCGGCTCGGAGAGCGGCACACCAACGCCGGCGGTCGCGCCAGGTGCCGACGCGGGCAGAGCACCGCCCGCACTTGCGTTCGGAGATCTCGGGATCGGTAGTCTTCGGAGGCAACGCTAAATGGACTTCCTACGCCGTCAGCATGCGCCCATCGCCGCCGCATCTTGGGCGCTCATCGACGAACAAGCCCGCGAGGTCTTGTCGGCAAATTTTTCAGCCCGCAAGCTCGTGAGCGTGAGCGGACCGCATGGTCCCACTCACGCCGCCGTCAATCTGGGACGACTCGTGCCGCCCAGCACCGCTGCAGGTGACGGTGTCTTCTACGGCGTGCGACAGGTGCTACCGCTGGTCGAGGTGCGCGTGCCATTCGCGCTCGATCTCTGGCAACTGGACGACGTGGTACGCGGGGCGCGCGACCCGGACCTCGGGCCGCTGGTGACTGCCGCAGGCAAGCTCGTGGCGTTCGAAGAGCACGCCATCTACGAGGGCTTGCCCAGCGCAGGAATCATCGGCATGGCACCGGCATCGCGGCATGCGGTGGTGGTGCTGCCGCGCGAGACCAGCGGCTGGGCCGAGCTGATAGCACAAGCTAGTATCGCGCTGCGGCGCAGCGGTGTGAAAGCGCCGTACGCGCTCGTGACCGGGCCCGAAGTGTTCCGGACGATCGAGCAACACACTGGGCAGTATCCACTGCACAAGCAGATCGAGGCGCTGATTGGCGGCAGCATCGTGCTCGCGCCGTACGTCGCTGGCGCGTTCTTGCTCGCGGCCGATGCGACGCGCGACTTCGAGCTGGTGCTTGGACAAGACGTCTCCATCGGCTTCGAGCAGCAGCAAGGCCAAGCCCTGAAGCTGTATCTCACCGAGTCATTCACCTTTCGAGTGCTCGAGCCACAAGCCGTGGTCGCGTTCGCGTGCACGGCGCAGACAGCCGAAGCGCGCCACGCAGGACAAGAGCTCTAACAAATCGCGCGCGCGCCCCGGCGCGCAGGCCAGAGTTGCCCTGCGGCCTATCCCGTTGCAGGTCGGGCGCGGGGGATCAGCCTACGCGGCGCACGCGCACACTGCTTCACACTGGCTGTCTCGCGCGCCGCGTTGCAGCGTAGATGACCTCACTCAGCTGCTCGATGGTGTATGGCTTGGGGAGGTAGCAGCTACCCGGGACCAGTTTGGCTCGGCTTTCGCCGTCTGTTGCTGCGGATATCACGACGGTGGGCGGGCTTCGCTCGAAACGCCGAACGATTTCCCGATGCACTTCTTCTCCTGTCATCTCTCCAAGAGTCAGATCGAGCAGCATGACGTCAGGCCAATGGTCGTTCAGCGACGCAAGCGCGTGCTCGACATCTGCGACTAGCTCCGCACGGTGGTTGCGGGCTGCGAGCACGAGCGCCAGAGTGTCGCGGATGGCCACGTCGTCCTCGATGACTAGAACCCGCATGATTCATTCCCTGCCGATCGACCGCATGGAAGTCAGCTCCACGGCCCTGAAAACTACCACGTACGCACGCGAAGTGCGGGCGCGCTCGATAGCCACGCGCCGCTGCAGATCCGGCTGTTGCGCAATCACAAGCCGCTGCGCGCGGACGTCACCCGTCCTCGACGCTTCAGCCATGCGAGGACGGCCCACTCTTGCGTTCATCGGTGCCGGGGTTAAGTCCGATTTTGGGCAAACCAGCAAGAATGCGGCGGGAGGCGAGCTGCAAGGGAGAGCCGGTGAACGAACACACGCGTCCGCAAGGTCGTCAAGAATCGCGCGAGGCAGCCCATGCACGCGCGTGAGCTCAAAGACCGGCCGCTGCTCGACAAGATGCCGGGGGCCTTTGCGCTGCACGAAATGATCTACGACGAGATGGGTCGTCCGATCGACTATCGTTTCCTGTACCTCAACGCTGCCTTCGAGCGCTTGACCGGCCTGCGTGCCGAGGCGGTGCTTGGCAAGACGGCGCGGCAGGTGCTGCCCGGACTCGAACCACACTGGATTGAAAGCTACGGCCGGGTCGCGTCGACCGGAGAGCCTGCCCATTTCAAGAGTCATTCCGAAGCGCTTGGCCGGGACTTCGAGATCATCGCGTATCAGACCGAAAAAGGTCTGTTTGCCTGCTTGGTCGTGGAAGTGACCGAGTCGACCAAGCTCGGAAACGCGCTTCTCGAAAACGAACATCGATTCCAGAACATCCTGGACAACATCCCGGATCTCGTCTGGTCCAAGGACCGCGAGTCTCGTTTCATATCCGTCAATGAAGCGTTCGGCTTGGCTTGCGGACGCAAGCCTGCGGAGCTCGTTGGAAGGTCGGACCTGGAGATCTGGCCCAAGGCATTGGCAGAGCACTACCGGACGGACGATTTCAAGGTGATGGCCGAGGGCAAACGCAGGCAGGTGGTGGAGACCTTGATCGACAAGGATGGGCTGACCCGTTGGGTAGAGACGATCAAGACACCCGTGCGCGACAAGCTCGGTGAAGTCGTAGGAACTACGGGCATTGCGCGCGACATCACGGAACGCAAGCAGCTGGAAGACCTGTTGCGAATGCGCGAGGAGAAGATCGAGAGCATCTTTCTCGGTGCTCCGGTCGGGATCGCAGTCCTTGTCGATCGGTCTCTGTCTGTGGTGAACGATCGCTTCTGCGAAACCGTTGGCTACCGCCGGGAAGAGTTGATTGGCATGCCCACTCGCCGGCTCTACCTGAGTGACGAAGACTACAAACAGACGGGCAACCGATTCTATGTCGAACCGGGCCAGAAGCCCGCTCACGCCGCCGAGACACGGTTGCGCCGCAAGGACGGGAGCATCATCGACGTCCTACTCACGATGACCGCAATGCAGCGCAACGATCCGAGAGCCGAGGCGACTTTCATGGTGATGGACATCACGGATCGCAAGCGAGCCGAACGAGAGCTGGTGCGCTACGCGGCCGAGCTCGCCGAAGCCAACAAGCTGAAAGATCTGTTCACCGACATCCTGCGCCACGACATCATGAACCCGGTGACGGCGATCCGAGTCGGCCTGCAGTTGATGGCCGAACTAGAGTCTGATCCGAAAAAGGCAGCGCTGCTGAACAGCATGCGCAGAAGCGTCTCCAACTTGATCGAGATGACCGAGAACGCGGCGAAGTTTGCACGAATCGCGATCACGAAGGACATGGACGTCGTGAACACCGATCTTGGCACGATGATTCGCGGCCTGTTTCCTGATTTCGATTCGCAGCTCAAAGAGAAGGACACGGTCATCGAGCTTGTTGCGCCGGCCCAGTCGGTCGCGGAAGTGAGCCCGATTGTCAAAGAGGTGTTCGCAAATCTCGTGTCGAACGCGATCAAGTACGGGCCCGCCCACGGCAAGGTTGAAATCCGCGTCGAAGAACTGGCCGATTCGTTCGTGGTGTCGGTCAAAGATCGCGGCGAGGGAATCTCGGACGCGAACAAGGAACGCATCTTTCACCGGTTCGAGCGGGTCGGAAAGCAAGGCGTCAAGGGCAGCGGGTTGGGACTTGCGATCGCACACCGACTCGTGTCGATGCATCGCGGAAGAATTTGGGTGGAAGACAACCCGCAAGGTGGCTGCATCTTCTTGGTGGAGCTGCCAAAACGGGCGTTGAGTGCGAGCGTTGACCGCGCTGACCGCGTTGACCGCGTGATCCGCGTGATCCGCGTGACCCGGACTCCCATCGAGACCTGAGCACGCACCGGCGACGCGTCTGTCGGTCAGCGTCGCTGCAACCAGGCCCGCACTTCGTCGTCGATGATTCGCAGGGCGCGTCCTTGAAGTGGGCGCAGCAGCAGCGGCACCTCGAGCCGCACCACGAATCGATCGGGCTTCACCGTCAGCCCACCGTGCAGCTCGATCCCTTTCGCGCTGAACGTGATCTCAGCTTCGCTCTCGGTGTGCCATGCGACGGTCGGTGAGTACTTCGCAAAGCGCTGTGCATAGGTATCGATCGCGCGATGCGCCAGGGCCTGCGCCTCACGGGCGGTCAACTCATGGGAGATGTCGTGTTCCACCGAGGGTCGCTCCTGCGTGCAGTAGAAGACGCTCGCGTCACGGCATTTGTGCCGGCGGGGCGGGAGTTGGTACGTTGCCGGGCACCGAAGGATAAACGGTGGGCGGAGCAGGGGTCGGTACGTTGCCGGGCGCCGAAGGATAAACAGTGGGCGGAGCAGGGGTCGGTACGTTGCCGGGTTCGTCGACGTGCGGCGGTGGCAGGCCAACCTTGGGCGGTGCGTACGGATTGGGCGGGCCTTGCAGTTGCACTGGCAGTTGCACGGGCGCTCGCGCCTGTCCGCCGTTGGCATCGTGGAGTTGTATCTTGACGGTTGCGCTCACGGAGAACGGCGCGTTGTCGATGGGTTGTGCAAAATGTACCGACTCGACCAAACGGCGCACGCACGCCAGCTCGTTGGCGTCGAGCTGCGCGCTAGCTGCCTCACCACGACTGACACTACCGCTGGGCATCACATGCGCCGTCACACTCAGGTCCGTCGTGCTCGGCCCCGTGCTTGCGGCGCGCGGCTTGAGGCAGCTGCTCGGCAAGCCGAGGATGCTCACCAGCTCCGCAGAGAAGTCGCGCTTGCGAAGATCCCGCTTGGCACGATCTTGTGGCACGACCGGCACCAGCGGTATCGGCGGGTTCGTGTTCGGCGCGGCGGTCGGCCGCGGTGCCTGAACGGCTGGAACTGCGGACGGGGGCGCGCTGGCACCGGGGGCGCGCGGCCCGGGCTGCAGCTCGACCTCTGTCTTGCCGCACGCACAGGCCATGCATACCCATGCACCCAGGACAACGAACTCGGCGCAGTGTACAAAGCGCACCACCGCATCTTCCGTGACGGACCCTCTACTATCGGCCGCACGCTGCATGGTTTGGACACTGGACCATGCGAGAGTAAGTCGCAAGCCTGCGATCTCGGCGGGCTCAGTGAGCCCGGCGCAGGATGCGGCCTTGTGCGATAGGCTGCGCCTCATGTTCCGATCGAACCCTCGCGTGGATGCGAGCCGGCACGCCGCGCACGTGCGCGACGTGCTGGCGCAAGAGTTTCGCGAGCTCGGGTTGCCCGTCGAGATTCACGCTGTGCGCAACCACGCCACCTCCTCGATGCGCAAGCGCACGTTGCGACTGCTCGAGACCATTGCGGAGCGCGCCGGCCACGGCGACGCGCCGTTGCACTTGGTCGGTCACTCGAGCTTCTCTCGGCAGCGCTTGCGCATGCGCAATCCAAAACGCCAGTGTTTCCCGCAGACTGTCCACATACGCGTTCGTATGTGAACGCCGGCTGGAGGCAGCATCATGGCTATGCGCGTCGTGGGCGTGGACGCTGGCAAGGCGGCCTTGAAGCTGGCCGTGCTCACGGTCGACGACAACGCTGCGTTGCAGCTGGAAGCGAGCTACGTCTTGCCGCACGCCGGTGATCCGCTGCCCGTGTTCGCCGCTTGGTACCGCGAACACCGCGGGCAAGAGTTTGCCGCGCTCGGAGCGACCGGGCTGTACGGCTCGGAGCTGGTAGCACCGGCGCTCAGCGGTCTGCCCGAGGACGCGTGCCTCGAGGCGGCGCTGGAGCTGTGCCCCGAGCTTGCGGGGCCCGTCAATCTTGCGATCGTGGGTGCACGCGGCTACTCCGCACTGAGCCGCGACGAGCGTGGCCAGGTGCGCCACGTCGAGAACGACAAGTGCTCGGCGGGCACGGGCGAGACCATCGTGAAGAACGCCGGTCGCTTCGGCCTCGACATCGCGGCGGCCGATGCGCTCGCGCTCGCTGCCGGCGGCAGCATTCCCATCACCGCGCGCTGCTCGGTGTTCGCCAAGAGCGAGCTGACGCACTTCGCGAACCAGGGCAAGCCGCGCGATCAGCTGCTGCACGGCTACCTCGACTCCATCGCGCGGCACGTCGCGGCGCTCTTGTCGCGCATCCGTGTGCCAGGCCCGGTGTATCTGATCGGCGGCGGCAGTCGGCTGAATACGCTTCGAACCTGCTTATCTCGACAGCTGGAAACCGAAGTGCGCGTGCCCGAGCAGGCGCTCGTGCTCGAGGCCATGGGCGCGGCAGCCATTGCCGCCCGCCAAGCGCTTGCAGCGCCGCTGCCAGCGCTGCCGGAAGACCCTGCAGCGCTGATCGTCACCAAGCACACGGCGTTCTCCGTGATGCAAGCGGCTGCGGGCGCGCGCGGCCGCGTGACCTGCCTGCCGCGGCAAGACGCTCCTTTGGAGGCACGCACCCAGCCCAGCGTGCTGGGCCTCGACCTCGGCTCCACCGGCAGCAAGGCCGTGCTGACTTCGATCGCAAGCGGGCAACCGGTGCTCGACCTGTACGACCGTACGCGCGGCAACCCGGTCGAGGCCGCGCAACGCCTGGTGCGCCAGCTCATGCAAGAAGCCGACGCCGATGTGCGCGCCATCGGCGTTACCGGCTCGGGCCGCGAAGCCGTCGCCACCGTGCTGCGCGCAGCCTATCCGCAGCTCGCAGAGCGCATCTGTGTGGTCAACGAGATCGTGGCGCACGCCACCGCCGCCATCCGCTGCGACGAGCAGCACGGCCGCAGCCTGAGCGTGGTCGAGATCGGCGGACAAGACGCCAAATTCATCCAGATCTCCGGCGGCCAGGTCGTAGAGAGCAACATGAACAAGGCCTGCAGCGCCGGAACCGGCTCGTTCCTCGAGGAGCAAGCGGTGTTCTATGGCGTCGACGACATCGCCAGGTTCGGAGAGCTCGCGAGCACGGCCAGCCGCCCGCCGGATCTCGGACAGATGTGCACGGTGTTCGTCGCGGAAGCGGCAACGCAAGCGCAGGCCGCCGGCTTTGCGCTGCCCGATCTCTTCGCGGGCTTCCAGTACTCGGTCATCCACAATTACCTGCACCGCGTGATGGGGCAGCGCAGCTTCGGTGAGCGCATCTTCTTTCAGGGCAAGCCCGCGTCGGGCCAATCGCTCGCCTGGACGCTGGCAGCAGTCACCGGACGCGAGGTGATCGTGCCCCCCAATCCCGGTGCGATGGGCGCGTGGGGTATCGGGCTGTGCGCGATCGATCAGCTCGGCCAAGACACCCTGCAAGCGGCGAGTGCGCTGCCGCTTGCTACTTTCTTGTCGGCCAGCATCAGCGAGCGCGGCGAGCTGCGCTGTCAGGAGAAAGCCTGCGCCACGCTCTGCAACATCGAACGCACCACCGTCTCGGTGCTGGGAACCAAGCGTCAGGTGTTCTCGGGTGGGGCTTGCCCGAAGTTCGAGATCTCGACGGCCGCGCGCCCGAAGCTCGATGCGCAGGCACCGAGCGCGTTCGACGAGCGCAACGCCCTGTTGTCGAAGCTGGATATCACACGCGAAGGCGCAGCCACGGTCAGCGTCGCCGAGGCCGGCACGCTGGCCGGGCTCTTGCCGTGGGCCACGACCTTTCTCGCAGAGCTGGGCCTGGGCGTGCGCGTCGTGCGCTCCGAGGCGGCAACGCTCGAGCGCGGCGAGGCGCTGTCGTGCGCCTACGATGCCTGCGCGCCGGTGAAAGTGGCGCACGCGCTCGCCGAGGCGAGCAGCGGGCCTTTGTTCATGCCGAAGCTCGTCGACCTGCCTGCCGCTGACGGCGGCGGCTGCAAGACCTGCGCGAACGAGCAAGCCATTCCGGACGTGGTCGGTGCAGCGCTGCGCGCAAACGGCAAATCGCCGCAGATCGTGGCCCCGGTGATTTCGTTCGCCCACGGCTTCACGAGCAGGCAGGTGCTGCGCGGCTTGCGTCAGGCGGCGCGCGAGCTCGGCGCCGACACCGAGCGCGTCCCACACGCCGCCGCGCGAGCAGCGCAAGCACAGGCTGCGTACGAGAAGCAGCTCGCCGACATCGGCCGACGCACGCTCGACCACGGGCGCTTGACGCGCACGCCCGTGATCGTGGTGTGCGGCTCACTGCACGTGCTCTTCGATCGCGTCATCCACGCGGGCATCCCAGGCATCTTGCGGCACAACGGCGTGCTCGCATTGCCGATGGACTGCTATCCCGTGCCCGAGCACATCGATCCGTTGCCCCGCGTGCCGTGGGCCGACTTGAACCATGCGCTGCGCGTATCGCTGGCAACGCGTGAACGCGGCGACAGCTTTCCGCTGCTCCTGAGCGCGTTCGGCTGCGGCCCGGCGTCGTTCGGCGAGCAGATCTTCGAAACGCTCATGGACGGCTACCCGCACACCGCGCTCGAGACCGACGGCCACGGTGGCAACGCTGGCTACGTGACCCGCGTGCAAGCGTTCCTGCACGGTGTGCGCAAGTACGATCGCCGGCCGGCGCCGCTGCCGGCAGAGCGGCTGGCGTTCCTGGCGCCTGCGCCCAAACCCGGGCCCGCCGACTTGCACGACGCACGCCTCTTGGTGATGCCGATCGGCGATCGCCTCGGTGCGCTGGCCGCCGCGACCTATCGTTCGATGGGTTACGACGCCATCGCCGCAGGCCCGGCTTCGAGTGAGACGCTCGCGCACGGGCGCCGCGATTGCAGCGGCAAGGAGTGTCTGCCGTATCAACACATCTGGGGCGCGTTCCGAAAGCAGCTGACAGACGCACCACCCAAGAAGCGCACGTTGCTCGTGCAGGTCGCAGGCCAAGGCGCGTGTCGCAACTGCATGTTCTCCATGAAAGACCGGCTGTCGGTGGAGCACATGGGACTCTCGCATCTGGTGGAGTCTCGTCACTTCGGCGCCGGTAGCGCGGGCCAGGCAGGCAACGGACCTCAGGGCCTGTTCTTCGGCAAGTTCTGGGCGAGCACCGTGGCCTGGGACATTCTCAATCAACTGGTCGCCTATCACCGGCCGGCCGAGCGCGTCGCGGGCAGCATCGACGCGCTCTACGCGCGTTACTGCGATGAGCTCGAAGCCCTGGTCGGCAAGCCGGGCGAGCGCGGGCTTGCGGGGCTCTTGCGCCTGGGTCAGACCCGCGACGCATACAACACACTGTTGCAATCGGCGTCGCGCGAGTTCGCGCAGGCTGCCAATGCGCAGCACTTGCTGCCTCGTGTGCTTCTGACCGGCGACATCTACGTGCGCGTCGACGAGTTCGCCAACGATCACCTGGTGCGCAAGCTGAACGAGCGCGGGCTACGCGTGCTGCTCGACCCGGTCTCGAGTTTGGTCGAGTACCTGGTGGAAGAGCGCTCCGCCGAGCTGCTCGGGCTGCCCACCGACTACTTGCCCAACAAGATCACGCGCACGGTCATGCGCCGCACGCGCAAGAAGCTCTACGAAGCGGTGTTGCCCGAGCACCCGTTTCTGTACATGCCCGACGTGCCCGATGCGCTGCGCGCCGGCGCACCGGTGCTCGGACGCTTCCCGCACAGCGAGGCGCCGATCACCGTGGGCACGTACATGCAAGCCGTGGAGCAGAAGCTGTGCGAAGGCGTGGTGGTCGCTTCGCCCTGGGGCTGCAGCCCGGCGCTGATCTCCGAGGGCCTTTTGCGCCACCAACAGCAACTGCCCACGCTCTTTGTCTACGCCGACGGCACGCCGCTCGACGAACGCAAGCTCAACGGTTTCGCCTACCGTTTACGTGAAAAAGGCGCCCACGCAGCAGCGTGAGCGCCTTTCGCTCGCAGTCAGAGAGCTATCACGAGCCTTCTTCGTACTCGGCGTCGATGACGTCGTCCTGCTTCTTCTTGGGCTCGGCCTTGCCGCCAGCGCCGCCGCCACCCGGCGCGCCGCCAGCTGCCCCCGCTGCGCCACCTGGGGCGCCGCCGCCGCCGCCAGCTGCACTGGCATACGCGGCCTGCGCCACCTCGTGCATGACCTTCTCGAGTGATTCGGTGCCGGCCTTGATGCCTTCTTTGTCCTGCTTGTCGATCGCGGAGCGCAGCTTCACGATCTGCTCGCGGATGGCTGCGATCTTGTCGACTGGCAGCTTGTCTTTGCTCTCGTCCAGCGTCTTTTCGACCTGGTAGCAGAGCTGGTCGGCACGGTTACGCGACTCGACTTCCTCGCGACGCGCCTTGTCTTCTTCTTCGTGGCCCTTGGCCTCGTCGACCATCTTCTGGATCTCGGCCTCACTCAAGCCGCTGTTGGCGGTGATGGTGATCTTCTGATCCTTGCCGGTGGCTTCGTCGCGCGCGGTGACGCTCAAGATACCGTTGGCGTCGATGTCGAACACCACTTTCACCTTGGGCACGCCGCGCGGTGCGGGCAAGATGCCCTCGAGGTGGAAGCGGCCGAGCGTGCGGTTCATGCGGGCTTCCGCGCGCTCGCCTTGCAGCACGTGGATCTCCACCTTGGTCTGGTTGTCCTCGGCGGTGGAGAAGGTTTCCTCGCGCCGCGTGGGGATGGTGGTGTTGCGCTCGATCAGCGTGGTCATCACGCCGCCCAGCGTCTCGACACCCAGCGACAGCGGGGTGACGTCGAGCAGCACCATGTCTTTGACTTCGCCCGAGAGCACGCCGGCCTGCACTGCAGCACCGATGGCCACGACCTCGTCCGGGTTCACACCCTTGTGGGGTTCTTTGCCGAAGAACTTCTTGACGGCTTCCTGCACCATCGGGATGCGCGTGCTGCCACCGACGAGCACGACTTCTTGAATGTCGCTCGGGCTCTTGTTGGCATCCGCGAGCGCCTTCTTGGTGGGCTCGAGGGTGCGCTGTACCAGTGGCTCGATCATCGACTCGAACTTGGCGCGCGACAGGCGCACGTTCATGTGCTTGGGGCCCGACGCGTCGGCCGTGAGGAACGGCAGGTTGATGGTGGTCTCGAGCTTGGACGACAGCTCGATCTTGGCCTTCTCGGCCGCGTCCTTCAGACGCTGCATCACCATCTTGTCGTGGCTGACGTCGATGCCCTGGTCCTTCTTGAACTCGGCCGCGAGGTAGTCGATGACCACGTTGTCGACGTCGTCGCCACCCAGCTGCGTGTCGCCGTTGGTGCTGATGACCTGCACGACGTTGTCGCTGACCTCGAGGACCGAGATGTCGAAGGTGCCGCCGCCGAAGTCGTACACGACGATCACTTCGTCGGACTTCTTGTCGAGGCCGTACGCGAGCGCGGCCGCGGTGGGTTCGTTCACGATGCGCTTGACGTCGAGACCCGCGATGCGGCCGGCGTCCTTGGTGGCCTGACGCTGGGCGTCGTTGAAGTACGCAGGCACGGTGATGACGGCCTCGGTGACTGTCTCGCCCAGATAGTTTTCGGCGGCGCGCTTGAGCTTGCGCAGCACGTGCGCGCTCACCTCGGGCGGCGCCATCTCTTTGTCGCGCGCGCCGAGCACGCAGTCGCCGTTGGAGCGGCGAGTGATCTTGAACGGCACGCGCTTGAGATCGTTGGGGCTGATCTCGTCGAAGCGGCGGCCGATGAAACGCTTGCTGGAGAAGATCGTGCCTTCGGGATTGGTGATCGCCTGACGCTTGGCGATTTGGCCGACCAGGATTTCGCCCTGCTCGTCCCACGCGACGACCGAAGGCGTGATGCGATCGCCCTCTTCGTTCACGATGACCTTGGGCTCCTTGCCCTCCATGATTGCCACGACCGAGTTGGTCGTGCCGAGGTCGATGCCGATGATCTTGCCCATGGTCCCGTGTCCTCCTGATACGTGCGGCGGCTACGCGCCCTGATGCGTGAAAGGGGGCCTCGGCCACGCGGGGTTGCCCGCCCGATTCCCTTGTCTGGCGGCCAACTTAAGCAGTGGGTAAGGTCCGTCAAGGGTGGTTTCCTGCACGCGCGTGCGGCGCGCACAACACCCTGGCGCAGCGCGCCAACCGCGCGACATCGTTTGCGTTCTGGGCCTGGGCGCAGCGCTCAGCTGCCGCTGATGCGGCCGATCGTGCCGTCTTCGACGCCCTCGCGCAGCTTGATCACGTCTTCGGTCTGGCAGAGCACGACCAGGGTCACGCCCGGCTCGATCAGGAAGTCCGGACCGGGGTTGTAGGTGTAGCTGCCGTCCGGGTTGTGGGCGGCGAGCACGAGCACCTTGGTGTGTTGGCGGATGGCGGTCTCGCGCAGGCGCGCGCCGATCAGGGTCGAGGTCTCGGGGATGGCGACCTCTTCCACGCGCAGGGCCTGGGTGCGATCACGCAGCATCGTGTCGAGGAACTGCACCACACTCGGGCGCACCAGCTCGCTCACCACGCGCATGCCGCCGATCTGACTGGGTGAGACCGTGGCATTGGCGCCGGCGCGCTTGAGCTTGGTCTCGGCGCTGTCCTCGGTGACCTTCGCGACGATGCGCAGGTTCGGGTTGAGGGCGCGCGCCGTGATCGACACGAACACGTTGTCGCGATCGTCGGGCAGCGTGGCCGCCAGACCCTTGGCGCGGGCGATGCCGGCCTGGTGCAGGATGTGATCGAAGGTGGCGTCGCCATGCACGAACAGCATGCCCGGCACATTCTCGTCGGCGACGCGCCTCAGGCGTTCTTGATCGGTGTCGATGACCACGAAGGGGAGCTTGGTCACCGCCAGCTCTTCCACCACGTGAATGCCGGTAGCGCCCACGCCCACCACGATGATGTGGTCGCGTAGCTCGTCGATCTGTTTTTGCATACGCCGCCTCCGAAACACGCCTTGCAGGTCGCCCTCGACGATGAACGCCGTGAGCGTGGAGATGAAGAAGAGCAGCGAGCCGCTGCCCAGCACAATGAGCGCGATGGTCCAGACCCGCGCACCTGGCGTGTGGTCCATGCCGTGCAAGACCTCGCCGTAGCCCACGGTGGAGAGCGTGATGATGGTCATGTACAGGCAATCGCCGTACGACCACTGGCCCTTGCCGATGAAGTGATAGCCGGCGGCGCCGCTGACGGCGACGACGGTCAGAGAGAGGGCGCCGAACATGAGCTGGCGCACGAGCTCCTGCCGGGTGTCGACCTGGCTGTCCACAAGGCGATCGGACGGGTTGCGGGGCGGGCTGTCAACTTCGTGGCGGGACGGGCGAGAGGCAGCGGGAAAGGGAGAGAGACAGGTGCTGGCGAACGGCACTCCGGGGTCGGCTGAGTGGGTCCGCGGGGACGATCCGTTTGCAGAGAGCGGCGGCCTCGAAGGCTGAACGGCGTTTGCGTACGCCGCGCAAACGGATCTCGTACGGTTCGTGCCAAACGCGGCCGCGCCACCTGGCGTTTGTCACGCCCGGACGCCCCGCGGACCCAGCCAGCCGACCCCGGAGCACCTTGGGTCAGCGTGACTGTCGCAAGCCGGCACGCAGGCACGGCGCTGTCAGCTGACTCGTCAGCCCGATCGCTTGTGTGTGGTGTTGTTGTGAACGACGTAATTGCAACACAGCGTTGTATGTCTGCGTCTGGGTGTCGATCTCGGTCCCGAGCCGGCGAGCCTCGGTGACGTGAGTGGCGTTGGGGGACTGATCGTCGCCCGACCGACCCACCGCCCCCCAGCGCCCCGTTCGCCAGCTGAAGTTCTCTCTGTCGGGCTCTTGACCGAAGCGCTCGGCCCAGGCACACGTAGCCGCCGTGGGACAGGGCGAAGCTGAGACCAAGAGCTCTGAGAGCACGCGCCGGGCTGGGCGTGGGGTGCTCTCCATTACGGGGTCCAAGCTCTACTTCATCGTGGCGGGCTATGCGGTGCAGCTGCTATTGCCGCGGCTGCTTGGTAGCCCCGAAGCGTTCGGGCTGTTTTCGGCGGCGATGAGCTTCGTGTCCATTGTCAACAACGTGCTCATCGCGGCCACGATCCAGGTGGTGAGCAAGCGGGTGAGCGAGAACGTGGAGCGTGGGCCGCAAGCGTTGCGGCAGGCGCTGGAGCTGCAGCTCTTGGTGGGTGTGGTGCTCGGCGGGCTCTTGGCCGTGTCGGCAGACCCGCTGGCCAGGAGCGTGATGCTCGACCCGCAGCTTGCGCCGCTCTTTCGGTTGTCGGCGGTGGTCGTGGTGTCGTACGCGCTGTATGCGGCGCTGATCGGTGCGCTCAACGGCCGGCAAGACTTCGTGCGTCAGGCCGCCTTCGATGCCAGCTACACCACGCTGCGCACCACGGGCATGCTGGGCGCAGCGCTGCTCGGCTTCGGCGCGGTGGGTGCGTTCGCGGGTTTCTCGCTGGCCGCCGTGGGTGTGCTGCTGGTGGCGCTGTTCTTCGTGGGCACCGGCAAGGCGGGCGAGCGCATGCCGTGGCGCGCTTGGCTGTCGTTCATGGCGCCGCTGTGGCTCTACCAGCTGTGCGTGAACCTGATCTTGCAGGTCGACGTCACGCTGCTCAAGCGCAGCGTCGCCGAGCTGGCCATCGCCTCCGGCAGCACGGCGGCACCCGCGGCGGAGCTGGCGTCGCGCTACGTGGGCTTCTACCGCGCCGCGCAGACCTTCGCGTTCGTGCCGTATCAGTTGATCTTGTCGGTCGCGTTCGTGATCTTCCCGATGATCTCCGAGGCCGTGAGCCTGGGTGACGAGGCTGCAACGCGGCGTTACATCCAGGGCGCCATGCGCTTTTCGCTCTTGGTGCTGATGGCGCTGGCCGCGCCGATCGCGGGTGCGTCGGCCGGCGTGATGCGCATCGTGTACCCGGGCGACTACCTCGCGGGCTCGCAAGCGCTCGCGCTCTTGTCGGCGGGCATGGTGTGCTTCGCGCTCTTCGTGATCGCCTCGACCATCATGAGCGGCGCCGGCCGGCCGGGACTCTCGGCGGCGGTGGCGTTGGTCGCGGTGGGTCTGGTGGTAGGCTGCAACCTCGGCTTCGTGCACTACGTCGGCGTCGGCGAGCACACGCTGCTGGCGGCGGCGGCGGGCACCAGCGTGGGCACGGTGTTCGCGTTGATGGCGATGGGCACGGCGGTGTACTTGCGTTTCCGTGCGTTCATCGCACCCGCGACGGTGGCGCGGGTGCTCGTTGCGGCGGCGGCGGCGTTCGCCGCGGCGCACGCACTGGAGGCGGGCAGCAAGCTCACGTCGATCGTGGCGCTGGCGGGCGGCGGCGTGGTGTACCTGATCGCCCTGTTCGCGGTGCGGGAGCTCGGGAAGACCGAGCTGCAGGCGGTGTTGCGCGTGGTGCGGCGGAAGTAGCCGCGCTCGCGCGGTGCAAGCGCAGCAAGCGCTCGCGCTGCGCCGCCGGCAAGTACTTCACGGCCTCGCGCAGCGTCACTCCCGAAGCACGCGCAGCGCGTGGCAAGAGCCAGGCGTACACGAGCGCGGGCCGCTGCTTGCTCGTGTCGCGTAGCACCCAGCCGATGGCCTTGCGAATGAAGAATTCGCTCTCGCCCAACATCGCGTCGGCGTACTTCGCGAAGCGTTCGAAGTCGCCTTCGCCACGGCGCAGCGGCAGCAGCAACGCCAGCAGCGCCGAGCGACGCACCCAGAAGTCGTCGTCTTTTGCCCAGCGATCGAGCGTGCGCGTGAGCTTCGCAAAGCGCATGACGAGCGTACCGGTGACCACGGCGGCCAGCTCGTCGACCAGCGCCCAGGTGCGGGCCTGCCGAATCCAGACTTCCAGCTGCGCGATGTCCGTAGACAGTAGCTGCTCGCCCCGAAACTCGAGTGCCTCGACGCTGGCGGAGCGTAGCTCGTGGACCCCGCGCGCCCACAGCGTGCTCACGGCGTCGAGCAGTTGCGTGCGCGTGAGAGCGCCTGCATCACGCAGCGCAGCGCGCGTGACCTTTCTGATGACGGGTACCGGCACGCCAAAGTGCACGAGCTCACTCTTGAGGTAGCGTTTCTCTTGCTGCGCGCGCTCCGCGGTGCCGAGCTGCGCCAGCTCGCGCTCGATGCGCATCGCCAACGCGCGACCCCAATTGCTCTGCTTGCGAGATGCCATGGGTTCAACCGACGAGCAGGCGACCGACGGCTTCGACGACCTCGGTCGCGATCAGGATAGCGCACGTACCTCGGCGCAGATAGCCTGCGCGCAATCGATGCGCGCTGCTGCCGCCAGCGGCGGCGCTTGCCGACTACGGACTGCCGCAGTGGGTCGTCGCTTGGTGCCATGCCTGGCGCGCACTTGGGCAACTGGGGCCCCGGTGGCGCCACTGCGCCCAAGCCTACGGTCGCGCTCGTATTCGCCCCGGGCGACTCGCCGCCCTGAGCCGGGCTCCGTCACGGTGCGTGCAGCGCCAACCAGGCGAGCAGATCTTGGCGCACACGTGGCGATGGATGGTGAGCCGACGCCCACTGCAGCGCGGGGATCGACGCGGCGTCGCCACGCAGGTAGGCCCGCAAGCCCTGGAAGCGCGCGCACTCGGCATCGCCCTGCGCAGCACACACCAGAGCCAGGCGTGCGCGCAACGCTGCCGGTGCGTTGTCATCCATCAGCTCCAAGCCGCGCTCGAGCAAGCGACGCAGCTGCGCGACAGGCACGCGGCTCGCTGCGG
The DNA here is from genome assembly GCA_017881185.1 of Pseudomonadota bacterium. Classification (GTDB taxonomy): domain Bacteria; phylum Myxococcota_A; class Polyangia; order Polyangiales; family JAFGIB01; genus JADGRF01. Next base: position 11,128 of record JADGRE010000020.1, on the reverse strand, counting down.
GCTCGAGCAGCACGCGCACAGCCAGGGCGTCACCATGCGACAACGCGTCGGCGAGCAGGTCAGTGGCTTCGGCAGTGCGACCGGCCAGCAAGAGCGCCCAGCTCGCGTACCAACGGTACGCCGAGTGGTACAAGCGTGCGTCGCGCTCTGTCGGCAACGTGGCGAGCGCAGCCGCACCGGAGCCTCGCTGGCACTGCAAGAGCGCAGCGGCATGCAAGAATCCCGCGAAGCGTGTGCGTTGCACGCCGGCCAAGCGATCGATCGAGCGCAAGAGCGCGGCGCCCCCGTCTTGGCAGGCGTCTGCGCTGAGGTAGAACGGGCCGCACGCCGCGAGCCCCGACAGCGGAGCACCGAGCTGTGCGAGCCCGGACTTGGGCACGAAGGTGGTGTAGCGCGGCTCGATCACCACGGCGCTCCAACGCTCGGCCAAAAGCTGGCACTGCGCGCCAGCGCGCTCCACTACCGCCGCGCGCACGCCGTAGCGCGCGAACGCCAGGTCCATCGCGCTCGGGCTCGCCAATACGTCGCGAGACACAGCAGCATCCGTGTCGTCGAAGTACAGCGGCGTGCGGCCATCCACGAAGGTGCGCACGCGCCCGTCGAGCCAGAAGCCGAGCGGTCCGCCCGCTGCGTAGTCGGTGAACACGGGCGAACCCGCGGGCAAGCGCAGCAGGTAGCGCGACGCCGCGACCGGGTAAGCGCCCATTCGCGCGCCGGTCTGGAACATCGGGCCTGCTTGCTCATCGACACGCCGGTAGGTCCACACGCTCGTGCAGAGCGTGAGAGCGACGCTGACCAACTCGACACTGCGCAAGCGCCCCGGCCGCTGCGCGCCAAGCTCGCTGCACACGCGAATGCCCGCCGCCGACAGCGGCAAGAGCAAGAGTACCCAAGCCACCGAGAAGCGCGCCGCGGTGAAGGTCAGCGCAGCGCCGAGCAGCGCGAGCAAGACGGCCGCCATGTCGAGCTCGGCAGCGACCAACCACGGCAGCGCCGCCATCAGCAGCGCGACGCTGAGCACGGCCCCGACCGGCCACGCAAACGGCGCGAGCATCGCCCAGTCGAAGGGCTTCATGTCCTGGATGTGTCGCGCCGCATCCGTGCCGCTGTGGCGCAGCACGAGGTCCACCACCTGCGTGCCGTGTGCACAGGTGAAGACCGTGAGCAAGAGCCCAACCAGCAGCGCGCCATCGACCCGCAAACGCTCGCGCAAGAAGCGCTTGTCTTGCCGCAGTCGCGCGGGCACGACCACGCTCACGAAGATCGCCACCGCCAGCACGAAGCTCGCGTGCAGCTGTGCCCACAGCTGCGCCGTCACGACCAGCGCCACGCCGGACCAAGCGAGCGCACGCGCATCGGTCTGCTTCGCATAGCGCTGCGTGAGCCACGGGAACGCAACCAGCAGCACGGCGAACGCAAGATTGGGGCGAACGTCGAGGATCTCGGCCAACGCGCACACTGCGAAAACACCGAGCGAGGCGCGCAGCACACGCGAGCTCTGCGGCGCGTTCGCGTCCAGCGTGCAACCCACGAGGTAGCCGGTGAGCGCGCCGAACAGCGCGGGCAAGAGCGAAAGCGCGCCCATCCCACTGCTTCGGTAGAGCCCGTAGGTGAACAGATCCCACAGCCATTCTGGCACCACGCAAGGCTCGGTCCAGCTCTTGAACGCGCTCGGCTCCGGCACGACACGGCTGCCGTAGCGCAACACCGCGCGACCCAGCGTCAAATGCCAGAAGGTGTCGGCCTCGGCGATCGGATGAAGCCCGAACAGAGCGCCCACAGCCGCCGGGAGCAAGCGCTGCAGCGTAAGGGGTCGGTGATGCATGGTGAGGCGCCTGCATGCCCGCGCGCGGTCGCGGCCACGAGCACACGACGATACGTGAGACCCACCGGCGCGGCCAGGTTGCTGCGACTGGCCCTGCGGCGCGAGCCGTCGCACAGGGTCGCCGGCGCGCACCGAACTGTCGCGCAGGCGCGTACGCTGTAGACGGGCCTGTGCTTGGCCTGGCTGCCGGCGCGCCTGCTCGCATCACGTGGCTGAAGCCTACTTGCCGTATTCCGATTCCAGCTGACGCAGTACGTGCAGTGCTTGGATCGAGTTGCAGCCCTCGCGCTTGCCGAAAGGCGCGAAGTGCACGCCAACGGTGCGGATCCGGCTGTGCCGCAGCGGCTTCTGCCAGCGCACTTCGCCGACGAGCATGAGCGGCGCCTCATGACCCGGTACGTGCAGGCTCACCGTGACGCGCTGGCCCTGCGTCAGCTCGCGCGTGGTCTCGAACGACAAACCGCCCTTGCTCAGGTCGACCACCTCGCACTGCGAGGAGAACAAACGCTGCAGCACGCCGAAAACCCCGGTGGGATTGACCTCGGCCGTGGCGCCATGGACTGGAAAGCTCTTGCAGTGCACGCGCACGAAGCTGCCGGCCACACCAAAGCGCTCGTGCTGACGGCGATTGATGACCTCGTTGCTGGGCTTTGGCGCTTCGCTGCGAAACGCGACAGACGGAAGCTCCGACACGACCTCTGGACTCGTCTGCATGCCCACATCTCCTCGTGAAAGCCAACGCGGCCGAGGCGAAGCTATGCAGTAGGCGTGCCAGCTGCTTCAGCCGCGCAATCCGCGCTGGATCTGCGCAAGACGGCCCCTCGGGCATGGGCAACGGCACCACCGACGCGGTGATTTCGACTACGGCTTGCGCGCACGCACGAAGTCGCCGCTCTTGCCGCCGCGCTTTTCGTGCAGCGCGATGGCCTCGATGGTCATCTCGCGATCGACGGCCTTGAGCATGTCGTACACGGTGAGCGCTGCCACCGCGACCGCTGTGAGCGCTTCCATCTCGGCACCCGTACGGTCGAGCGCGCGCACGCGGGCCTCGATGTGCAACACGCTCTGGGTCGCATCGGGGCTGAACGCGAGCTCGCAACCGGTGAGCATGATGGCGTGGCACAACGGGATGAGCTCGGGTGTGCGCTTGGCAGCCTGGATGCCCGCGATGCGCGCGACGGCGAGGACATCGCCCTTCTTGGCGGTGCCGCGCTGCAAGGTGTCGAGCGTGGCAGGCGACATGCGCACGCGGCCGCGAGCGATCGCCTCGCGCGCAGTCACCGCTTTGTCGCCGACCTCCACCATGTGCGCGCGACCCTGCGCGTCCAGGTGAGTGAGCCGGGCACGCGGTGCGCGCGCGCTGCGTTGCTTGCCGCCTCGAGCCATGCGCCGCTCGTAACACGGGCCGGCCGCACGCTGCCAGCGCAGCGCGGGCCGCACTGGCTTCTATGGCGTTGGTGAGCGTTCGCCGTCAGGCGGACGCCACGAGCGGCTGGTCGTCGACCAGCTCGTGGTCGAGCAGGTCCAGCTCTTCGTCATGCTCGCCACCCGCGGGCGGGAAGCTGCTGACCGTGCCGACCATGCGGGCCACCAACTCCACGCGCGAGTGCACGCCGAGCTTGGAGTAGATGCGCTTGAGATAGGTGTGCACCGTGGCCACGGTGAGCTTGGTCTGCTCGGCGATCGCGCGCGTCGAGGCGCCCGACGCCAGCAGGGTCACCACTTCCTTCTCACGCTTGGTCAGCGGCGTGCGCTCCAGACGATCCGCCAGCTCGACCAGACGCTTGCGGTTCTCGGGCCCGACACGATTCATGCGGCTCGAGTACGACAGACCGCGAGCCAGCGCGCGTGCACCCCAGCGGGCCAGGCGCAGGTCGGTGGTGTCCAGCTTGTCGCTGCCCTCGGGTAGGTACAGATGGATGGTGCCCAGCACCTGCCGTCCGTGACGCAGCGGCAGCGACACCGGCCGGCCGCCTTCCATGGGCGGTGGGGGGGTGCTGTCCAGCTTGCGCTGATCCCCGAGCTCGAGCTCGACGCGATAGGAAGTCGCGTTGGCGAGGTCGGCCACGAGCTTAGCCGCACGCAATGGATACGTGCGGATAGGATCGAGATGATTGAGGTTTTCGGCGATTTGCAGGAACTCTGACGGGACCACGACTTCACCTTCTTGCTTAGGCGCCACGAGCAACTGGACCACTTCGATCTCAGCCCCCGCGCGGCACCCGTGTGTTTCCTCAAGTCATGCGCACAAAGCGTACACCGCCACTGTCCGTACACTGGATGGCAATCTTGGGTGTGTCAACGCCTCTGATGGCCACATTTTGCGCACACCTGTCGAAAGTTGAGCGATGACCCAGTATTTCGTGGGACAGATCACCGGTCTGGGACGCCTGAAGCCTCCGGGATCATGTCGCTTTTTGGGGTCGGCGCAGGTCCCAGCCTGGGATCAGCACAAAACGCCTGCGCCGGGTGAGCGCCACGCTGAGATTGCGAACCCCCAAACAGTACGCGATGGTGCCGGCCACTAATCGACCGGAACCCGCCCTGCACTTGCTTCAGGGGCGCTGAAAGGACCAGAGAGTAGCCATGCACAAGGTCATCATCATTGGATCGGGCCCCGGCGGCCACACCGCAGCCATCTACGCAGCGCGCGCCAACCTCTCGCCGGTGATGATCGAAGGCATCGTGCGCGGTGGCGTCGCGGGTGGTCAGCTGATGATCACGACCGAGGTCGAGAACTACCCGGGCTTCCCCGAGGGCATCAAGGGCCCCGAGATGATGGAGCTGTTCAAGAAGCAGAGTGAGCGCTTCGGCACCAAGATCATCAGCGCCGACGTCGAGCGCGTGGACTTCAGCAAGCGGCCGTTCAAGCTCTACACCGACGAGCAAGAGTACGTGGCGCAGACGGTGATTGTCGCGACCGGGGCACGTGCGCGCTGGCTCGACTTGCCGAACGAGCAGAAGCTGCAGAACCACGGCGTCAGCGCCTGCGCCACCTGCGACGGCTACTTCTTCCGCAACATGGACGTCGCGGTGGTGGGCGGCGGCGACACGGCGATGGAAGAGGCCAACTACCTCGCGGGCCTGTGCAAGAGCGTCACGGTCATTCACCGCCGCTCGGAGCTGCGCGCCTCGAAGATCATGGCCGAGCGCGCGCTCAAGAACCCGAAGATCAAGTTCGTGTGGGACTCGGCGGTGGCCGATGTGCACGACGTGAGTCAGAACAAGGTGAACGCGATCACGCTCGAGAATCTGAAGACCGGCGCCAAGAGCAAGCTGGCCGTGGAAGGCCTGTTCATCGCCATCGGCCACACGCCGAACACCGATCTGTTCCAGGGCCAGCTCGAGCTCGACGAGAACGGCTACGTGAAGACGAAGCCCGGCACGACGCAAACCAGCGTGGAGGGCGTATTTGCCGCAGGCGACGTGCAAGACCACGTGTACCGCCAGGCGGTGACAGCAGCTGGAACGGGCTGCATGGCTGCGATTGAAGCCGAGCGCTTCCTCGCCACGCACGAGTGAGCGGTCGGCAGAACGAGAACGAGAACCAGAGCGCGACCTGACGGCGGCCCGGGGCGGGTGGGGCTGGGCCGGGGACGCACGGCTTGCACCCTGTCCGGTCTTCGCGGCCGGCGCACTTGCAACCCTCCCGTCCCCCGCCAACACCCCACCGCCACAGCCCGCCGTCCGGTCGCGCTCTGCTCTCCTCTGCACTCTCATCTCCTCTCGTCCCACCCTCGCTTATTTGCCGTATCCCCCGGCTTCGTGGCCAACTGCGATCTGAGCCACCAGTTGAAAGGTGATAGAGTCGGCCTCGTCGCGGCGGGGGACAGCACTGAACATGGAAGACGTCCAAGCGGCATTGGGCACCATCCATCTGTTTCGCGGGCTCACGCCACGCGGCCTGGAGCGCATCGCGGCCATCGCGGGCGAAGAGCTGCACGAGCGCAACACCCTGGTGTTTCGCGAAGGCGAGCTGGGCGACAAGCTCTACCTCATCCTCGACGGCAAGATCCGCATCTCGCGCAACCTGCCCGGCATGGGCGAAGAAGCGTTCGCGGTCCTCGGCCAGGGCGAAGCCTTCGGCGAGATGTCGCTCATCGACGACGTGCCGCGCAGCGCCGACGCCCACGTGCACGAGAAGGCGCGCTTGCTCGTGATCACGCGCGAGGCCTTCGAAGACCTGCTCTTCATCCACAAAGATCTCGCGTACGAGATCCTGTGGAACTTCATCAAGATCTTGTCGCAGCGCCTGCGCGAGGCCAACGACAAGATGGCGTTCATGAGCGTCAGCGGCCGCTTCTGAGCGAAGCGAACGCAGCGCAGAGACCACGTCCCGACCTTGTGGCACCCAGTGGTACCCTGGAGGCCAAGCGAGGGCTCACTTGGCTGGCCGACGGCGACGCGGGGCGGCTGACGGCGCTCGCTGGGCATGGGCGTCGAGCACCCGGGCGACGCACGCCGTGACGCGCTTGGCCGTGGGCAAGTGCAGGAATTCGTTCGGTCCATGGGCGTTGGACTGGGGCCCGAGCACACCGGTGATGAGGAACTGAGCGCGCGGGAACTTGCGCCCGAGCATGGCCATGAAGGGGATGCTGCCGCCCTCACCCATGAAGCACGGGTCCTTGCCGAAGCTTGCCCGTGAGGCGCTGCGCAGCGCCTCGCCGAGCCATGGCGCAAGCGCTGGTGCGTCCCAGCCGTCGGCGCCGTCCTCGGCTTCGAAACGTACGAGCGCGCCGTAAGGCGGCTGCTTCTCGAGCGTGTGCTTGACGCGTGCGGTGGCGCGCTTGGCATCGCAGGTGGGCGGCAAGCGAATCGACAGCTTGAGCGTGGTGCTCGCGCGCAGCACGTTGCCGGCGCTGCTCAGGTCGGGCAGGCCAGCGGCCGCAGTGATGCAGAGCGTGGGCGACCAAGTGCGGCGCAAGAGCAATTGTGCAGGGTCGGTCTGCACGGGGCGCATCTTGCCGGCCCAGCGGTAGCCTGCGTACACGCTCTTCTTCAGCACCTTCGCGGTGAGCTCGGTCTGCTGCTTGCGCTCTTTGGGCACCCTGGCGTGCAGCTGCCGCAACTTGAGCTCGCCGGTGCGTTCGTCTTCGAGGCGCGACAAGAGCTGACGCGCGATGCGGAAGCTGGAGGCCACGATGCCGCTGGCGTCGCCCGAATGCACGCCCTCTTCGAGCACGCGGACCACGAGATTGCCCATCACGAGCCCACGCAGCGAGGTGGTGCTCCACAAACGTTCGTAGTCGCCGCAGCCCGAGTCGAGACACACCACGAAGCTCACGTCGCCCAGGCGCTTCGAGAGGTGCGCGACATAGTGCGGCAAGTCGTAGCTGCCCGATTCTTCGCAGGCTTCTATCAGCACGACGCAGCGTGCATGGCTGCCACCTGCCGCGTGCAGCGCTTCGAGCGCGGCGAGCGCGGCGAAGGCGGCGTAGCCGTCGTCGGCGCTGCCGCGACCATAGAGGCGATCGCCACGCAGCGTGGGCTGCCACGGGCCGGTGCCTTCGAGCCAACCACCGAGCTCCGGCTGCTTGTCGAGGTGACCGTAGAGCAAGACCGTGTCCTCGCCCGCTGCGTCAGCTGTGCCGGGGATCTCCATGAAGATGACCGGCGTGCGACCTGCCAGCTGCACCAGCTCCACTTGCAAGCCGGGGATCTGCCGCGCGCGACACCAGCTGGCGATCCATTCGGCGGCACGCTGCATGTGGCCGTGCTCGCGCCATTGCGCGTCGAAGAAGGGCGACTTGTTCGGGATGCGAATGTACGCGCTGAGCGCAGCGATGATGGAGACATCCCAAAGCTCGTCGATGTGCTGGCTGAGGCGCTCTTGGTCCATGACGGTGTTCTCCAGGTTCACGCGGTGGGATGCTGAAACAGGCTTGCCGTATCGAGCGTGGTCGGCGCGGTTGGCAGCTTGCTCGGGTCGAAGCGTGGCAGAAGCTGCGCGGCGGACAGCGCTTCGTCGCGTGCTGCGAGGCCGAGCGTGTGTGCTAGCGCGCCGATGACTTGCTCGGCGCTGGCGCCACCTGCTCGGCACTGCGTCACCGACAGCGAGGCGAAGCGCTTGCTCATGCGGCGGCCATCGGCGTCGAGCAAGAGCGGCACGTGGAAGAACGCGGGCTCATGCGCACCGAGCGCGCGGTAGAGCGCGATCTGACGGGGTGTGGAGGAGAGCAGGTCGTCGCCACGCACCACTTCGCTGATGCCCATGGCGAGATCGTCCACGACCACCGCGAGCTGGTACGCGTACAGTCCGTCGGCGCGGCGCAACACGAAGTCGTCACTAACGCCAGCGTTGTAGGGGCCTTGCAGCAGATCGACGAAGCTCGGCGCAGGCTCGGGCATGGCAAAGCGCAACGACGCCGGGCGCCCGGGGTGGCTGGGCCCGTTGCGGCAGGTGCCAGGATACAGCGGGCCGAGATCGCCGTGGGGTGCACTGGCGATCTGCGCGATCTCCTTGCGCGAGCAAGTGCACGGGTAGACGAAGCCTCGCAAGCGCAGCTGCTCGATGGCCGCCGCATAGAGCGCGGTGCGCGCCGATTGCTGGTAGGGCGCGTGTGGGCCGGGCGGTAGCGGCAGGCCATCGGTGGCCGGGCCTTCGTCCCAGTCGATTCCGAGCCAGTGCAGCTCGCCCATGATGGCTTCGGCGGAGCCCGCGATGACGCGCGGCGTGTCGATGTCCTCGATGCGCAGCACCAGCGCGCCGCCCGCAGCACGCGCGCGCAGCCAAGCGAGCAGCGCCGTGCGCGCCACGCCCAAGTGCATGTGCCCCGTGGGTGAGGGCGCGAGCCGACCACGGTAACCTGCGTAGCCAACGCTCATCGCCGAGCGCTCCGGGCGATCGCGCTCGCAGCGTGGTGCGCGAGCGCTGCACGACGAAAACACCAATGCTCTTCAGGCGCGCCCCGCAGCGGAACGCGTGCATGCGGCGTCGAGGCTTGTGTTCGTGGCCGGCGCATGATCTGCTTTTACCATGCGCGCCTCGTTCGAAGTCTGCGGCTGTTTCCCCACCGGCCGACACTATCCCGGCATCGCCGATCGCCTCGGGGCCGTGGTCACCAACGTGGTGGGCCTGTCGAGCGACTTCGAGCCGACCACGCGCTGGGCCGAGGCGCGCGTCGCGGTCATCGACTTCGAGACCACCGGTCTGTCGGCCGACAACGACCGCATCCTCGAGATCGGCGTGGCGTGCTTCGCAGGCGGCCAGCTCACGGCACTCAAGAACTGGCTGGTGAACCCGGGTGTGCCGATCCCCGAGCAGTCGCGCGCGGTGCACAACATCAGCGACGAAGAAGTCGCGGGCGCGCCAAGCTTCGCCGAGGTGGTGCAGGAGCTGCACGAGGTGCTGCGCGGCCACCTACCCGTGGCCTACAACGCGGGTTTCGATCGGGCGTTCTTGCACGCAGAGCTGGCGCGCGCGGGCGTGACCCGAGCCGAGCAAGCGGAGCCTGCCGCACAGGCCTTGCCGCCGGCGTTCGTCTCGGACGTGGTGTGGATCGACCCACTGGTCTGGGTGCGAGAGCTCTACCGCGACGACAAGAGCAAGAAGCTGACGGAAGTGACCGCACGCCTGGGCATCGCGCTGGAGCGCGCGCACCGCGCGGCGAGCGACGCACAAGCCGCGGGCCACGTGCTGTATGCACTGGCAGAGCGCATGCCGGCGACCTACGCCGAGGTGATCGGGTTGCAGACGCAGTATGCGACGCGCCAAGAGCTCGACTTCAGCCGCCGACGACGCAGCTGACGGCGGCGGTCCAGCTGGCGTGCCCCAAGGCGCGATCGGTGGCGCGGCTGACCCGGATCAACCCAAGCCAGCCATGGCCATGTTCCGGCGCTCGGCGTGCGTGACGCGCTCGCTGAACTACTCTAGCTTTGCACTCGTGAAACGCCCCAACCTTGCAATCGTCGCCGTCCTCGTCCTGTTTGTGCTGAGCGCGTGCTCGGGCGGCTCGGGCGGTGCAGCGCCGACCGGCGCAGACGGCGGAGCCGCCGACGCAAGCACCAGCGGGGGCACGGACGCGGGCGGCGCCGGCTGCACCCTCGGCACAGCGGTGGTGAGCAACGCCACCGCTGTCGACACCATCTCCGCTCACGGCGATCACATCCTCTACATCGACAGGAGCGTTGGACCCAGCGGCAACCTCCCCACTTCGAAGGCCGGCGCGCTGAAGCAGAAGAACATCGACGGCTCAGGCGAGACCACGCTGTATGCTGCGCCCGCGTCCAAGACCGTCCTCTCGTATCTTGCGACGGCGGACGAGATCTACCTCCTGCAGGCCGAGGGCGTGAGCCCCGCCGCAGCGGTCCTCTACACCATGCCGAGCACCGGCGGCACGCCGACGCCTGTGCACACGACGCAGACCTTCGACGCGCTGCTTGCGTACCCGTTCGCCGCGGACGGCGACAACCTCTTCGTCTTCAGCCCGCAGCTTTCGGGCTCCCACATGCAGATCCACCGCGTGTCGATCTCGACCGGGACCGACGTGGTGATCGCCGACAAAGACACGCTCGTGTTCATCGGCAACCAGCTGAAGGATGGCAAGGTCTGGTTCGCGGCGGGTCAGGGCGGCGGCGGCGTGTTCAACGTCGACTCCAACGCCTCCGCGCCGTCGAGCGCTGCGGCCCTCACGAGCGACACCTGCAACCACCTCCTCGTCGGCTCGACGTTCTTCCTCTGTACCTCCGGCGACACCAACCGCTACGACAGCTCGGGCACGAAGGTCGGTCAGTTCCAGCTTCCAGGATCCAACAACCCGGCAGCCGTGCTGCTCGATGGCGACACGGCGTACTCGATCCCCAGACTCAACGCGGCTCCGTACGAGATCCACTCGGTATCCGTCTCGACAGGGCACAGCATGCTCGCGGCCTGCGGCCGTGGGTTCGTCTCCTCGATCACCTACGACGCGACGAACCTGGTGTGGAAAGAGAACGGGCCTTCGGGCCCCACGATCGTCCGGGTCGCGCGGTGAGGCTCCACCGAAGCGCTCGGGTGGGACCCGCGCTCACACGCCACCGCTGAGCCGGTCCCGCCGACGAGTTGCTGACCGCGCACGTTCTATGCCGCGTGCGCGGGTCGCCCACAATGGGACACGTGTGCACACAGATCGGCCCTGGTGTTTGGACGAACCCACCGAGCGGGTGGGCGTGGCCTCTTCTCAAGTCGCACCCGCATTGCGTAGCATCGTCGCCTTGTCTCAGCTTAAGGTGGTTGTCGATGAAGATCTCGCTTTGGCTCGTGGCTGCTTCTTCTCTTGTCCTCAGCTCGGTCGGCGGATGCACCTCGGGCAGCACGTCGGGTGC
>JADGRE010000123.1 GCA_017881185.1 Pseudomonadota bacterium | reverse complement strand
ATCGCACCTGAGCGAACGCGTGTTGATCGCCTAAAGCCGCGCAAGGCCAAGCCAGCCCCGCGCCCTACTCCAAATCTTTGGGCACGACCAGATCGCAGCACAGCACGTAGCTCTGCCCTAGCTCGTTGGCCACCAGCCGGCTCATGGTGATGCAGAAGCTTCCAGTGGCACCCGAGATGTAGGGCTCGGAGGTGTAGCGTTCGAGGCCCGCGTGCAGTGCGAGAAAATAGGGCTTGAGCGATTGATCCACGCCGCGCACCGAGGGATGGAACAGCACCTTCTGCGACTCGCCCATGCGGTGCACGGTGTCGGTGACTTGAACGCCACGCTCGTCGAGCACGTAGAGCGCCTCGATGAACGGCGTGCGTGCCAAGGCGTCGCGCAAGAGCAGCTGGAACTCGGTTTCGGCCGCGGACTTCAGTTGCGTGACGAGCACGCGCAAGGCTTGCTCGCTGCGTTTGCGCCGAGCACGACGTTCGTTCAGGCGGCGTGTCGCGTTCGCGCGAAACTGGTCGCCGGCTGCACGCAGACGATCTTCGTCGCACAAGGGGCCGCGGGCACGTACGTCGATCGGCCGGCCGAAGTAGAAGCCCTGAAAGAGATCGCAGCCCAGCGCCAGGCCGGCCCGCACGTCGGGCTCGTCTTCCACGCCTTCGGCGATGGCCAGCGCGCCGATCTGGTGGGCGAGCGCGAGCAGCGAGCGGAACACCTCGCGCCGGTGGTAGCTGCTGTGCATGCCGTGCACCAGCACGCGATCGATCTTCAAGATGTCGGGCTGCAAGCGCGGTATGCGTTCGAGGTTCGAGTGCCCGGTGCCCACGTCGTCGAGCGCAATCAGAAAGCCGATGCGTCGCGCCGTGGCGCAGAACTCTTCGAGTGGACCGCTGTCGGCCACCGCCGACTCGAGAATCTCGAGTGCGATCCGGTGCGGAGAAACGTCGGCCTGCTTCGCCTCGTCGTGCAAGCGCTCGGCGCCGCGTGCACCTTCCAGCACGAGCGCCATGTCCGTGTTCAACGAAAGCACGGGCTGCGGTGACAGCTGGCCAAGCGAGCTGAACGCGGTGAGCGCGGCGCGACGACAGTGTTGCTCGAGCTCGGTTTGATAACCGCTGCGCGAAGCCTCGCGAAATAGATCGCCTGGGGAGCGCAGCGTACCGCCCGCACCGACACCGCGCGCCAACGCTTCGACGAGGCGCACCTGGCGCTGTCGCACCGACACGATAGGCTGCAAAAAGGCGACCACAGTCGCAAGGTCGGCCGAGATCGCTTCGGTGCGCTGTGCGACTCGAGCTTCTGGGCGTGGCGGTACGTGAGCCAAGTGCTGCCTGCCGAGGATGACAAATCTCCGCAGGCATCTGCAAGGTCTCGGACCTACAACGCAGCAGTTACAGTGACAGCGTCTCTCGGGAAACACTCGAGAAACGTCAGCTGGCTCGCCCAGCTATTGCGCGTGCCTCACGCAGCTTCGGACGTAGCGATGTTCTGGATGTACTTGGCGTTGTCGGCCTGCCAGCGCGCGATGGTGCCGGCATCGACGCCACTCCACGGGTGGAAGCTGGGCCGGAAGTAGCTGAAGAACGTGGGGCCCAAGCCCGTGATCAGACCTTTCCTGCCGAACAGGTACCACAAGCCCTGGAGCGTATCGGTGGTCAGCAGCTTCTTGTCTTTGTGCAGCAAGATGATCGTGTTCACGAACGCGGCGCCCAAGATGAGCGCCCATGCGCCGATCAAGATCGTCACGCGATCGACGTAGCCGCCACCGAGTTGCTTGTAGATGTCGTAGCAGGTGGCACGGTGCTCGGCTTCTTCCGCCGCGTGCCACGCCCACAGTGCCTTTACCTTCGGGTCGGCGCCGGCGAACATGCTGGGCTTGGCGAAGAAGTCGTCGGCCAAGGCCGCGGTGAAGTGCTCGAGCGCGCAGGTTGCCCCAAGCATCCCCATGGGATCCATGTTGTTGCGCGCGCGATCGAGGATCCACTTGTAGCGACGCCGACAGCCGGCGACGTCGATGCCCATGGCTTCGTTGATGCGATCGAACTTGAGGTGCTGCGCGGTGTGGTGGCCTTCTTGACGACAGAACTCCGCGATCTCCTCGCGCAGCGCTGGGTCGTCGATCTGGTCTTTGAGCGCTCGCGCCGAGTCGATGAAGAAGCGCTCGCCAGGTTCGAAGGCCGTGGACAGCTGCGTCCAGAACAGGCTCTTGAACGGACTGCCGTCGACCCAGTAGCGGGCGAAGCCGGTGTCCTCGAATTCGAACTTCATGCGGCGGAAGGTGACCTTCACGCACTCGGGTCGTCGAAACGCGGCCTTCGTTTCCATCACGCGACCTCCGTCAAATACACTCAAGACTGTTACATCATTTGGTGTCACGATGCAAGCGAAAAGTGGCGGGCAGTCCGACACGGCGTCGCACGATTCACGGTGCCGCGTGTAGTGGCTCGCCGCTGGCAGCGGGCTTCTGCATGCCCATCGATGGCACGCCCTGCGCGGTCAACGCCATGCCGGCCTGGGGTTTGCCTCCGGTGTCGAGCAGGAATACGCCGCTGCTGCCGTCGGCGCTGGACGAGATCACGACACGCGGCTTGCCGGCACCGTCGAGCAGGTTGATGCCAGACTTTCCGTCGGCGCCCAGACCGAACGCAGCGCGTGGCTTGTCCAGCAAGTCGTAGAGAATCAGCGAGGACAGACCCGTTTGATCGGTGAGCAATGCAGCACCCGGTTTGCCCTCGACGTTCGACAACACGAGCATCGAGGCGCCATCGGGGCGGATGCTGAACGAGGCGCGCAGCTTGCCCTGCTCGTCGCTGAGCAGCATGGCGGGCTGGCCATCCTTGCTCGTGCCCAGCGACAAGCGGGTTTTGCCTGCGGCGTCGAACGCGATGATCATCGCGGCGTCGTTCTTCGCGACGAGGGCCAAGCGCGGTCGCCCATTCGGATCGGACAGCGTAAGTTGCGGCGCACCATCGTGCGTGGTCAGCAGCGCCAGCGGTTTGCCAGCGGCATCGACCAGCTCGAAGCGACGTGCGCGCAAGGTGTCGGCCACTGCCGGCGCGGCACCCGCGCACGCGCTGCTGAACAGCGCACACAACACAAGACATGCGAGCGATGCGCCGAGCTTCATACTTTCACCTTGCGGGCACGCCGCGCAGAACGCCACTGTGCAGATAGCGCAAGCCGCGTGGGCTACTTGCCTTTCCACTCCTGCAACGCCTTCTTCACCTCGTCGGCAAAGAAGAACATCTTGGACTGTTGACCAAGCTCGTTGGCGCGCACGGCCAAGGGATAGGCGTCTTTGCGGTTGCCCTTGGCGGCGAGCAGCTGCGCCTTGGTCCACAGGTTCAGCCAGTCTTCTTTCATCTGCAACGACTTATCGACGAGCGTGAGGCCGGCGTCGTAGTCCTTCTTGCTCTCCAGCTCGTAGCGCGCGGCACTGTTCCACACGCGCCAACCATCTTCGCTGAGCGACTTGAGACCCGCTTGCACCTGCGCGTCGGTGTCGACCTTGATGGGCAAACCCACGCGGACCTTCTCCCAGGCCAGGGCAAGCGTGGCGTGGAAGTCGTCGAAGTCGAGGATCTGGTACGCGAGGCGCTCGCGCATCGCCACACTCTGCGGCTTCACGTTGACGCGCACGACATCGAGCTCTTGCTTGTAGCCTTGGCCGGTGCCTTGCTGCGTGATGTCTTTGTTCAAGATCAGCGTCCAGCTGGCGCTGCCCGGGATCGCGAAGAATGCGTAGGTGCCTGCCGGAACGGCCGTGCCTTCGATGTTCACGTCGCGGCTGAAGCTGACCTTGGTGACGGCGTTCGCGCCGGCGCGCCACAGCTTGTCGTGGGCGACCACGCCGCCCCAAATCTTGCGGCCCTTCACGCCCGGCGACGAATACTCGACCGTGATGTCGGTGAGACCGACGGTCTGTGTGACCTTCGCATTGGGGCTGAGCTTGGGTAGCTCGAGCGACTGCGCCAAGGCAGGTGCAGCGACGAACAGACACAGCGAGACGAGCAAGAGTGTACGCTTGAGCATGATGATTCCTCTGGAGCTACGCGTGACCGCAATGGTACGGGCGCGCCATGCTAGCAGCGTCAGCACACGGCAGCCAAGATGCGCTCGTAGTGCGCGACCGCTGGCTGGGGACTGAAGCGCGCGCAGGCATCGGCACGCGCAGCAGCCGCCATGCGCAGGCGGCGCGGCTCGTCGTCGAGCAGCGACAAGGCGGCCTGGGCGAGCGCGTGCGGATCGGCCGGGGGCACGAGACAACCGGTGACGCCGTGTTGCACCACATCCGGCAAACCGCCCACGGCGCTCGCCACCACGGGCACACCACACGCCAAAGCTTCGAGCGCGGCGAGGCCGAAGCTCTCGGTCTCGCTCGGCAAGACAAAGAGATCGGCGCAGGCCAAGAGCTCGGTGAAGTGCGAACGCTCGCCCAGCCACAACACACGCTCGGCGACGCCGAGCTCTGCAGCAAGCGCCTGCACCTGCGGGCGCTCGGGGCCGTCGCCGACGAGCACCAACACGGCAGAGCGGCGTTCGCAGATCAACGCCAGCGCGCGCACCGTGTCGCCCACGCGTTTCCAGGCGCGGAAGCTGGAACCATGCCAGAGCACGCGCGGCCGCTGCAGCGGATCGTCCCAGCCCGGTAGTTGTGGAAACATGCGTGACAGCGCGTGGGGATCCACTTGTGCCGGTGTGAACACGCTCGGGTCGACGAAGTTCGGGATCACTTCGATGGGACGCTCCTGCAGATCGAGCAAGGTCCGGGCGCGTTCGCGCAGCCAGGCGGAGGGAACCGTGAGCGCGTCGCTTTCGAGCGCGGCGTAACGCACCACGGCGCGCATCTGCGGGTCGGCGCCGAGCGTGGTGACATCGGTGCCGTGCAGGGTGGTCACGATGCGCGGCGCATGGCGACCCTGTTGGCTCGCGATCGCACGGGCGAGCACGGCGCTCACGGCATGCGGGATCGCGTAGTGCGCGTGAATGACGTCGAAGCCTTCTGCCGTGGCGAGCGCCGCCGCAAGCGCCAGCGCGTGGCTGCCGCTGGCGGCGGGGCTGCTCAAGTCGACCACGACGCGCTCGAGCGTCACGCGGGGCGCCGCAAGATCGAGGCGCGGAGGACAGCGCTCCGCGAAGAAACACACCTGGTGCCCGCGCGCGGCCAGACGCATGCCGACTTCGGTCGCGACGATGCCGCTACCGCCCAGCGTCGGGAAACAAGCGATGGCGATGCGCAGCGGCTTCATAGATAGACGTCGCGCACACCGGGATCGAGAGACTCGGTGGCGCTGGCGATGGCCTGTGTGAGTGCGCCGATGCCGGCGCGCGCGGCGAGCTCCAGAAAACCGTAGGCGCGTTCCTGAGGAGCGCCGTCCGGGTAGAGTGCAGTGAGCACGCGGTCGAGGCGAGTGCTCGTGATGGTGTCACGTTCGAGGGCGGCGCGTTCCACCTTTTGCGCGAGCTTGCCCAAGGCTTGCTCGCAGCTCTCTCGCGCCTTGCGAATGGGATCGGCGAGACCTTCGAGCGCGAGCGCCCCGAGCGCATCGAGCTGCGCGTGCAGCGGCGTGAGCAAACGTGCGTGCAGCGCGTCTGCACTGAGGCTTGGGTCGGCCCCACCTGCAACGCGCGCGAGCAGCGCTCCACGCGGCGCGTGCAGCTCCGCAGCTTGCAAACCGAGTCGGCCGAGCAGCGAGCGCGTGGTGGGGTCGATGATGCGCAAGCGCGCGCGCGGTGCGATCAGCGGCATGGGGATGCCGAGGCGCGCATACAACGGGGGCAGCTGCGCGAAGTAAGAGAGCTCGGCGGGACCGCCCAGATACGCACAGGTCGGCAAGAGCGTGTCTTGCACGAGCGGGCGCAAGAGCGCGGAGCTGCTGAAGCGCAACGGTTCGTTCGCGAAGAGTTGCGCCAGAGTGTCTGCGCTCACACTGCCCAGCGGCGTCTGTAAGCCGTGCGCCCCGTCGGTGAGCCGGTAGCGCGGGCCGGTCACACCGGCAGCATGGAAGAACACCAGCGAGGCAGCGGCGCGCGTGTGCACTTGTTCGTTGCAGCCAGCAGCGGCAAGCAGCGTGGCGCGTTCGCGCAGGTCGGCGGCGATCGCTGCGCGCTGCGCGAGCGCGCGCTGCAAGAGCGGTGACGCCAGCGCCGCGACAGCAGGCACACGGGGATCGAGGAAGAGCAGCCCGGTGTCGCCCCACAGCCGCGCGAGCAACTCGACGAACGCGCCGACGATCGGGCGACCTGGCGCATAACACTCGCGCAGCAACGCACTGACGTCTGCGCTGTGTGGCAGTGGCGCGAGCGCTTGGCTGAGCTGATCGAGCAGCGTCGCGGTTTCAGGCGGCAGCACGCGATGCGCGAGTGACACCCGCGCGGGCTCTGCTTCTGCGGGTAACGCCAAGGTCATGCGACCGGCAGGCGTGGAGATGCTGAGCTGCGCGATCTCGGCGTAGTCGTGATCTTCGCTCTGCAGCCAGAAGAGCGGCACGCAGGGCCGGCCCGTGAGCGCGTGCACCATGCGTGCGCGTGCGACAGCAGTGGCCGCCTTGTGCAGGGTGTAGAGCGGGCCACCGAACAGGCCCGGTTGCTGGCCTGTGACCACCACACTCGTGCCCGGTTGCGCGAGCAGCTCGAGGTTGCGCAGGCGCGCGGCCGACGCGGGCAATGCCTGCGTTTGGCGTGCGAGCTCTTCCAGCAGCGTTGGCGCGATCTGCCGCTGCGCTGCCGCTTCGGCAGCAAGGCGCCAGGCCTCGGGCTCGGTGAAGCGCGACGGCAAGAGATGCTGTGCTTCGGGCCGCCCGGCAAGCAGGGCTGCGAACACGGAGTCGGTCACGGCCCGATGGTAGCAGGTGCTGACCGGCTTGCTCGGCTGTTACACTGCCGGTGCACCACATGCGACCGACCATGCGACCGACTATGCGACGGACCTTCGCCTACCTACTGTTGCCCTGCATGCTCGCGCTCACGCTCATGACGCACCAGGGGCACGCCGAGCCTGCTGCCCCGCCCGCCCAACTCGATGCGGCACGCCTCGGCCGCGCGCTGGACAAGCTGCAGGTGCTGGGCAGCGTGCTCTACGTCGCCGCGCACCCCGACGATGAGAACACGCGCCTGCTCGCCTACCTCGCCAACGACAAGCTGTGGCGCGCGGGCTATTTGTCGATCACGCGCGGCGACGGCGGACAGAACTTGCTCGGCTCCGAGCAAGGCCCATTGCTCGGTTTGATTCGCACGCAGGAGCTGCTCGCGGCGCGCAGGCTCGATGGCGCCGAGCAGCTGTTCACGCGCGCGCGCGATTTCGGCTACAGCAAGCGTGCCGACGAAGCGCTGGCGATCTGGGGTCACGACGACACACTCTCCGACGTGGTGCTGGCGATCCGGCGTTTTCGGCCCGACGTGATCATCACGCGCTTCTCGCCCGACAACCAGCAGACGCACGGGCACCACACCGCTTCGGCGCAGCTCGCGGTGGAAGCTTTCGACAAGGCCGCGGACCCGAGCTTTGCGCCCGCGCAGATCGCGCGCTACGGCGTGTGGCGTGCACGGCGCGTGGTCTGGAACGACTCGCAGTTCCCTGGCTCGCCGCCACACGACTGGACGGGTTTCACCAAGCTCGACGTGGGCGGTTACAGCCCGGCGCGCGGGCTGTCGTGGGGCGAGCTTGCAGCTGACAGCCGCAGCATGCACAAGAGTCAGGGCTTTGGTGCAGCGCGTCAGCGGGGGCCGGCGATCGAGTACTTCAAGGTGTTGGCTGGAGAGCCCATCAACGCTTCGCCGCTCGATGGCGTGGTCAGCGACTGGTCGCGCGTGGCGGGTGCAGGCGACGTGGTGCAGGCGCTGCGCAACGCCCGCTCGGTGTTCCGCTCGGGGACGCCAGAGCTGGCCATCGCACCCTTGCTTGCAGCGCGCGATGCGCTCGATCGCTTGCCAGAGCAGCCGTGGAAGAGCCTGAAGCGCGCGGAGATCGACGCCGCGGTGCTGGCATGTGCAGGTCTGTTCGCGGAGGTCACTGCCAATACGGCTTCGGTCGCGCAAGGCGGCACGCTGCCCATCACGGTCTCGGCGCTGGTGCGCAGGCCCGCGAACATCGTGCTCGAGGAGGTGAGCCTGCCGGGGCGGGAGCTGGCCGTTGCGCACACGCTGGCCGAAGGCGTGCCGTTCGAGCAGAACGAGAAGCTATCAGTTGCAACTGACGCACCGCTCTCCAACCCCTACTGGCTGGAGCTGCCGCCCGAAGCCGGACGCTATCCGGTCAAGGACGAGCAGCAGATCGGCCTGCCCGAAGGCCCTGCCTCGCTCGAGGCCGAGCTGGTGTTCTCGGTCGCGGCCCACAGCGTGCGCGTGCGGCGCGCGGTGGCGTACAAGTGGACCGATCCGGTGGCGGGCGAGCGCTACCGCGCGGTCGAGGTGCTGCCCGCTGTGACGCTCGATCTCGCGACGCGGGTGCTGATGTTTGCGGACAAGAAACCGCGAGCGCTGCGCGTGCTGGTGCGTTCGCTCGCGGGCGCCAAGGGTAGCGTGCACCTGGAGCCGCCGCAGGGCTTTGTCGTGGCGCCCGCCGAGGCACGCTTCGAGCTGGCGACAGGCGGCGAGACCGAGCTCGCATTCCAGGTCACGCCGCCGTCCGCTGCACAAGACGGCACGCTGCACGCCGTGGCGAGCCTGGACGGCGACAGCCGCCGCTACGATCGAGGCCTGCAGCGCATCGACCACGCGCACATCCCGATTCAGACCTTGCTGCCGGCCGCGGAGCTGCGCGTCGTGCGCGCCGACGTGAAGCGCTCGCCGCGCAAGGTGGGCTACCTCGCAGGCGCGGGCGACGAGCTTCCCACCGCGTTGCAACAACTCGGCTACGAGGTGGTGCAGCTCGACCCGACCGCGCTCAGCGCGGCGGGCCTTGCGAAGCTGCAAGTGATCGTCACCGGAGTGCGCGCGTGGAACGTGCAGCCCAAGCTCGTCGCAGCGCACGGCGTGCTGATGGACTGGGTCGCGCATGGCGGCACGCTGATCGCTCAGTACAACACCAACAGTCGCATCGGCCCCGCGCCGCCGGAGCTTGGCCCGCTGCCGTTTTCGATCTCCCATGATCGCGTCACCGACGAGCGCGCGAGCGTCAGCATGGATGCCGACCCGCTCTTGCAACAACCCAACAGGCTCGGCCCGAGCGACTGGGACGGCTGGGTGCAAGAGCGCGGTCTGTACTTCGCCGACAGCTGGGACCCGCACTACCGCACGCCGCTGACCATGGCCGACTCCGGCGAGAAACCCTCGCGCGGCGCGCTGCTCGTCGCCAAGCACGGCAAGGGCAGCTTCATCTACACGGGCCTGGCACTGTTTCGCCAGCTGCCTGCGGGCGTGCCGGGCGCCTACCGCTTGTTTGCGAACCTGATCGAGTATGCAAGAGCCCATTGAGGAATCGCGCCGCTTCCGCAAGCTGTATGCGCTCGTGCTTGCGGCGCTGGCCTTCGAGATCGTGCTCATGTGGGCGATCACGCGGATCTACGCGTGAGCACGCTCGACTGGCTCGTGCTCTTCGCGACGCTCGCGGCCATCGTCGGCTACGGCACGCTGGCGGATCGTGTGCGCACGATCGATGGCTTCCTGCGCGCGGGTGCCGACCTGCGTTGGTGGACCATCGGCCTGTCGATCATGGCGACGCAGGCCAGCGCCATCACCTTTCTGTCGGTGCCCGGACAAGCCTACCAAGACGGCATGGGCTTCATTCAGTTCTACTTCGGTCTGCCCATCGCGATGGTGATTCTCGCCGCGCTGATCGTGCCCATCTACCACCGGCTCAAGGTCTACACGGCGTACGAGTACCTGGAGACGCGCTTCGATCGCAAAACACGCCAGCTCGTCGCGCTGCTTTTTCTCATCCAGCGCGGCCTGTCCATCGGGCTGTCGATCTACGCGCCGGCCATCGTGCTGGCTTCGGTGCTCGGCTGGCGCGTGGGCACCACGAATCTGGCGCTGGGCACGCTGACCATCCTTTATACGGTGGTCGGCGGCAGCCGCGCGGTGTCGCGCACGCAGACCTTGCAGATGGCGGTGATTCTGTGCGGCATGGTCGCGGCGCTCGGCTACGCGGTGTCGATGCTGCCCAGTGAGGTGTCGTTTCGGCATGCGGTCTCGCTCGCCGGCAGCCTCGGCAAACTTCAGCTCGTGGACACCTCGGCGCGCGTCGATACTCGCTACACGCTGTGGTCCGGCTTGCTCGGCGGGTTGTTCGTCGCCCTGGCCTACTTCGGCACCGACCAGTCGCAAGTGCAGCGCTACCTCGCGGGCGGCCCGCTCACCCAGAGCCGGCTGGGCCTGCTCATGCACGGCTTCATCAAGATCCCGATGCAGCTCTTCGTGCTCTTCGTGGGCGTGATGGTGTTCGTGTTCTACCAGCTGAACCCGCCGCCGCTCTTCTTCAACCAGACCGAGCTGGAGCAGGCACGCAAGCTCGCTCCGGCAGATATCGCCGCGCTCGAGCTCGAGCAAACGCAGCTGTGGCAGACTAAGCGCGCCGCGATATCGCAGCTGATGGCGGCGGAAACGGCGCATGATGGTTCCGCTGCGGGCAGTGCTCGCGCCCAGGTGCGTGCCAGCGAGAAGCAGCTGCAGGGTCTGCGCGAGCGCACGCGTGCGTTGATAGCCCGCGTGCGACCGGGAGCAGACAACAGGGACTCCGACTACATCTTCATCCGCTTCGTGCTCGACCGCTTCCCGCACGGGCTCATCGGCTTGCTCGTGGCGGTGATCTTGTGCGCGGCGATGTCGTCGTCGGCCGCGGCGCTGTCGGCGCTCGGCTCCACCATGGTCGTGGACTTCTATCGCCCGTCGCTGCGCCCCGGGCAGAGCGACGCGCATTACCTTCTTGCAGCGCGCGCCTTCACCGCGCTGTGGGGCGCGTTCGCGGTGGGGTTCGCCGGGTTCGCTGCACTGCTCGACAACTTGATTCAGGCCGTGAACATCCTCGGCTCGCTCTTCTACGGGCCGACGCTGGGCGTGTTCCTGGTCGGCTTCTTCGCGCGGCGCGTGCGCGCGACCGCGGCCTTCGCGGCCACGCTGGTGGGCCAAGCCGTGGTGCTGCTGGTGTTCGCCCTCAGCAGCATCAGCTTCCTTTGGTACAACGTGATCGGCTGCGCCGTGGTCGTCGCGCTTGCACTGGGCACCACGCTCATCCCGGCGCGACCTGCGCACGCAGCCACAGACTGATCGGCGTGCACATTAGCGCGTCTGGCGACTCCGGAAAATGGGCCGAGCCACGCTTTGAGAAGCGGGCCAAGCCGGCATGCGCTACCATCCGGCCACGCTTTGGCTACCCATTGGAGGGCTCATGCACCGGACACGTTTCGGCTTCACCGCAGGACTATTCGTGTGCCTCGCCACCGGCACGCTCGGCTGCAGTGCGACCACTTCGTCGCGCAACATTCGCACCGGAGGCTTGGTCGCACTGATCGACGTGACCTCCGAGCGCGACGGGCAGTCCACCGTGAAGACCGATCTCGTGGTCGGCGGGACGCACAGCAACACCTACGTGGTGCTGGAGGGTGGCGACCGCCTCACGGCGCACAACGGCAAAGAGCACCAAGACATGAACGCGACGAGCGCCGGTGAGTACGAAGCCAAGCTGCCGACCAGCGGTGGCGAATTCGAAGTGAAGCTCGCGCGCGATGTCGACAAAGCGGCGCCGAATAACAAGGGCAAGATGCCGCCGCCCTTCGAGATCACGAGCCAGCTGGGCGACAAGCCGATCTCGCGCGCGAATGCCGCTGTCACGCTTGCCTGGGACCCGAAGGAGAGCGGCGCCGACGTGACGATCCACCTGTCCGGCGACTGCATCCTCGACCAAGACTTCACGGTCGGCGGCGATCCAGGCAGCTACACTGTCCCCGCCGGCACGCTCACAGCGTGGAGCGGGCAAGAGAAGCAAGCCTGCAACGTGACCGCGGTGATCACGCGCACGGTGGCGGGCACCACCGACCCCACCTTCGACAGCGACAGCCGCTTCCAGTTGCACCAGGTGCGCCAGGCGCGCTTCGTTTCCGGACCGTAGCGTGCGGCCGGGCTCGTCCGAGCGCGCGGCGGAGATCTGCTGGTGGTATCTGGTGCTGCTGGCAGCAACCGCCGCCGCGAAGCTCGCATGCCTCGCTTCGGTGTACCGCCACACTGATGGCTTCGTGCTCGACGAGATGGTGGCCGGCCGCGGGCAAGCGCTGCCGCATGCGCTGCTCATCGCGCTGATTCTGGGGCGCGATACGCTGCAGGCTGCCGCCATCAGCTGCGGCGTCCTCTTGCTGGGCGGGGGGCTGTCTGCGCGTCACGCCACCACGTGGTTGCGACTGGCCGCACTGGCGCTCGCGCTGGTGATCTTGGCCAACCACGTCTCGTTCATGCAGCTGGGCACCTTCGTGTCCCGCCAAACGCTGCGCACCGCATGGGGTTGGGTGAAGCTTCACCCCGAGACCCTGCAGAGCTACCTCACGCCCGGCGCTGCGGCGGTCGTCGCACTGAGCGCGCTCGGCATCTACCTACCGCAGCTGCTCGTGCGCGTTGCAGCACGCTTTCGCCCGCTGACCGCCGTGCAACACCTGCTGCCTGCCTTGCCGCTTGCGCTCGTTGCGCTGGGTACGCTCTTGTCTTTTCAAGCGAGCGCTCGCTTCGGTGAGCGCGCTTTTCCCGTACACGGCTACTGGGCCAACGTTGCGCACGCGCTGCTCGAGCCCCAGAGCTCCACACCGCTCAGCCAAGACCTTCCCTCACAAAGCGCGCTGCTCGCGCAGTATCAGAAGCTCGCGTTCTCGCCCGCGCAACCTGCCACGCCCCAGCTGCTCACGCCCGAGCTCGAAGCCCGCATTCGGCCGCGGCACGTGATCGTGGTCGGACTCGAAACGGCGCCGAAGGCGTTCTATCCGCTGACCACCTCGTCCACCCTGCCCACCTTTGCGCGCATGAGCGAGCGCGCGATCGTCAACCAACACCACTACACGACCAGCCCGTACACGCGCATCGCGAACTTCTCGATGTTGAGCGGCTTGTACGCGCCGCCTTCGGGCTTGCCCGTGCGCTTCGGGCCGATCGCGACCGATGGCCTCGCCGCGGTGCTGCGCCAACACGACTACGAGACCTCGTACGTGGATTCGTGGGTGCTCGACTGGTTGCCCGGCAGCGGCGAGCGCGCGCAAGCCAGCATGCTCGGCTTCGACCACGTCATCGACAGCTCGGTGCTTCGCGACGACGGCGTGTACGAAGTGCTGGTGAAGGGCGAAGAGGTCGCGTTCGACACGGCCTTCACGCAGATCGTGCACGCGCAGGAACATGGCCGCAAAGCCGCCGTGTTCATTGGCACGATGCTCGGACACTCACCGTGGCCCGCAGCCCATGGCAACCAGAAGCTCGACGGCGCGGCGCGACTGCACCAGATCGCGCTGGTGTTCGATCGCCTGTTCGGCCAGCTGCTCGACAAGCTCGCTCGGCGCGGTCTCGGACAAGACGTGCTCATCGTGGTGGTGGGTGACCACGGGCTGCGCTACGCGGAAGAGTTCGAGTCGCTCGGTCGACACTACTCACACTCGGATCTCTCGTTCAACGTACCGTTTCTGTTGTATGCGCCGGGCTTGGTCGACCACACGATTGCGCTGCCTTACGCGACCAGCCACATCGACATCACGCCGACGCTCCTGCATCTGGTCGGCGTACCAACCCAAGGCATGCTGCACCACGGCGCATACGTGCTCGACACACGCCTGGCCCAGCGCATCCTGTATCTGTCGAACTCACGCCTAGGCCCACTCGATGGCCTGCGCTGGGCAGGCCACCACTTCACCTACCACGCGCTCTCGGGCATCGCGTCCATGGGCGACGGCGCCAACCCAGCGTCCATACGACCGCTGTCGACAGCTGCAGCACGCAAGCTGCCAGCCGCACTGCGCGATCCCGCCGCACTGCTGGACGAGCTCGCAGCACACACCAACTTGGTCGCCGG
Organism: Pseudomonadota bacterium; assembly: GCA_017881185.1. Taxonomy (GTDB): domain Bacteria; phylum Myxococcota_A; class Polyangia; order Polyangiales; family JAFGIB01; genus JADGRF01. The sequence goes on along the minus strand of JADGRE010000123.1, from coordinate 3,040 downwards.
GGTGCTGCTACAACGCGGCGCTGCACTGAAGCACACGACGACGGTACGATCCCAATAACCCTGCCCTGCCTGCTCGGTATTGGTACGATTGGTCACAATCAGCCCAGCTCATTCGGAGCAGCTGAACGGGTCGGTCGCTAGCAAGCTCGGAGAACTATGATATCGAGCGCGGGCTTTAGGCGCATACTGCGACGCGATGGAAGGCGCGGACCGTGACGCTAGAGTGGTCGCGCCGGCGCCAGTGGGCATGCCTTCTGCGGACGGCAACCAACGCGGCGCCACGCCCGATTTCCGTGCGCTATTCGAATCCGCGCCCGACGCGTATCTCGTGCTCAGCCCCGAGCTGATCATCGTCGCTGCCAGCGACGCGTATACACGCGCGACCATGACGCAGCGAGAGGCGATCGTGGGGCGGAGCCTGTTCGATGTGTTCCCCGAGAACCCCCATCCGGGAGCCACGGCGCACCGCAACATTCGTGCATCCCTCGAGCGTGTGCGCAAGCACCGCTTGGCCGACGTGATGCCGATTCAGAAACACGATCTCCAGCGCTCGGCAGCTGACGGCGGCGGCTTCGAGGAACGCTTCTGGCTGCCTGTCAACTCGCCGGTGAGTGGGCCGTCCGGCGCGCTGTCGTACATCATCCATCGGGTGGAAGACGTCACTGACAGACGCCGCATCGAAGATGACTTCCGGCTCATGCTCGAGTCGCTGCCGTGTGCGCTGGTCATGGTGGACCGAAACGGCATCATGACTCTGGTCGACCAAGAGACCGAGCACTTGTTTGGCTATTCGCGGCAGGAGCTGCTCGGCCAGCCGCTCGAGTTGCTGCTGCCCGAACCCTTGCGGGCCAAGCACGCCGCGCACGTGATGACGTTCTTCGGCCGCCCTGACCGCCGCAAGATGGGTGCTGGGCAACCGCTCTTCGGTCGCCGCAAAGACGGTTCGCTCATCCGGCTCGAGATCGATCTCAACCCGATCGAAACCTCCGAGGGAACACGCAGCCTTGCTTCCATCGTCGACATCAGCGAGCGCCAGCGTGCGCACGAGGCGCGGGCTCGCTTGGCTGCCATCGTGGAGTCGTCCGACGACGCCATCGTCGGCTTGTCTCTGGACGGGATCGTGACCGATTGGAACGAGGGTGCGTGCGCGATGTTCGGCTACTGCTCCCAGGAAATGATCGGCGCAAGCCTGGCGTTGCTAGTGCTGGAGGACCGCGAAGACGAGCATCCGGGACTGTTGCAGCGCCTGCGCAATGGCGAGCGCATCGACCACTTCGAAACCGTCCGCAGATGCAAGGACGGCCACGCAATCGACGTATCGATCAGCATCTCGCCCATTCGTGATGCTGCGGGCGTCCTGATTGGGGCATCCAAGATCGCTCACGACATTACGCAGCTCAAACGCGCACAAACCGCCTTGCAGCGTGCCAAGGACGACACCGACGCCGTCAACCGCGAGCTCGAGTCGTTCAGCTACTCGGTCGCCCACGATCTACGAACACCGCTGCGTAGCATCGACGGCTTCAGTCAGGCGCTGCTCGAGGACTGCGCCGACAAGCTCGACGACGAGGGGCGCAAGTACCTCGGCTACGTGCGCGAGTCCGCGCAACACATGGCGCACCTCATCGATGACATCCTCGCCCTCTCACGTGTCAGCCGCGCCACGCTGAGCGACGAGACAGTCGACCTCTCGGCGCTCGCTCGCTCGGTCATCGCGCGGCTCTCGCGTGCCCAACCCGAGCGCAAAGTGAGCGTATCGATTCAAGACGGGCTCAGCGTCCACGGCGATCCGCGGTTGCTCGAGATTGCGCTGGGTAACCTGCTCGACAACGCCTGGAAGTTCACGCGCAACCGCAGCGATGCGCGCATCGAGCTGGGGGCGACTTTGCAGGATGGCGCGACCACGTACTTCGTTCGCGACAACGGCGCGGGCTTCGACATGGCCTACGCGAGCAAGCTCTTCGGTGTGTTTCAACGCTTGCATGGCGCCCACGAGTTCGAGGGCACGGGCGTGGGCCTGGCGACGGTGCAGCGCGTGGTGCATCGGCAGGGCGGTCGCGTTTGGGCGCAGGCCGTGGTCGGCGCCGGAGCCACTTTCTACTTCACCCTCCGCGAAACGACAGCCAACACATGAGCACGCTAAGCACCGACAAGACGATCCTGCTGGTCGAAGACAACCCCAAAGACGTGGAGCTCACGTTACGCGCGTTCAGGAAGAGCAACATCTCCAATCGCGTCGTCGTCGCACGCGACGGTGTCGAAGCGCTCGACTACCTGTTCGCACGCGGAGCGCACGCCGATCGCCCAGCGTCGGAGCTGCCACAACTGGTCCTGCTCGATCTCAAGCTGCCCAAGCTGGACGGGCTCGAAGTGCTCAGGGCAGTGCGCCAGGACGAGCGGACGAAGCTCGTGCCGGTCGTGATCCTCACGTCTTCGTTGGAGGAGCAGGATCTGATGCGGGGGTACGCGTTGGGCGCCAACAGCTACGTGCGCAAGCCGATCGACTTCGTGCAGTTCGCCGAAGCAGTCAAACAGCTCGGGCTCTACTGGTTGGTCACCAACCAGGCCCCGCCGCCCGGCGGGAAGGCATGATGGGGCGGGCTCTGCGAGCGCTGATTGTGGAAGACGTCGAGCACGACGCACAGCTGCTCCTGCGCGAGCTGAAACGCGGGGGCTTCGACGTCACGTTCGAGCGAGTGGACACGCCGGAAGCGATGTCGGCGACGTTGGAGGAACAAGCTTGGGAGATCGTCTTCGCCGATTACTCGATGCCGCGCTTCGATGCGCCGGCAGCATTGGCGTTGCTGCGGGCGCGGGGTCTCGATCTGCCGTTCATCATCGTTTCTGGAACGGTCGGCGAAGACACGGCTGTGGCCGCCATGAGGGCCGGCGCCCACGACTACTTCGTGAAAGACAAGCTCGGACCCAAGTTGATCGCGGCCGTCGAACGCGAGCTGCGAGAAGCGCAGGTTCGCGACGAGCGAAGACGCGTGGAGAAGCACGCACACCAACTCGAAGGCCTGGTGCGCGCTTCCGAGGA
>JADGRE010000297.1 GCA_017881185.1 Pseudomonadota bacterium | reverse complement strand
GTGGCGAGCCGCGAACGCCTCGCGCGGACCCGCCTGCGCGAACAGCTCCACGGGCCCGAGTGCGGCAAGCGCGTTGGCGAAGTGATGAATGCGGATGCGTCCGCCCGTGAATGCGGGTGCTGGCAGGTACGGTGCGAACAGGGCGATACGCGGCATGGTCAGCGACACAGCGCGGCGTAGGCGTCCGCGGTCATACGGCCGATGCGATCGGGATCGATGGGGGCAAGATGCGCAGCGTCGCTCCGCTCCGGCAAGGCCTGCGCGCGCGCCAGAGCAGCCTGCAGCACGCTCGCCGTCAACGGTCCGTCGTAGAGCGATACCCACGCCGGCCCGAGCGCCGCTTGCAGCTCTGCGCCGGCTCCGACCTGCGGCAAGAGCACGTGGCGATCGAACGATGCCGCGAGCAGCGCGGCGCCGGAGTTGAGGATCTCGCGGTAGGGCAGCGCCACGAGATCCGCCGCGCGCAGGTACAGCTGCGCTCGCTCGTCCGGCACGCGCCCTTGGTGCAGCACGATGCGTGGATCGACGCCCGCCGCCGCTTCCACTTCGCGCCAGAGCTCCGCGGTGCGCGGCTTGCCGGCGACCACGAGCACGGTGTCGGTGCCTGGCGGTAGCGCACGCACTGCGTGCACGAGCGTCGGCACGTTCTTGTAATCGAGCACTTGCCCGAAGAACAGCACGACGCGTGCGGTGCCGCTCAAGCCGAGCGCGCGTCGTGCTTGCGCGCGATCGACTGTGTCGGGGTAGACGCCGCGGTAGTGGGGATGCGGCACCACGAAGCGCGGCTTGTCGGCCAGGCGCGGGAAACGTTCGACCGCGGCGCGCGCACCGCCTTGGCTAAGCGCGATGATGCCATCGAGCAGCGGGATATACTCGTCGAAGAACGCCGCCTCGTGCTGCTCGTGGCGGCGTTCGTGCGCACGTAGGTTGTGCACCGTCCACAGCATGCGGCTGCCACGCTGTTTCATGTGGCGCATGGCGGCGAGCAAGCTGCGCGTGGTGACCAGTGCCTCGGCCAGGCTGTGGTTGAACACCGACTCGGGCCAATGCACGTGCAGTAGATCGTAGCGACCGAAGAGCCAGCGGTGGTGCGCGTACTCGTCGACGAGTACGCCGGTGCGCTGCACCGCGCGGTACACGATGGCGTTGTACGGGTTGAGCGCAGCGTTGGAGAACGCGGGACGCGCCAAGATGCGCAACCCGGTCGCGGCGCTCGCAGGACCCGACGGCATCGCCCGGACGCTACCACGGGTGGATCGCATGGGCACTAGCTGCGCGTGCTCGGAGGGATCGCGGCATCGGGCACCACCCCCGCTGCGGTGGCCCGGGCGCGCCCGGAGGCAGTCAAGCCACGCAGCGCGACCTGCAACGCACGCCACAAGCTGCGATCGAGCAGCAGGACCACCGCAGCGAAGAGTGCCAGCGCGATGAGCACCCACGCCGACAGGCGCAGCGGCGAGTGGATGAACGGCAGCGCGTAGCGGCCGGCGAATGCGACCACCGCGGCACCCGCAGCCGGGGCGCCGAGACGCGCGAGTGGCCTGGCCTCGGGCAAGAGCTGCTTGAGTGCCACCAAGATCGCGACGTTGCCGACCAGCACGTGGATGCAATAGCCGAGCGCGAAGGCGAGGGGAGAGTGCCCGATGCTCGTCGCGACGATCACGCACAGCCAGTTGATCAGCGCCACCGCGATGAACAAGCGCAAGAGCACCTGTGGCTTGCCCAGCGCGTCGAGCGCGGAACCGATGATGGTGAAGTAGAAGCCGATGGCGAAGGTCAGCGTGTACACGTAGAGCGCGGGCACCGCGGGCAGCCACTTGTCGGAATACACGACCGATACGATGGCCGGACCGGTGCCGAGCACGAGGCCCGTGAACCAGAACGTGGGGATGCCGCACAGCAGCACCGCGCGCTCCAGCTCGCTCGCGAACGCTGCGCGATCCCCTTGCAACCGGCTGAGCAGCGGGAAGGTCACGCGCGAGACAATGCCCACCGGCAGGCTCGGGAAGTAGCCGATGTTTTGTGCGAACTGCACGTGGCCGAGCACGACTTTGCCCAGGCGCGCACCCGCAAACAGCGGGGTCACGGCCTGGTTGATGAAGCCGATCATGTTCTTGCCCTGGAACGCAAAGCCGAATCGCACCAGCGCGCGCAAGCGCTCGCGATCGAAGATCAGCGAGGGCCGAAACGGCTGCACCAAGTTCGCGGCGAACGCGAGCGCGAACGATTGGATGACGGAGGCGCTGACCAACGAGGTCGCGCCCGCGCCTCGACTCGCCATGAGGACCGCGGTGCCGTAGAACGCGACCGTGCCTGCGAACTCGAGCGTGCCGATCCACTCGTAGCGCAGGTTGCGTTCGAGCAGCAGCATCGGCACCGCGCGCAGCATCGTGAACAGGAGGCCGAGCGCGAGTCCGCGCAACAGCCACACCGAGCCCTCGGGCAAGTCGGGCCAGAAGGTGAGCACCCACGGGGCCGCCACGAAGGTCACGCCGACGATGACGGTGGACAGGCTGAGCTGGAACCACCAGATGGTCGATAGCTCGCTGCGGTCGGGGCCGGCGTGCTTCTGGATCAGCGCCGTGCCGAGCCCCGCGTCGCCCAGCAAGGTGAAGAGCGCGAGCGCGAACTGGATGATGGCAAACACGCCGTAGTCGGCGGGCTTGAGTGTGCGCGTGAGGTAGACGTTGGCGACCAGGATGGTCAGCTGTTGCAGCACCGTGCGTGCGCCGAGCAGCACGACGCCCAGGCGCGCGCGCCTGCGGATGGCTGCCGAGTCCGGCGTTGCAGACGGCGTGGACGGCGCAGTGCCGGCGGGCTCAGGGGCTTGGTCGGTCATCCGGGTTGTTGAGCGCTACGCGGTCCAGCGGGTTCTCGGATACCGCCTGCGGGAATGCAAGTCTCGTGTTCTGCAGCATTCGTGCCGAGACGAGCGCACCGCGCCGGCGAACCTGATACCGTAGCGCGCCGGCAACGAAGCGAATGTCGACCGACTACTACAAAGAAAGACCGGAAATTCTGCGGCTGATCCCCGAGTCCAGCCGCCGCGTGCTGGACGTGGGCTGTGGCTCCGGGCTTCTCGGCAAGGCACTCAAGCGCGATCGGCCGGACATCGAGGTGCGCGGCATCGAGCCGGTGGCCGAGGTCGCGGCGCAGGCGCGCAGCGTGCTCGACGACGTGTACGCAGGCTTCGCCGGTACGCCGCTCCCACAGAGCTGGCCCGCCCCCGACTGCCTGGTATTCGCCGACACGCTTGAGCACATGCCCGACCCGTGGCAGGTGCTGCGCAGCATGGTGAGCGGGCTCGGCAGCGGTGCGACCGTGGTGCTCAGCCTGCCGAACGTCGCGCATCACAGTGTGGCGTGGAGCCTGTTGCGCGGTCGCTGGGAGTATCAAGACTGGGGAATCCTCGATCGCACGCATCTGCGCTTTTTCACGCGCCGCAGTGTGGTCCAGCTGGTGGAAGCGGCAGGGCTCGTGATCGAGAAGATCGAGCGTGTCGAAACCTACCCGGGGCCCGGGGCGTTCGAGATGTTCCTGCGCGCGCTGCTGTGGCCGCTGCATCGGCTCGAGGCGCGACGCGGCGCACCGCGCACGGGTAGCTCGCTGCTCGATCCGTTCACCATGCAGTACCTGGTGCGTGCAAGGGTCGCATAACGCTGCGTGACCATCGGTACGAACGCGATGAACGGCTCCGACAGCAGCGCACGGCGCGCACTCTTCATCCTCGGCGGACTGCTCAGCGTGTGCGCGTTGGTGTCGGGCCTGCGTCTCGACGACGATTCGTACCAGCACTTCGGTCGCAGTGTGCATCAGCTTGGCACCTGCGACTTCGCGGCGCTCTTGACCGACGTCTGGAACAAGCCGGTGCCGGCGCTGCTGTACGGGGTGCCGGGCTTGCTCGGCATCGACGCTGCGCGGCTGGTGAGTGTTGCGCTGGCCGTGGTGACAGCGTGGCTGACGCTGCAGCTCTGCTTGCAGCTGGTGCCGGAGGCGCTGCGCGGCGCGCGTTGGACGTACGTCGTGCTGTTCGCGACGCAGCTCGCCGTGCTCAAAGACGCGTTCGTCACGATGACGGAGCTGCCGGCTGCCGCTTGCTTGGCGCTGTCGCTCTGGTTGCAGTTGGTGAAGCGTCGGCCATGGCTCGCCGCGCTCGCCGCGGGCATGACGGTGCTCTGCCGTGTCGAGCTGGTCCCCGTGGTGGCGTTCATGGGGTGCATGTTCTCCGTGGACGCGTTCTTGCAAAGCGCTGCGCCGCGCCGTCTCGGGGTCCGTGTGGTGCTTCCTGTAGGTTTGGCGCTCTTGCCGTTTGCGCTGTGGTTGCTAGCCGGAGCGTTCATCAAGCACGACGCGCTGTGGTTCGGACGCGAGTCGTATGCGCATCTGCGTCGCTGGGACCTGCCTGGGCTGCTGCGGTACAACGTGCTCAGCGGGTTGCCCGCCGTGGCTACGCCGCCCGCGTTGGTCGCGCTCGTGGTCGGCTGCGTACAGGCGCCGCGTTTGATCGACCCGAGCGTGCCCAAGCGTGTGCCCGCGCTGTTGTTCGGCGTGCTCGGGATTCACTACCTCTTGCTCAACACGCTGGAGGTCTTTCCCGAGGGCTGGGAGGGGGTGCCGAGCGGTCACGCGGTTGCGGCCATCAACGCGCGCAACTACACGCCCACTGCGCCGGTCGCGACGCTGTTCATGGCGCTGGGCGTCGCAGCCTGGGTGCGCGCGCGGTCGACGCGTGAGCCGCGCTTCTTGCGCGTGCTTGGCACAGCGGGCAGCGTGGTGTGTCTGGCGATCGTTGCTGGGCAGTGGAATGCGCACGACATGCTGGTGCTCGAACTCGCGCTGCTCGCGCTGAGTCTGGCAGTTGCAGCGTTCGCGTTGCGCGGCTGGCACGCAGGTGCTGCGACGCGACCGTGGTGCTGGGTCGCCGCGGCTGCGCTCGCAGCTGCGCTGCTGATCCGCCCCTTCTTCTGGTATCCGACGCGCTGGAACGACCGTCGCAGCGAGGCAGTCGCCGCGTTGGCGCAGTTGGTAGGGGAGCAACGACCGGCGCTGGTGGTTCAGGACATCGCGTCGTCGCTCGAGGTCTTCGGTCGGTTGCGCGGTGTCGATGCCACATGGTCCTGGGCGATGCACTTTCCGGCGCAGCTGTCGGCGGCGGATGCAGGCACGCTGGTGGTGGTCGAGGTGGATGCCACGGGTCAGCTGCTCGGACGCTACCCAGCGACGCTGCGCGCCGAGCTGGCAAGCCGCTGTGACGAGCTCGAGCGCTTCGACTCGGAGCCGACGGCGCCGTGGCTACGCGCCGTGGACCGCCTCGCGTCGCGCAATCAGCCGCTACACTGGGTCGCCTACCGCGTGCGCTAAACAGGAACGCCTGGACCGCGATCCACGTCGCGATCCGCCTTCGCTTTCTCCGGTGCGTGCTCACCTACAGGAGTAGGCTCCGCGCGCTCCTCGAAA
>JADGRE010000296.1 GCA_017881185.1 Pseudomonadota bacterium | reverse complement strand
AACGACGGTTGCACCAACGCCTGCACGACGGCACGCTGTGGAAACGGCACCAAGGAGGGCAAGGAGGAGTGCGACGACGGCAACACCGTAGACGATGACGCGTGCTCGAACGCGTGCAGCGCAAACGTGTGCGGCAATCAGCGCATCGACCCCGGCGAGGTGTGCGATGGCGACGTCGTCGGCGTCACCTGCGCCGGCGATTGCAAGTCGCTCATGGACGTGTGTCGCCCCTGCGAGGAGGCCAACTGTCGCCACGTCTTCGGGGTCGATCTGGTGGCGGGCTGCTACGAGGATCCGGACCCTGCCTTCGTTCAGAAGTGCGTCGACGCGATCAGCTGTGCGCGGGCCAAGAACTGCGCCTATACGGCGCGCGGTGCCGAGCAGTGCTACTGCGGCACCGCCGACTCGGCGAAGTGCCAACTGGGCACGGGCGTGGACGGCGTATGCAAGGCGGAGTTCGAAGCGGCTGCGGGTAGCACGGACCCGGTGATCGTGACCCAGAACTTCGGCGATTGGAGCCGGCCGATAGGCAACGCTGTGCTCATGCTGCAGTGCGATCTCGACTCGTGCGGCGCGCACGTCAACGGTCTGTCGACCGAATGCGTTCCTTGATTGGCCGCGCCGCTCGGAGGCGCGAGCGCCGGGCCGTGACGCAGTGGCGGCCAAGGTCGTCCGCCCGCGCGTGGGCCTTGGCCATGTGGCTCGCGGGCAGCAGCGCCTGTGGCCGCGATCGCTCGGCACCCGAACCCGCGCAAGTGCCAGCGCCGGCAGTTGCGGCGCGCGCTGACGCCGCTGTGCTGCGCTTGCTCGTCGTGGGCGCCTTGCGCGGCATGCTCGAGCCTTGCGGTTGCGGCAAGCACCCGCTGGGTGGCATCGACCGTTTGGCAACGGCGATCGCAGCGGCTCGGGCCGACGCCACACCGACCCTCTTGCTCTTCGCAGGCGACTTGTACTTTGCGCCTCGTGCGGGGACCGAGCCGTTGCCGATGCAGGCGCAGTACCAGGCGCAAACCCTGGCGTCGATCGTGCGTACCCTGCATCCAGATGCGCTCGTGCCCGGGCTCGCCGACTACGCGCAGGGCGCGAATCAACTGTACTCACTGGCTCGCATCGCGGGCGCTCCCCAGCTCGGTGCAGGCATCGTGCTCGGGGACGAGGTGGCGGCCGCCAGCCCCAGCGAGCGCTTGCAGCCCGCACTCCTGCGTGCACTCGGGGACCTACGCGTCGGGATCAGCGCGGTGGTGGCAGAGCCGGCAGCGCACTGGCCAGCCGCGGCGCGCGGGCCCGTCGACCCCGCTGCAGAAGCGTCGCGTCAGGTGCAGGCACTGCGCGACCAAGGCGCTCAGCTGGTTGTGCTCTCGGTGCAAGCCGAACCGCAGCTTGCGGCGCAGATCGCGGCCAAGAGCGGCGCGCAGTTGGTGATCGCCAGTGGCCCAGCTGGGCAGAGCAGTCGGCCGACCCAGCTTGCAGCCACAACGCTGCTGCAGGCAGGCGAGCAAGGCGAGGGCCTGTGGGTCGTCGACCTGCGGCTTGCAGCCCACCAGCCCGCCAGCATCAGCGCGCACTACCAGCCCATCGACGCAAGCGTGCCCGCGGACCCAGCGGTTCGCGCCCAGTTGACGCGTTTGTTCGCACGCATCAACGCGCACAATGCCCAGTTGCAGACGCAAGTGCAGCCACCACCCAAGGGCGTGGCCGCGTACGTCGGATCGCGCACCTGTGCAGCGTGCCACACGCAGGCTTTCTTCTGGTGGCGCAGCAGCGCGCACGGGCGCGCGTACGAGACCTTGCGCAAGCGCGGACGCGAGCTCGATCTGGACTGCGTGGGTTGTCACGTGACGGGCTTCGAACGACCGGGCGGTTCCACCGTCACGCATCTCGACGAGCTCGAAGCCGTGGGCTGCGAGAGTTGCCACGGCCCCGGCAGCCTGCACGTGGACAGCCCAGCGTCCGTCCGAGTCAACGCACGGCGCAGCGTGGCCGAGCAAGTTTGCACGCCCTGCCACGATGCGCTCCACAGCGAGGCCTTCGTGTACGCCACGTATCGAGCTCGGTTGCTCGTGCCAGGGCACCTCCCGGCGCCCCGAGAATCCAGCGCTCAGACCGCTGCTAGGCCGTCGGTCGCGCGCGTCGGCGACTGACGAACCACCCCAGCGCCGCCAGCACGAGCGCCGCAACGATGGTGGCGTTGCGTGGGTTCGCGAACGCGTAGAGCTGGGCCTTCAGCGCTGCCATGCGCTGAGCCCGTTGGCCGGCCTGCACCACTTGCATGCCTGAGGTCATGCGCGTCAGAACGACCTCTGCGACCTTCGCGGCCTTGGCCTGCGCGATGATGCGCTCCGCCTCGGTCTGGTCGCCGCGCTGCATGGCAAGCGCCCAACGGAACACGAAGTTCTCCGGCGCGTTCGGCGTCAGCGTGCTCAACGCACGTGTGCAGGTCTCGAGGCGCTTGCCATCGTTCAGGCGCGCGCCGAGCTCGCACTGCAGCTGCGACGCCATGGTGAGAATGTCCTTGTCGCCCTTCGCCTCCTGTTGCAGGTGCGCCACGATCGCGTCGATGTCTTCGATCTCGCGCTGCTTCAGCTTGCCTTGGCCCGCGAGGGCCACGGTCACGAAGTGCGCGTAGTCCACCGGAGTCACGCCACCAAGACCAAGCGCGGTGCGACAGGCCTCCACGGCGTTTGCATGCTCGCCCAAGCCTTCGTACGCTGCGCACTGCTTCGCGTACGCCACGCTGCGATCGGGAACCGCTTTGGCCATGGCGCGGAAGAACTTGACCGCCGCGGCGTAGTCGCGACGAGCCAGCGCGGCGTCGCCCATCTCCGTGACGTCGATCAGGAAGTAGCCCATCTCGAGCGGCGCCTTCATGGAATCGGCGGCCGTCGGAACGCTGCTCTCGGGGTCGTTCGGGTTGATGCGGAACACGCTGGCCAGCGGTCGGCCAGCGGCGAGCGCGTGCGGCGCGCACACGGCTGCGGACGAGCACAAGAGAGCGCACGCGACGAGGCGGCTGGGACGCAATGGGCCTACGAGGTTCAGCATGGCGTGAATGCTCCGTGGGGCTGAGTTGCACCTGCGTATTGCACGCGCAAAAGGCGTTCTCGTGACCTGCGTGTGTGAGGGCAGTGTCTTCGAGCCGACCCGTGAGTTCCGTGGCCTACTTGAACTTGATGCAGGCGTCCGGACAGAAGTCGTGGTCACACTCCAGCAGTTGCACGGCGCTGCCGAGCGCCAGCGAGCGCTCCCCGAAGTTCGTGGTGATGAACTCGTAGTTGCTGTTGCCGGCGGCGGCTTCCATCTCGGCCTTGCACGGGCCATCGATGCCAATGCCCTTGGCGCAGTCCATCGTCGTCGCGGTGCCGCAGTAGCACTCCTCCGGGCCGCGATGAGAGAACGCGCACTTGGTGCGTCGCCCGCACTCCACGACCTTCACGCACGCCTTGGCAAAGACAGTATCCGGGTTCTGCGTGCACATGCCGACGAGATCGATGCCCAGCTTGCGGTAGTTGCGGCATTGCCGCTCCTCGCACTGGCTGCAGGTCTCCACTGCGCCGGGGGCGGCCGGCGCGGCTGGTGATGGCTCCGCGGTGGTGATGGACTCGGCCGTCTGCTTGGCTGTCTGCTTGGCTTCCGGCGCGGGCGCCTTGGCGCTCTCACCGCAGCTGCCGCCGCAGCTGGCTCCGAGTAGGCCCAGCAAACCCAGGCGGCAGAGCAGGACAAAGGGATGCGTGGTCTTGATGCTCATCGTCTTCCTCACGGCGTACACACATTGCCGGGCACGGTGCTCGCGCAGTAAGCCAGGTCACAGTTCAGCAGGTTGACGGCGGCGCCGATCGCATAGGCAGTATCGCCGAAGCGGGCGGTGACGACGCCGGGGTCGGTGCTGCCGGCAGCGGCCTCGAACTGCGCCTTGCAGGCGCCGTTGACGCCGGTGCCGAGCTGGCATTGGGCAGACGTGGCCGTGCCGCAGTAGCAGGTCTCGGGACCGCGCGCGGTGTACGCGCAGTCGTGCGTGCGCGCGCAGCTCATCGCGTCCACGCACTGTTGGACGAAGGTCGCGCCGGCCGTGTTCTTGTAGCAGCCCGCGACGAGGTCAATCCCGTAATAGTTCGTGCAGTTCGCGTTCTCGCAGGCCATGCAGTTGTCCGTCACCGACAGACAATCGGTCGCGCAGGCTTGCCCTAGACCGAAGCTCCCGACGGCGATCAGCGTTCCGTCGCACTTTTCTCCGGGGTCGATGCGTTGGTTGCCGCAGACGTTGGCCGTGCAGCGGTTGGAGCACGCATCGCTGTCCACCGTGTTGCCGTCGTCGCACTCCTCGCCGGTGTCCACCACCATGTTCCCACACGTGGCGCTGACGACGGGAAGCTTGCACGCGTTGGTACAGTTGTCGTTGTCGACGGTATTGCCGTCGTCGCACTGCTCGCCCGGTCCCACGATGCCGTCACCGCACTTGGCGTTCTTGCAGACGTTGGTGCAGGCATCGGTGTCGACGGTGTTGCCGTCGTCGCACTGCTCGCCGGGGCCGATGATGCTGTCACCGCACTTGGCGTTCTTGCAAGCGTTGGTGCAGCTGTCGTTGTCGACGGTGTTGCCGTCGTCGCACTGCTCGCTGCTGGCCACGATGCTGTCGCCGCACTTGGCGTTCTGGCAGGCGTTAGTGCAAGCGTCGGTGTCGACGGTGTTACCGTCGTCGCACTGCTCGCCGGTGGCCACGATGCTGTCGCCGCACTTGGCGAGCTGACAGGTGTTGGTGCAAGCGTCGGTCTGGATCGCGTTACCATCGTCGCACATCTCGCCCGTGTCCAGCTTACCGTCGCCACACTTTCCGCCCGGCGTACGGCAGGCGTTGGTGCAGCTGTCGGTGTCGACGCTGTTGCCGTCGTCGCACTGCTCGCCCGGGCCCACGAAGCCATCGCCGCAGCGCGCGCGCTTGCACGAGTTGAGGCAGCTGTCGCCGTCGATCGGGTTGCCGTCGTCACATTCCTCACCCGGGCCGACGAGACCGTCCCCGCAGCGTGCGTACAGGCACAGGTGGGTGCACAGATCCGAGTCGTCCTGGTTGCCGTCGTCGCAGGCTTCGCCCGGGTTCACGCGCCCGTCGCCACAGCGGGGTGCGGGCTCCTTTTGACAGTGCGAGTCGCAGCCGTCTCCGTCGCGCTCGTTGCCGTCGTCGCACTGCTCGAGGTCCGCCTTGACGCCGTCCCCGCACACGTTGCGCACGCACACGTTGTAGATGCAGTGCAGGTTCTCGCCGGGCTTGCCGCACGGAGCGCCCTCGGGCGCCTGGTCGCAGGCCGAGCTTGCGGCCTCACCGGCGTCGCCCGCGGGAGCGCCCATGCCGGCGCCCGATACGCCGCTCAGGTTGGTCTCGGGCAGCTCGAGCTTGGGCTTGCCCGGGCAACCGGCGGCCAGCAGCACGAGCACGACCACCACCCAAGACTGCGTACGTAGGTCCATGGTTGGGCGGCATTAGCCCA
>JADGRE010000295.1 GCA_017881185.1 Pseudomonadota bacterium | reverse complement strand
GGCTTGATCGGCAGAGCCTGCGTGCACGAGGTGCCGAGCGGCTCCTTTATCTCCCTGGGTGACGGAGGCGCGACGTTCGTGATGTTGGGTGGCAAAGTCGTCGCGACGTATGGCGCTTGTCCTTGCAAAGTGATGAACGGCAACCACATCGGCCCGCCGGAGTTCGACGCCGGTCAGGAGGGCCCGGACTCTGGCCTCGCAACGACCGACGGCGGCTGAGCCTGGCCAGGCGATGGTCGCCGTCGGTGCCATCCTGCGTGCGAGTCATCAGGTGCTGGAGGCAATCGCGACGACCGGCGGCCCGACGCTCACGAAGCGCGTGTGGTGTTTGCCGGGCAAGTTCTTGAACCGACGCGAGCTACGCTCGGGATCGTAGGCAGCATGAACGGCCTGTGCGGGCCTCGACCACAGCCTGAGTCACTCGTCAGGTGGCCGATCTCCCAGCACTTCTGCGGCGGCAGAGCCGCAGAGCCCGAACCCGACATCTCTACTTTGGCCAACTACCCGACATTTCTATGTTGGTTTGACAGAATTTGTGGCCCTGCTCACCCTTCTTCTGCGGCGGCAGACGGTGAAGTCAGACGCTGGCTCCCAAACTCCCGGCAAGCGCTCTGCGGCGCGCGGGCGCTGCCTCGTCACAAGCCGGGAGCAGACCTGCATGCGTCCGCGGTTGCTAGCGCACCCGCACTGCACTTGTTCTGCGAGCACTGGCCGCCGTTCGCGCACTCGGCGGCGTGCGCGCACGCGGCGCCAGGTGGCTTTGGCACAGCGCAGGTTCCGCCGCTTGGCAGCGTGCAGTACAAGCCGCTGGCGCAGCTGCCGTCGTCACAGGTCTCGCCGCTGGCATGCCTCGCCGAGCAAACGCCTGCTTTGCAGTACGCTTCAGCGACGCACGGCAACGCGGTGCACGCTTCGCCGACTTTCGCTGCGAGCTGACACGTGTCGGTGGTCGAGCTGCAGTACAGGCCGGCGCCACTCGCACAGTCGGAGATCACAGCCGGGAGCTTCACGCTGTCGGAGGCGTTGCACGGGTCGCCCAGTGCCGCGGTGGGCTTGGTCAGCGTGCACTGACGTTCCCAACTGCCCGCATCGGCACCGCCAGTCTTGAAGTACAGACAATCGACGCTGCCTTCGGTCGACAGCGCGCAGTCACTGCGCACGTCGCACGCTTCACCCGGTTGCCGCGTGCCGGGATAGATCGCCAACTCACACGCATCGCTGAGCGCGCGCTGCAACTCGAGGCCACCCGAGCAAGCCGGTAACCGCGCGCGCATCAGCTCGAGGCACTTCTTCGCGGCTTGCGCATCGTAGGTTCCAGTCGCGTGATAGGGCGCGAGCCTGTCGCGTTCGACGGCTTGGCACCCGGCCACATCATAGGTGTATCCGACACGCTCGCAGCACGGGCGCAGGCTCTCGCAGTACACCTGGGCCGCCGTGGCGACGAAGTTGGACTCCGTCGGCGCTTGCGTGCCGGCGGCTGCCTCACCCGCGTCAGGCTCTTTCGTGCCGGCCGCGCTGCCACTGCAACCGAGCCCCAGCACGATCACTGTCGCCAGCAGGCTGCTTGAAGGTCGCATCATGATTTGCGGGTGCCGGAGGCCGAACCCACCCTAGCACGGCTTCGTTCCAGCTGTCGATTCGACGCGCCGCGTCCCTCGGCGGGAACACCAGTCCCGATGCGCCTGACCGCTGACTGCTTACCGGTAAGCAGCTGGCGGTAGCCGGCATTGTGCGACCAGCCTTGCCTGGTCGCACTATCCTGGCTACCGCCCGATGCTCGGCATCGCGCTACCGACCCGGCCCGAAGGCAGGCACTTCGGCCTCGACGGAATAGGACCTGCGCGCCCTCCCGACGTCAGCGCGGTATGGACCAACCGGGCCCTCGAGCAGAAATGGGTAGGGAACGCGACGCATCGCCGGCGTGAAGCCCCACGTCCCGATGCCGAGATAGGTGTCGGGCGTCAGCCGCCGAAGCTCGTCGACCACATGCAGCTCACCGCAGATGGAGTGATATGCGCGATAGACGAGCTGGTAGGCGAGCCTGCCGTCGTAACGAGACGGCGCAACGAGGGTCTGCATCGGAAGCCGGTGGACCGTGCGACCGAATTGCCTGAACGTGTTGTATCCGCGTCCGACGCTTGCATCCACCGGACGGAACGACTTGCTCCGCCAGATGCCGAGCGCGAGCGGGTTCGACAGGATCAGTCTCGCCCCGATGTCGGCAGCCACAAACGACTGGCGCAGGATCTTCGACGCATACTCGCCGTCCATCTCCTCGAGCAGCGGTGCTTCGAGCGCGCCGAAGACTTTCATCAGCCTATCGGTGCTGAGACGTGCGGGGTCGCTGGACGACACCGCGGGGCCGGCAGACTGCTCTTCTCGGACGGCTTGCACGTGTATCTCCTCCGATGTTGGGACCACCAACGACACGGTCGCCGCATCGTCCAGACGTCAGAATGATATGCCATTCCGCTCCTGGTCAAGGGGTTCAGTTCGGGCGAGTGGTTCCCGCGAAGCGCGACTTCCGCGCAATGCCGGCTCGTGACGCGGTGCGGAAGAGTCGAAGTGCGCGCGACGGATTCAGAACGAGTTTCGCCATCCTCGCTGCAGTGCACCCGCGAGTACTTCCGGTCTGCCCGTCCGAAGGAACCCGAGCCGCCGAGCCGTCCCGAGTTCGATTGCGCGATCTGCAGTGCCGTCGGGAGGCAGCGGATCCGCCATGCGCCTGCAATCAGGCAGAAGCTGCGCCAAGCGGCGTGGCGGCTCTGCGGCCCACCGAGGAAGCGGCTGCATTTCTGGTCAGCTGCAAATGCCGCGAAGGCCTCGAAGGCCGGTAGCCGTCACAAACGCTGGCCCCGTATGGTGCGAAAACTCGATCGTCGCAAGACGGGTGTGCTCCCCAGCGCTTGGGTTGCTAGCCGAGGGCGCTTCTCCAGCCGTAAGCCCCGACAACGCGCCAGTGACAGCACAGGGTCCTGTGCTGGCGCAGGCCCACGTCATCGAACGCAGAATCCAACACTGCGGCCGGGTGCACAGCGCGACGGTTCAACCTGGTTGTTGTCGCGCCGGCGTCCCTTTGGCACCGGGACGCGCTCGTGCGCGCCGTACTCGCGCTTGTCGTAGTGCACTATGAGCTTGTGCCCGTCGAAGATGCGCACCTCACCTTCCGCAGGCGCTGTTCTGCGTGGGGGTGCCAGGCGGGGCGAGAACTCATGTGGCACGGTGTACCGGCTTGCACGGAGCGCGAGAATTGGGCAGGCGATAGCCAGCACAAACACCATCAAGTCTGCCAGCCGCCCAGCTCCGCGTCACCCGCCTGAGCAGCCCCCCGGCGGCGGGTTGATCACGGGCACGTCCCGAGGTTCCCCGAGATGGTGGCGACGCCCGAGAACGCGACAAGCCGGTCACGCAGCGCGGTGGCTTGGCAGGTGGGGAGCATGGGGTTGACGGTGATCGAGAGATCGTTGGTGAGCGTCGTCAGCATCGCCAAACTGATGCTGCTGAGTGCGTGGTTGTTGGCAGCCTGTAGCGCGAACACCATCACCAACATGGGGAGATCGAAACTCCGGAGGCCGTCGTTACTGTTGACCAGCAGCGACCCGTTGACCGCTTGGAGGTTTGGAAGGCTGAAATCGAGCAACACTGGGTTGCCGGTGATGTCTAGATTTCCGCCGACAGTCGTGAGCGCTGGAAGTTCGAGCTTGGTCAGTGCGTTTCCGTTGTAGATGTTGAGGCTGCCGCTCACGGTTGTCAGCCTCGGGATGCTGATCGTAGTCAGCGCGGCGTTGTCCGTGATCTGCAAGCTTTTGATGGTTGTGAGAATCGGCAGCACCAGCGTGGCCAGGTTGGTGCCTTGGACGTTGACGAAGCCGCCGATAGCCGTGCACTTCGCAAGCGCGTCCACATCGCTGGCCGTGGCCAACTCGTGGTCCGCGTTGCAGGCGTCAACGGGCTTGCTGCTCGCGCCGGCTGATCCGCCGGTTCCACCTGCCGAGGCCGCACTGCCAGCGACCCCTACGGAGCCACCACTACCGGTTCCGCCTGTGCCAGCGACGCCGCTGTGCGATCCCGCGATCCCGCCGTCGGTTGCCACCACCGGAGAAGAACCGTCCGCGCCCGACGACCCCCGATGATCTCCGCTACACCCCAACGCGACCACCATGGCCCCCAGCAAGAGTAAGCGACGAGTGTTCATGCGAAGCCCCCTGGGTTGATGCAGGATCGTACTTCGGCCACCGGGAGAAGGGTACGCCGCACCGCCGCGCGGGGGTAGGGCACCCGCCGCATGTTTAATGCCGCCTTCCGCCCCCAGCCGTCCTTCGATCGCCGCAACCAGGATCTCGCGAGGTTCAAACAGATCCTGGGAAGTTGCCTGCTCGATGAGCGTGGCCATCGCCTTGGTGGTCGTATCGCGCGCGTCCAAGATGAGCGCACGATGCAGACGTTCCTGCTGAGCCTGTCGCCGCCAGATCGACGTAAGACGCGACAGGTCGCCAATTTTGGCGAGAGTGATGTGGCCGCTCTTGCGAGCAACCTTCGTCTGCGCTTCGTCCAATGCTTTCTGCGCGTAGGCGTCGTATGCGGCGGTGCGCGCGTGGGCCATCGGCTCGGTCCAGAACGCGTCGATGATCTCCATCGCAGTGACGCTGGGCCGCAGACTCCCCCGCACGACAAGACCAGCGAGGCGAAGCGGCGATAGATACGCGCCGAGCTGACCCAGCTCCGCTTGACGCGGGATGAGCTGAAAGTCGAGCGGCAGTGCTTGGTCCCCGGCACGCCAGTTTCGCAGTGCTCCGCGCACGCCGCGCATGGCGTCGGGATCACCGCGGTCCAGATCGCCCTGGCACAGCTCGAGAACAGACATCGACCAGAAGCGTTCCCATCTCTCGAACAAGTAGCGGCGGCGGCCGTCGTCGTGCCCGCGGCTCTCTGATGTCGCTTTCTGATCGGCTAGGTGAAGGCCGTAGAGCACAACCGCAAATGCCTGCGCGCGTGAGCTGCGCGTCGTCAGGGTGGGCAGAAGGAACAGACCGAGCTGCTGCGCGAGGTAACCGACCGCGAGCGGATCTTCCCCGGTGAACTCAGTCTCGCTGTTCGGCGCTGACCAGAAGAACGTGTCCTTCGCGGACTCGATGGCGGTTAACTGAGGCATACACCGAAGAGTCCTGCACGCCGCACGCAGCACGATGATTGGTTGTATCGGAAAGCCACGCCAACTGACCGATTATTCCTGGCGGATTAACTTCAGTCCGACGACGCTGCTACTGCACCCCCAACGCCTTGAACACCGCGTCCTTCGGATCCGCGTAGAACCCCGTCTGAAACTTCGCGAACAGCTCGCCCGGTATCGTCGGGATGTCGCCCACGCTCGCCATGGGCAACAGCAGACGTTTTGCTCCCGCTTCCGCAGCGACCTGAAGCGCGTAGTGTGCCAAATCTCGATCGTCGCAAAACCGGTGTGCTCAGCAGGTATTGGGTTGCTTGCGGGGGCGCGTTTTCCGCCGTGAGCCCCGACAGCACA